>JBFYSV010000051.1:0-26938 GCA_041301185.1 Anaerolineae bacterium
CTCCGCCAATACATTGGGCAGTGTTGGAGAGGAAAATGTTCCCGGATATGAGGGGCGAGATCAAGGGCGAGCCAGTCAGCATTGCTCCACCTCCCCAACTGGACCGGTTGTTTTCAAGGTGGTTATCAAGCAATTGAGGGCTGCTGTTGCTGGAAAACAGACCCCCGCCCATCACTCCCGCGCTGTTATTCAGGAGGGTATTCTCCTCCAGCAGTGCATCGCTATATAGGAGATAGATACCCCCTCCATATTGAGCGCTTGTATTGCTACCAATCCGGTTGCCGCGCAGGGTTAGCGAGTTACCCCCATAGATGCCACCGCCGCTTCCGCCGCTGGTGTTGCCAATCACCGCATTGTCTTCCAGCAGCGCCTCGTTCGCGGCGATGGAGATCGCACCACCGGCAAGATCTGCACTGTTGGAGATGAATGTATTGCTGATCAGGGTCGCCGTGCCGGATTGGATCTCGATCCCACCCCCGCCCTGGTTACCGGTGAACAGGTTGCCTTGCAGGGTTACCTGGCTGTACATCATGTAGGCGCCCCTACCGTCGCCCGGTGCGCCGTTATCCAGTACGGCGTTGTCATACAGATAAAGCCTGCTGTAGTAAGCTTCCAGCCCAATCGGGTTGTCGTGCAGCGTGTTGCGCTCGAGTGTGACAGCAGAAATTTCGGCAGGGAAGCTGTCGACGCGAATCCCGGCGGTCGAGTTGCCGTAAACCTGGTTGCTGGCAAGAATCACAGAGGCGTTCGAAATTTGGATGCCGTGTGGCTGACCGCCGGTGATGTACATACCGGAGAGCGTTGAGCTGACCGTGCCGGTGATATACACCACCTGCCCCAGCCCTTGGGCATCCAGCACCGTCGGGTTGGTATCAGGGTCGGGCATGATCCAGTTGGTCAAGGTGTAACCGCCCTGAATGGTGACCGTCTTAGTCAGGTAGACCACCTGCGCCAGCCCGCCGTAGTTGTTGACTTCAGTGTAAGTCCCGCTTGCCACGCGTACCTCATCCCCTTCAACTGCCTGGTCAATGGCGTACTGCACGCTGCGGCAGGGGTTGGCGGAGTCGGTGCAGGCGCCACTGTCAGCGCCGCTGGTGGCAACGAAGCGGACGGTAGCTTGTGGATTATCTAAATGGCTTGAAAGTGCAGCAGGCTGGGTATCTTGGGTTGATGTTACTGCCTCGATAACCAGCGCAGCCTGCGATTGGCGTACGGCGGCGAACAGCAGGGTAATTGCCAGCGCAAGACCCAACAGGGTTGGGAGAACCAGTCGGTGGATTTTCATACTTGCACCTCTCTGGAGGCAGGGCCCGTCCAATACAAAATTTTCCTGATTATGTTCGTCGGTTAAACCCAGTATATAGGATAAAATCTGCGTGTCAACCGACTGAAGCGCGTTATATCTAACAGAGGTGTAAGCTGTGTGGGTGTCCATCAAGAACCGGCAGTCCTGTCAAGAGCCTTTCTTGATGGGCGCGCTTTCCAGCAGAGAGTGTCGGTAGTGAATGCAACTGGCAGGACTGCCAGTCCTCAACCGCTGCATGCTATAATCAGATTATCCAACCCGACCCCACAGGAGGCAAGCATGACCGGCGACGGACTATTCCCCTTTACCGACGAGCACGAGATGATCCGCCAGGCGGCGCGCGACTTCGCCCAGAAGGAGATTGCCCCAATTGCCGCTGAGTTTGATGAAAGCGGCGAGTTCCCGTCTGCCACGGTGCGCAAGATGGGTGAGATGGGTTTGATGGGCATCGAGGTGCCTGAGGAGTACGGCGGGGCGGGCATGGATACCCTGGCGTATGTGCTGGCGCTGGAGGAGATCTGCAAGGCGGATGCCTCGCACGGCACGATCATGTCGGTCAACAACTCGCTGTTCTGCTTCGGTATTCTTAAGTTTGGCACCGAAATGCAGAAACAGAAATACCTGCGCGGGGTGGCGTCCGGGCAGCATGTCGGCGCTTACTCGCTCACCGAGCCGATGTCCGGCTCGGACGCCGGCACCATGCGCAGCCGGGCAGTGCGGGACGGAGACGAGTACATCCTTAACGGGCGCAAGTCGTGGGTCACCAGCGGGCCGGTGGCGGAATATATTGTCGTCTTTACCATGACCGCCCCGGAGAAGAAACATCGCGGCATCACTGCCTTTATCATCGAGGCGGGCAAACCTGGCTTCTCGGTGGGCAAGAAAGAGCCCAAGCTGGGCATCCGCGCCTCCGCCACCAGCGAGATCCTCTTCGAAGATTACCGCGTCCCGGCTGAAAACCGCCTGGGCGAGGAAGGCGAGGGCTTCAAGATCGCCATGACCGTGCTGGACGCCGGGCGCATCGGCATTGCTTCCCAGGCGCTGGGCATCGCCGAGGCGGCTTACGAGGCCAGCCTGGAATATGCCCGCCAGCGCGAAGCCTTCGGTCAGAAAATCGGCGAGTTCCAGGGCATCTCTTTCCAGCTGGCAGACATGAAGACCCGCATCGAGGCCGCCCGCCTGCTGGTCTATCACGCGGCCCTGGCGAAAGAGCGCTCCAAGAAAACCGGCGGGCGCTTCACCCTGGAGGCGTCGATGGCCAAGCTGTTCGCCTCAGAGACCGCTATGTTCGTGGCACATGCTGCGGTGCAGATCCACGGCGGGATGGGTTACAGCAAGGAGCTGCCCATCGAGCGCTATTTCCGGGATGCCAAGATCACCGAGATCTATGAGGGCACCAGCGAGATCCAGCGCCTGGTGATCTCTCGCATGGAAACGGGTTTAAGGTAGCCAGTGTTCCGGTGTCAAGTGTTCCAGTGTCAGTTTGCTCAATCTCGGGTTTCGATTCGATGAATGCTCATCGGCCAAATGAGATGTAATTCTTGATCATACGCAAGGACACTGGATTCCAATGGATCAAATACCAGACGAATCAGTCCTGCCAGAGGGAGGGGAGAAACCTTCCCAGCCTGGGGGTGATGGAAATCCGGCGACACCCGAAGACGAAGCCAGGCTGCGCCTATCGCTGGAACTGCCAGCCGGGCAAGCGATCCGCCTGACCGCTGAGATGATCTCCGGCGAGGTTGATGGGCAGCTGCTGGCCCCGTTGGGAGCAATTCTGGTGCACCCCTCCGGCGAGATCGAGCCCTTGAGCGGCACGCTGGACGCAACATTACAGCCCGACTCCAGCCTCAAGACACCATCCGGGCTGCGCCACAGCTGGCAAAGCTGGCTGGTCTCCCTTCCGGCGATTCTGTTCGTTCTTTCCCTGCTGGTCTATCTGCTCACCCGCCTGATCGCCCTGCCCGATTTCCCAATCTATTTCTTCACCGACGAGGCCGTGCAGACTGTGCTGGCGGCAGATTTGATCCGGGATGGCTTGCACGGCTGGGAGGGCGATTTCCTGCCCACCTATTTCAAGAACGGCAGCTATTACAATCTAAGCCTGAGCGTCTACCTGCAGGTAGTGCCATACCTGCTGTTTGGTAAATCGGTTTTCATCACCCGGGCAGTATCTGTGTTCGTCTCGCTCCTGGCGGCGTTTTCGGTGGGAATGATCCTGCGCGATTTCTTGAAAATCCCCTACTGGTGGTGCGGGGTGCTGCTACTCTCTACCGCTCCAGCCTGGTTCCTGCACTCGCGCACCGCCTTCGAGACGGTTATCTTTGTCTCGTTTTACAGTGCCAGCCTGTACGCCTACTTGCTCTACCGGCTGCGCTCGCCGCGGTATATCTACCTCACCCTGATCCTGGCGGCCCTGGCATTTTACTCGTACAGCCCGGGGCAGATGGTGGTTATTGCCAGCGGGGTGCTGCTTTTGCTCGTGGATGCGTCTTATCACTGGCGTAACCGGAATATCCTGTGGAAGGGTTTGTTGGTAGGGCTGCTGCTGACCCTGCCTTACCTGCGCTCCCGGCTGGAGCACCCTGAGGCTGCCCTGGACCAGCTCCGCTTGCTGGGTTCCTACTGGGTACAGCCACTGACATTGGGGGAGAAGCTGGTGCGTTTCGGAAAGATCTACCTGGACGGTCTGAGTCCCGGCTACTGGTTCCTGCCCAATGATCGCGATCTGCCGCGCCACCTGATGAAGGGTTATGGCCACCTATCGCGCCTTGCCCTGCCGTTTGCCCTGCTAGGGCTTATCGTCACACTCAGCCGCTTGCGCCAGCCCGAGTACCGCCTGGTTTTAATTGCTCTCATCGCCGCTCCGCTGGGCAGCGCCCTGGTGGGGGTGGGCATCACCCGCTTGCTGGTGCTGGTGATCCCCGCCACGCTGCTGATCGCAGTCGGGATTTCTACTCTGCTAGGCTGGTTGGAGCGCCCAGCGGATGCCCTGCGGCGATTGGGTGCAAAGTCTCTCCCCACCTGGCTGGAACGCTGGAGGCTGCCCCAACCGTTGCTGGCGGTGGGGCTGTTCGCCATCCTGCTTGCCGCCAACATCTCCATGCTGGCGGATGCCCTGCAAAATGGCCCGACCTGGTTCAAGGATTATGGCATGGGTGGTATGCAGTACGGAGCGCGCCAGGTTTTTAAGGCTGCCCAGGAGTATCTGGAGAGCCAGCCGGAGACGAAGATCATTCTGTCCCCCACCTGGGCGAATGGAACGGATATCCTGGCGCGTTACTTCCTGGGAGACACGCTTCCAGTACAATTAGGCAGCGTCCAGGGGCATATCGACCGCCCATTGCCTCTGGATGAGAACACTCTGTTCATCGCCACACCCGAGGAATACCGGCTGATCCAGGAGAGCGAGAAGTTAAGCGATGTGGTGCTCGAGCGCAGCCTGCCTTACCCGGACGGCAGCCCGGGTTTCTACTTCGTCCGCTTTCGCTACGCAGACTCAGCCCAGGCGATCTTTGCCGCCGAGGCCGAACAGCGCCGCCAGCTTCAGCAGGCTGAAGTACAATTGCATGGTCAGACGGTACAAGCGCGGCATTCGATGCTCGATATGGGCGAGATCGCCCAGGCTTTTGATGGCGATCCGTTCACTTTTGTGCGCACCCTGGAGGCCAACCCGCTGGTCATCGAGCTGTCTTTTCCGGATGTGGTCCGCCTGGGCGGTCTATCACTGATCATCGGCAGTGCCAACGTGGAGATCACAGCTCAGACCTCCCTATCGCCGGACGGTCCTGCCCAGCAGTTCTCGGTGGCGTACAGAGGTTCCGTCGATAAGCCGGAAGCACGCCTGGATTTCGACCGGGTGGTTGAGCTGCAGCACCTGCGCATCGAAGTGCTCGACCGCCAGCAACCGGAGCCTGCCCATATACACATTTGGGAGATCAGCCTTGACCCCCAGTGACCCGGAGAACCCACGATGAAAGCTGTCCTCTTCCATACCCACGGCGACCTGGATGTGCTTGAGTATTCTGACTTTCCTGATCCACAACCGGGACCCGGGCAGGTGCTGGTGCGCCTCAAGGCGGCTGCCCTCAACCGGCTGGATTTGTTCGTCCGCCAGGGCTGGCCAGGTCTCAAGCTGGAGTATCCCCACGTCCCCGGTGCGGATGGGGCGGGTGAGGTGGCTGCTCTGGGCGAAGGTGTCAGCGGCTGGGCGGTGGGTGACCGGGTGGTGATCAACTCCAACCTGAGCTGCGGGCGGTGTTCTTATTGCCTGGCGGGGCAGGACAACCGTTGCGATCATTGGGAGCTGCTCGGGGAGACCCGCCGCGGTACATACGCTGAGTATGTGGTCGTGCCAGCAGTCAATATCTACCCCCTGCCCGCCGGCTTTGATGAGCACCAAGCAGCCGCAGCCGGGCTGGTTTTCCATACCGCCTGGCACTCCTTGATCACCCGGGCGAACCTGCGCCCGGCGGAGAGTGTGCTGGTGGTAGGCGCATCGGGCGGGGTCAACACAGCCTGCATCCAGATCGCCAAACTGAGCGGGGCGACGGTCTACGTGGTTGGCTCCAGCCCGGAGAAGCTCGCCCTGGCGGAAGCCCTGGGCGCCGATCATTTGATCGACCGCTCGGCAGACGAGAGCTGGTCACGCACGGTCTATAAGTTGACCGACCGGCGCGGGGTGGATGTGGTGGTTGACAATGTGGGCACCACCTACCCGCAAAGCTTTCGAGCGGCGCGCAAGGGCGGGCGCATCCTGACCGTAGGCAATACCGGTGGGGCGCGTTTCGAGATCGATAACCGGTTCATATTTGGCAAGCACCTGACCTTGATTGGCTCGACAATGGGCACCCACCAGGACTTCGCCACCGTCATGGACCTGGTTTTCGCCGGAAAGCTGAAATCGGTGGTTGACTGCACGTATCCCCTGGCAGAGGCGCGTCTTGCCCAGGACCGCCTGGCAAAGGGTGAACAGTTGGGTAAGATCACTCTGCAGATCGCTGCCTGACCGTTTTTTATGGATACAGAATTTGACTCCCACCAATCTGGGCGCTTACCGGTACGCAAGCGGCCCCTAAGCGTAACGTTCCTGGCGCTTGGGGTGTTAACCCTTGCAGGCTTTAACCTGCTGCGTTTTGTGGTGTCCTTGCAGCAGCAGGAATTCCTGGTTAGCCTTCTTTCGGTGCATCCGCTGTATATCAGTGCCACCGGGTTGGTTTGGGGTGTGGTTGGGCTCTCCCTGACCTGGGGACTGTGGCTTGGAAAGGGTTGGTCTGCGCGCGGCACACAGGCGGTAGCCCTGCTGTATAGCCTGTATGTATGGCTGGATCGCCTGCTGGTCGCCGCGGATGGCAGCAGGTATAATTGGCCTTTCGCAGTAGTTGTGAACGTTGTTTTGGTGGTGCTGGTCTTCTGGATATTATCCAATCGAAAAGCAAAAGCTTTCTTTGGAGCGATGCATGGCTGATAATCACAAGATTCAAGAACTGCGCAGGTTGAAATCTGAGAGCCGCCAGGGAGGCGGGGCAGAGCGCATCCAGGCGCAACACCAGCGCGGCCGGCTGACTGCCCGGGAGCGAATTGCCCTGGTGATGGATAAAGGCTCGTTCCGCGAGATCGATGCGTTTGTCACCCACCGCACCACCGATTTCGGCCTGGAAAAGCAGAAATTCCTGGCAGATAGCGTGGTCACTGGCTGGGGCACCATCGATGGCAGGCTGGTGTATATCTTTTCGCAGGATTTCACCGTTTTTGGCGGTAGCCTGGGAGAGGCGCACGCTGAAAAAATCTGCAAAATCATGGATATGGCGATGAAGAACGGCGCCCCGGTGATCGGCTTGAACGATTCGGGCGGGGCGCGCATCCAGGAGGGAGTGGTCTCCCTGGGCGGCTACGCGGATATCTTCTTACGCAACACGCTGGCTTCCGGCGTGATCCCCCAGATCAGCGTCATCATGGGGCCTTGCGCGGGCGGGGCGGTCTACTCGCCTGCATTGACCGATTTCATTATCATGGTGCGCAACTCTTCGTATATGTTCGTTACCGGGCCCGAGGTGGTCAAGACGGTAACCCACGAGGAGGTATCTTTCGAAGAGTTGGGCGGTGCGGCGGTGCATTCCGAGATATCTGGGGTATGCCACATGGCTGTCGATAGCGAGGCCGATGCACTCTACCTGATCCGCAAATTGCTTTCCTACCTGCCCCAGAATAATATGGAAGACCCGCCCTTCAAGCCAAACGGTGATGATCCCTTGCGCATGGAGCCTGCCCTAGATACGCTTATTCCAGATGAACCCGGTCGTCCCTACGACATCAAAGACGTTATTCATTTGATTGTGGACGACGGGCAGTTTTTTGAGACCCATGAGGCTTACGCCCAGAATATCGTCGTCGGTTTTGCCCGCCTGGGAGGCCACGCCATCGGTATTGTCGCCAACCAGCCTGCAGTGCTGGCGGGCGTGCTGGATATCGACTCTTCAGAGAAGGCTGCTCGCTTCGTGCGCTTCTGCGATGCCTTCAATATCCCCCTGCTGACCTTCGTAGACGTTCCCGGCTTTTTACCCGGCACTCGCCAGGAGCATGGCGGTATCATTCGTTCCGGTTCGAAACTGCTGTATGCGTATTGCGAGGCCACCGTGCCCAAGCTAACCGTGGTGACGCGCAAAGCCTATGGCGGCGCTTACGACGTGATGAGCAGCAAGCATATCCGCGGCGATGTCAACCTGGCCTGGCCCAGCGCCGAGATCGCAGTGATGGGGCCGGACGGCGCGGTGAATATCATTTTCCGCAAGGAGCTAACCCAGGCTGAAGACGCCCAGCAGCGCAAGGCAGAGCTGGTGGCTGAATATCGCCAGAAATTTGCCAACCCGTACGTAGCGGCTTCGCGCGGCTATATCGACGATGTCATCGAGCCGCACGAGACCCGCCCGCGCCTGATCAATGCCCTGGAGATGCTCTCCAACAAGCGCGATGCCAACCCGCCCAGAAAGCATGGCTGTATTCCACTGTGATGTCAACCAGTCAAATTTCTATTAACGGCCATTCGATATTTGTCGAGCAGCGAGGCGCTGCGGGTGGGCTGCCGGTGATCTTGCTGCATCATGGCTTGGGGTCTACCCGCGCCTGGCGGTCTCAAATGACCGCCCTGGCTAAGGCTAGCTATCACGTCATTTCCTATGATCGCTGGGGATACGGGCGCTCTGACCCGCGGGCAAAGCTATCTATGCCATATTTTCAAGATGACCAGGACGATTTGCTGGCGATCCTGGATCAGTTACAGATCGAACGGGCTGCACTGGTCGGGCATAGCGACGGGGGAACCATTGCCCTTTATTTTGCCGCCCGTTTTCCGCAGCGGGTGAGCTGCCTGGTGACCCTGGCGGCGCACGCCTACGTGGAAGGGAAGATGACCCTTGGTCTCCCGCATGTCCTCCAGCAATACCAGGGAGATGCAGAATTCCGAGCCAGACTTCAGCGCCGGCATGGCGACAAGACCGAAGCAGTGGTGATGGGCTGGATTAACGGCTGGCACAAGGATTCCAACCTGAGCTGGGACATGCGCCCAGATCTGGCGCAAATCCGCTGCCCGGTGCTGGTGATGCAGGGTGAGGCGGATGAGCATGCCACGCCACAGCACGCCTACGAGATCGCCCAAGCCATCCCGGACGCGGAGCTGGTTTTGCTCCCAGGAGCCCATCACATGTTCCAGCGCGAGCAGGCAAAAGAGGTCAACCGGCGGTTGCTGGAATTCCTCGGACAGGCCGTCGGACAGGAGTTGGCTGATGTTTAATAAGGTGCTGATCGCTAACCGTGGCGAGATTGCTGTGCGCATTATCCGCGCCTGCCGCGAGCTGGGCATGCAGACCGTAGCGGTGTTTTCAGAGGCGGACCGTCAGGCGCTACACGTGCGCTATGCCGACGAGGCTTACCTGCTGGGACCGCCACCGTCGCGCGAGTCCTACCTGCTTGGCGAGAAGATCATCGATATCGCCTTGAAAAGCGGGGCGGGTGGCATCCACCCTGGTTATGGCTTCCTGGCAGAACGGGCTGATTTTGCCCAGGCTTGCCTGGACGCCGGGCTGGCATTTATTGGCCCCAAACCTTCCGCGATTGCCGCTATGGGTGATAAAGCCGTAGCACGCTCCACGGTACGGCGGGCGGGCGTGCCGGTAGTGCCTGGCACGGAGGGTGAAGGCTCATTAGGTGATGAAGAATTGCTGTCGCTGGCTCCGGAGATCGGTTTCCCTTTGCTCATCAAAGCTACGGCGGGGGGCGGCGGCAAGGGCATGCGTGAGGTCAGCTCCCTGGATGAGATGCCATCTCTGTTACACTCTGCCCGCCGTGAGGCGGAGGCCTCCTTTGGGGATGGCAATGTCTATCTGGAAAAGCTGCTTGAAGGTGCTCGCCATATCGAGATCCAGGTGCTGGCAGATGCCCACGGCAACGTGATCCACCTCGGAGAGCGCGAGTGCTCCCTGCAGCGCCGCCACCAGAAACTGCTCGAAGAGACCCCCTCCCCCTTTGTTAGTGATAACGAAGAGCTGCGCCAGAGCATGGGCGCCCTGGCTGTGCGCGCCGCCCAGGCGGTGGGCTACGTCAATGCCGGCACGATCGAATTCCTGGTGGACAAAGATAAAAACTACTATTTCCTGGAGATGAACACCCGCCTGCAAGTTGAGCACCCTGTGACCGAGATGGTCACAGGCGTGGATATTGTCAAAGAGCAGATTCGCATTGCCCGCGGACGGCAGATGCGCTACACCCAGGATGATATCTTTATGAACGGCTGGGCGATCGAATGCCGCATAAACGCCGAGGATCCGTATAACAATTTCCTGCCCTCCACCGGGCGGATTACCCACAGCCTGCTGCCAACCGGCCCTGGCGTGCGGGTCGATACAGGGGTGTACCCGGGCTTCGAGATCTCTCCATATTACGACTCGCTCATCTCCAAGCTGATTGTGTGGGGTGAGACGCGCGCCGAAGCTATTTTACGCATGCGCCGTTCGTTGGAGGAGTACAAGATCGTCGGCGTTCGCACCAATATCCCGTTCCACCAGAACCTGATGGACTCACACCGCTTCATGGGCGGGCAGTACGATACCCGCTTTGTTGAGAAGCGATTTTCGATGGAAGCAGCTGAAGAGGGCAAGACCGACCAATCTGGCATCGCCGCCATCATTGCCACCCTGGTCGCTCACCAGCAGACCCAACGCGCCGCCCATATCATCCAGCGCGGTGAGCGAGACACCAGCAACTGGAAATGGCTCAGCCGTTGGGAGCGATTGCACCGTTAATTGTGCCAGGGAGATAACCCATGAATTATGTGACGACGATTGGCGGGCGCGAATATGTGGTGGAGATTGTCGATGAGCGCCATATTATGGTAAATGGTACGCTGTGCGAGGTGGATTTTGATAATGTCAGCGACCAGCCAGTCTTTTCCCTGTTGCTGAACGGGCAATCTTACGAGTCGTACGTCTATTCGGGAGATGAAGGCTGGGAGGTGCTGCTGCATGGCTCGCTTTACCTGGCAAAGGTGGAGGATGAGCGCGAAAAACGGCTCAGGGCATCTACTGGCAGCCGGGTAGCAGACCGGGAGGAGTTCCACCTTCGGGCACCCATGCCGGGACTGGTGGTGACTGTCCCCGTGGTAGAAGGTGAGAAGGTCGAGAAAGGGGATGTCCTGCTCATTCTTGAATCGATGAAGATGCAGAACGAGCTTCGTTCGCCGCGTTCCGGCAAAGTCTCCCGTATGCGGGTAAAGCCTGGCGATAGCGTCGAGCAGCGCCAGACTTTGCTCAGCGTTATTTAATTTCCAAGAATTTGGAGCGCCAATGAAAGACCAGGAATTAGAAGTCAAGTTTATTATTGCGAGCCTTCCTGCTCTGGAGGGTCGCTTGCAATCCCTGGGAGCGCAATTGGTCCAGCCGCGCCTGCACGAAGTCAACCTGCGCCTGGATACCCCTGACCTCTCCCTAACAAAATCGCTGCAGGTGCTCCGCCTGCGCCAGGACAGCCTGGCAAGGGTGACTTACAAAGGACCCGGCCGCGACCTGGGCGGTGTGCGCATCCGCCAGGAGCTCGAGTTCGTGGTGAGCGACTTCGAAACTGCCCGCAACCTGTTCAAGGCATTGGGTTTTGACGTGGCGATGATGTACGAAAAATATCGCACGGTCTACGACCTGGATGAGGTTCACGTAACCCTGGACGAGATGCCGTATGGCGATTTTATTGAAGTCGAAGGTCCGCTGCCTGAGAGCATTCAGGCTGTCAGCCAGCGCCTGGGGGTTGCCTGGGAGGCACGCGTCCTGGATAGCTATACAGCGCTATTCGATCAGTTGCGCGCCGTGATGGGATTTACCTTCCGTGATCTCAGCTTTGAAAACTTTTCTGGAGTCAAGACCCCGCTTATGGCGCTGGGTTATAGTTTTGCCGATACGCCCTCCCCGGCCTGATATGATCTTGCCTGGGGGAGGGGACGGAGGGTTGGTTGCCGATGCCAAACTGCTATGACCTGACCCAAGTTTCTCCGGCTATCATGCGGCGTAGAGAGCTGGCGCAAGATGACGAATGGATCGCCGCTTTTTTACAGCGCATCCAGGTCGGGCATGTCGCCACGCGCTGGGATGACCAGCCCTTCATCACCCCGACGACTTTCTGGTACGATGCTGAGCGCCATGAGATCTATTTCCACTCCAATATTATCGGGCGCTTGCAGGCGAACAGCGTTCGCCACCCCCAGGCGTGCTTTGAGGCCAGCCAGGCGGGCAAACTGCTGCCTTCCAATGTCGCCCTGGAGTTCAGCATCCAGTATGAGAGCGCGGTTGCGTTTGGGCTGATCCGATTGCTGGCAGACCCCGAGGAGAAACGCCGCGCCCTATACGGCCTGATTGAAAAATATTTTCCAAGGATGCAGCCAGGCGCACATTACCGGCCGATCAGCAATGCCGAATTGAAACAAACTGCGGTGTATGCCATCTCCATCCAAAGTTGGTCTGGAAAATGCAACTGGCCTGAGAAAGCCGAGCAAAGCCCGGATTGGGAGCCGCTCGGTGCCGAATGGTTTTCTTAGATGCTTGGAGAGTGAGCCGTGCAAGAGCTCTTACTGGGTCCGATTGTGGGTGGGCTTTCGTCTCAACGCGCCCACCTGTGGGGCCGCGCCAGTGGTCCGGGGACGCTGCATGCCTGGCTGGGCAGCAAGCCCGATCTTAGCGATGCCCGCCTGGCTGGTAAATCTCTGCCGCTGGCCTCTGATAGTGGCTTTGCCGGCGTGGCGCCGCTTAGCGATCTGTCCCCCGATACCCACTATCGATACGCCCTGACCCTCAGCGACCAGCCTCCTACCCCTGACCAGGCGCCTTTCGCCCGGTTCACCACTTTTCCACCGGATCGCCAGCCCCAATCGTTTGCTTTTGCCTTTGGATCGTGCTTTCGACCCAAGGATGAGAACGGCGGGCAGATATTTGGCGCCTTGGACCGCGTGCGGCAAAGCGAGAACCTGCGTTTCATCCTGCTCATCGGCGACCAGATCTATGCGGATGCTTTCCAGTATAACGGGATTGGCAAGATCGCCTGCAACCTGGAAGAATACCGCCAGGTGTACACTTACACCTGGTCGCGACCAACCTTACGCCGCTTACTGGTAAACCTGCCCGCTTTCATGACCCTGGATGATCACGAAGTGGACGATGACTGGCGCTGGCTGGATAGCGACCGCAACTGGGCGCATATCCCCTGGTGGGATCAGTTACAGCGTTGGTTCCAGGGACGCCCTCCCCAGGAGCGGCATGTTCCCCTCAAGCGCGTCCAGGACGCCTTGCAAGCATACTGGGAGCACCAGGGCATGCATGCCCCCCATTTAGAGCTGCCTCCAGCGATCAATATCGCCGGTCAATATGATCTGCCCCTGAACGATCCCGGTTCTTTAGCCTATGCTTTCACCTTCGGTGGGGCTGCCTTTTTTGTCATGGACACCCGTACCATGCGGGTACGCAACCTGCGCGAG
This sequence comes from Anaerolineae bacterium, assembly GCA_041301185.1. Taxonomy (GTDB): domain Bacteria; phylum Chloroflexota; class Anaerolineae; order Anaerolineales; family UBA4823; genus JAQBDA01. The sequence continues at coordinate 13,314 of JBFYSV010000051.1, forward strand.
CGCTCGATGCTGGGTGAAGGACAATGGAAGGCGCTGGAAGCCTGGCTGCTGCACGTCAAGGACGCCTACCCGGTGAAGTTCCTGGTCTCATCCTGCTCGCTGCTATTCCGGATGAGCGTAGATATCCCCCGCGACCGTTGGACGGGCTTTCCGCGTGAGCGCGACCGGTTGCTGCATTTCCTGGCGGCTAACGGTATTGAAGGTGTTTATGTGCTGGCAGGGGATCTGCATTCTGCGCATGCCATCCGCAGCGAGTTGTACGGTCCCCAGGAGCGTAACCTGCCGCTCTGGGAGTTTTGCTCCACGCCTTTTGAGCAGGCGCCGAATACCCTGGCGCGCTACACATATCTGCCATTGCGCTCTGCGGCGATTAGAAAGCAAGACCTGCTGTTCACCATCGCTGCCAATAATTTTGGATTGGTGCGGGTAGATTTCAAGGATGGTGTGTTTAAACAGGTTCGTTTTGAGATCTATGGCGAAAACGGGGAGTTGCTTGGCGAGGCAGGAGAGTAAGCCGTTCAGCTTTCTTTGCGGATTGTATCCCAATCGATGTGTTCTGCTGTCCCGTCAGAGCCTACCAGGGCAGATAGCATGCTTCCCAAGCGGGTGGCGTCTCCGGTGGTCAGGTAGCGCACGCTCCCTTGGGTATCACTTTGATAGACCAGATTATGGGCTCGCAGCACCCGTTCTACCTGGCGCGCTACTGCCGGCGCAGGGTCGATCACCCGCACTGAATCGCCGGTTATTTCCTGGATGAGCGGGATGACAAAGGGGTAGTGGGTGCAGCCCAGGACTACGGTGTCGATACCGGCTGCCAGCATGGGATGCAGCGCCTGCTCCAGGATTTGCCGCGTTTCCGGAGAGCTGATCTCCCCAGTCTCGATCTGGCCCACCAGGCCCGGGCAGGTATCTTGAAGCACGGTCACCCCCCTGGCAAAGCGCTCTAAAACCGAGGCGTACAGCGCACCCTGGAAGGTCGCCGGGGTGGCAAGCACCCCGACTACGCCGCTGTGGGTGTGCTCTGCGGCGGGTTTGACCGCCGGCTCCATACCAACGAAAGGAATTTGTGGGAAAACCTGGCGCAGGTGGTGCAGGGCGGCTGCCGAAGCGGCGTTGCACGCCACCACGATCAGCTTGGTGCCCTGGGAGATCAGATACGCGCTGATCGCCTCAGCGAAATCTCTCACTTCTTCCAGCGGGCGCGGACCATAGGGTACATGCGCCTGATCTGCCAGGAAGAGCAGCCTCTCGCCCGGCAGATGCCGGCGGACCTCCCGCAGCACAGAGAGCCCGCCGATGCCCGAGTCGAAGATACCGAGCGGCGCCGGGGAGCTCAACGGCTACAAGCCCTCACGAACTCGCTAAAGAGCGCCCGCATTGCCAGGTGGGCTTGCAGCCATTCCGGATGCCACTGGACTGCCAGCCCAAACGGGTAATCATTGACCTGGACGGCTTCGATCAACCCGTCCGGGGCGTGAGCGATTGCCCGAAGCCCGGCAGCCAGCAGGCGGACCCCCTGGTGGTGCAGGCTGTTCACCTCGAGGCGGTTTGCCCCCAGGATGCCCGCCAGACGGGTATCTTGTTCCACCGTTATTGGGTGTGCCAGGTAATCTGGGGCTTGGTCAGAGAAGAAATCATGCTTCATGGACTGGGGGTTTTGCGCCAGCAAGTCTTCATACAGGCTTCCCCCCAGAGCAACGTTGACCAATTGCAACCCGCGGCAGATGCCCAGGAATGGCATTCTGCGATCGTAAGCTGCCTGGAAAAGGGCGATCTCTACCCGGTCACGATCTTCGTCCACCGAGTTAACCAGCGGGTGTGGCTGGTTTCCATAACGCGCCGGGTGCACATCGCCGCCCCCGGTGAAGATGATCCCATCCAGGCGGGGCAGCAGCTCGATCAGGGTTGGCTCTGGGAGACCCAGTGGAATCAAAACGGGCGTGCCGCCAGCCTGAGAAACAGCCTGGACGTACGCCTCGTTGACGCCGATGGTTGGGAAATTGTTCCGGCTGAGCGTGCGGAAGGTGGTGATGCCGATCAGCGGGGTGACCAAAGCTAGGCGGTGAATTTTTGCTTGAGTCGGGAACGCTTGCCGGTGCGTTCGCGCAGGAAGTAAAGCTGGGCGCGGCGCACATGCGAGTGGCGTTCCACCAGCACTTTTTCCAGGCGCGGCGAGCGGGTCAGGAAAGTGCGCTCCACGCCGATGCCGTTACTGGCAATGCGCCGCACGGTGAAGTTGGCGTTGTTGCCGCTATTGCGCAGGCGGATGATCGTGCCGCGAAATTCCTGGGTGCGCTCAGTGTTGCCCTCTTTAATGCGGATGAAGACCTTTACCAAATCTCCCGGGCGCAGCTCGGGGACGTTTTCGTTGACTGGTGCCTCTACGGCTTTCATCAGTTCGCTCATTTTTCAATTCCTTTACTGTTACGCGTGCTGAGCGTAGGGCACGAGCCGTGTGCCCGCGGTGTAGCACGAAATTTAGCAAAATCAAGTTGCAATATAAAACCGCCGGAGGCGGCGCGGGGCGAAATTATACCATGCCCCCCGAGCTTTGAGAAGACTGATTTGATTCGAATTGAGTAAATGCTTGACCCGTTGCCCAGGCAATGGTAAAATCCTGCGGCAACCAATATGCCCCCATCGTCTAGGGGACCAGGACGCAGCCCTTTCAAGGCTAAAACGAGAGTTCGAATCTCTCTGGGGGCACCATGAAGTCGCCAGTTAACCTGGCGGCTTTTTATTATGCTTTATAATGTAACCCTGGCAGTAGGTTATAGACCCAGGATGGAACCGTTGTTTGTTCGCGATTTTGGAAAGGAGTTGACCCGTGAGATCCCACTTTGTGAAGACTGGATTCGCCTTATTGCTTGCGCTGGCGCTGGTATCGACATCATTCCCTGCCAATGCGCTAGCCGCGACAAAATGCGTCGCTTATTACACAGTTCAGGAAGGCGATACCACCCCGAAAATCTCTAAGACGTTTGGGCTGAAATGGCGTGAAATTGCTAACGCCAATGATTTGGAGCTTGCCTGGAAGCCTGTCCCTGGCACTTATTTGTGCATTCCAGCCGAAAGTAGCACAACAGGTGGAACATCAGGCTCTGGTATCAGCGCAACGACCTCTGTTCCCAGCGATAGCAAAGCAAGTTTCTCTGCCCAGGCTGCAGGAAACAAGATCACCATCACTGGCGCGGGTTTTAAGAATAAGCAGGTGTTCAATGTAAAAGTCCGTGATGCTGATCAAAATGCCGGCGGTTGGGTGAAGGTGGGATTGTTTAAGATACCCAAAAACTCCACCAAAACTCAATCTTACCCGCTTCCCGATGCGCTGCGCGATGATCTCTACCTGGATATTTGTTTGAAGAATGCCTCAACTGATGAACTGATCTGCCGAACAGTTCTCCATCCATAATTCGGTTAGTTTCCCGGCTTCACCACCAGGGTGTAAGCGCCAATTGGATCTGAATCCTCATTTGCATCCACCCGGGTTATGATCAACCCCGATCTGGTTGTATGTCCCCAGCTCACCCGCTGGGATTGTCAGGTTTAACAATCCTTCCTTGTTATTCTGCCTGAGTTCTTGCGCCGGGAGCGCCTGTACCAGTTTCGGAGAGGATATTCCACCACCGCCAGACCTGGAAACTGGATAATAAAGTGCTTTGCCTGCCTGATCTCACTGGATAATCATCCTAGCGTCCAGCGCCCGGCAGCCCTCCTGATCGTGGAAAACCCGCAGCGGGTTGATATCCACTTCTTCAATCTCTGGGAAATCCACCAGCAGCTGAGACAGGCGCAGCAGCGCCTCGATGAGAGCATTTGTATCCGAGGGTTTGTGGCCGCGTGCCCCTCTCAGGATCTGCGCCCCGCGCAGCTCTCCGATCATCTCCTGTGCCTCGCGGCGGGTGATAGGCGCCACGCGCAGCGCAACCTCATCGAAGATCTCGACGAAGATGCCGCCCAGCCCCACCATCAGCACCGGTCCAAATTGAGGGTCTTGCCTGCCGCCAAGGATTAGCTCCCTACCACCGGTCACCATGGGCTGCACCAAAACGCCATCGACTTTGACCTCCGGGTAAGCCTGGTGAATGCGCCCCATCATATCCTCGAAAGCCGCTGCCAGCGCCGGGCTGTTGCGCAGGTTGAGCTGCACCCCGCCGACATCGGATTTGTGCGAGATCTGCTCGGCGATGATCTTGATTGCCACAGGGTAGCCGATTGCCTCGGCGGCAGCCTGGGCTTCTTCCACCGTTATAGCTGTCTTGCTCTGCACTGTGGGAATGCCGTAATACTCCAGCACCTGCAACGCTTCAGAGAGCAGCAGGTCGCGCCCTTCGAGGCGTGCCTTCTGGATCAGGTTTTGCACGCCGGTAGAGTTAGCCTCAAAAACGGGAGGTTGCTCCTGGGTATGGACTTTATTAGCCTGGGTGTAGTTGTAGTGGCTCATTTGCAGGGCGCGGATCGTCTCCACCACTTGGGTGAAGATCGGGAAGCTGTAGTTCTGTTTCAGGTAGTTCACTTCCTGGGCGGCGGTCGAGATGTAATACGCCACAGGTTTATTGTATTTTGCCACCATCTGCTTGATATGCTCCAGCAGCGCCCGGCTGGTCAGGTTTTCCGCGTCGGAGAGGGCGGTGTGCAAGAATACCACCCCGTCCACGTCTTCCAGTTGCAGGGTGCGCTCAATGATATCGGCGTACACGTTCAGGTCGAACAGGTCTCCCAAATCCAGCGGGTTGGTCAGGCGGATCACCGATGCGCGGAAGTGATTCTCGATCTCGCGCAGGAAGGTCTCCGGGAAGTGGGCCAGCTCGAAGCCGGCCAGCTCGCAGGCATCGGCGGCGATGACCGCATGCCCGCCGGAGCGTGAGATGACTCCCAGGCGCTTGCCGCGCATGGGGGGCAGCCCCAGGATTTTAAGATTATTGCCCAGCGAGGTCGCATCCCGCACCCGCACGATGCCCGCTTGCTGGAGAGCTGCCTCTACCACCTTGTCGTCGCTGGCTAAAGACGCTGTGTGGCTCAGGGCAATGTTCTGCCCCAGCTTGCCGATATTGGATTTGAAGACCAGGATCGGTTTGGTAGATTTGCGCGCCACCTCCATCAGCCGCCGCCCGTTCTGGATGCTCTCCAGGTAGACAAAGATCAGCCGTGTGCCTTCGTCCTCGATCAAGTAATCCAGCATATCCTCGGAATCAATGTTGAGCATATTACCAACGGAAACGAATTTATTTAACCCCAGCCCTTCGTTTGCCATCAGGTTGAGCACGCTCATCCCCACCCCGCCGCTCTGCGAGATCATCGACACCTCGCCGCGCTTGACAAACTTTGTCAGCCGGGGGAATGGCACGCAAAAGCCGTTCTCCATGTTGATCGCCCCGATGCAATTCGGACCGACGAAGCGGATGCCGTACTTGTTTGCTACCTGTACGATCTCATCTTCCAGCTTCTTACCGTCCTCGGTGAACTCCCGAAACCCAGCTGTCTCGATGATCGCCCAGCGGATTCCCTTACGACCGCACTCTTCCAGCACGCCCGGGACGGTTGTAGCGGGGGTCAGGATTACCGCCAGGTCGATGTGGTCGGGGATATCGCCAACAGAATGGTAGATGCGCCGGGTCTCGATTGTCCCGCCACGCGGACCGACAGCATAGACGATGCCATCGAAGCCATAATTTACCAGGTTGGCAACGATGTTCCGTCCCAGGTTATCTGGCTTGGGTGAGACACCGATCACAGCTACACTGCTTGGGTAGAAGATTTCACGCATGGCAGACCTCCAATACTCCCCAGATATTAGGGCTGTCAATCAACGAGCCATCATCTCGTAGAGCAACACCCCCGCGGCAACTGCCAGGTTTAAAGAAGATACTCGCCCGCGCATGGGCAGGCGTATTACACCCTGGCAGCGGGCAATATGCGCATCTGACAGCCCCTCCCGCTCGCTGCCCAGCAATAGTATTAACGGCCGCGGGTAGCGACTAATTTGCCGGTAATCCGTGCTGCCATGCGCCGAGGTGCCGTACAGGTGAAAACCGTTTTGCTCGCTCCAACCTGCAAACTCGGCAAAGGAGGTTTGTATCACCGGGTACCAAAAAATCGCCCCCATGCTAGCCCGTACAGAGCTGGGATGGTAAGGATCGGCGCAGCCATCCAATAGCAGCAGACCGCTGGCGCTGACGGCATCAATGGTGCGCAGGATCGCGCCAATATTTCCCGGGTCTTGGGCGGCGACCAGTGCCACCCCCCAGGGGAAATTGGCTGCCGAAAGCTGTGCCAGGCTGGGCTGCTGCGGGCGGACAATCGCCAGGATGCCCTGCGGGTTTTCCTTATCAGCGATATTCTCGAACACCGACCGGCTCGTAGCCAGGCAGGGCACTCCCAACTGGGATTGTTGTTCGATCAGCCCGGTAGCGTATTCGCTGGTGAGCAGGTCGGGGGAATAGAAGATGGTGATGATTACCAGGCGTGCCTCTGGGGTTGCTGCAGCCTCTACCGCCTGCCCAACATGGTGGATACCTTCCACCAGCGCCAGGCCGGTCTCCTGGCGGTATTTGCGCTGGCGTAGCAGGCGAGCCAGCTTGATTTTGGGGTTACTATGACTGGAGATCAGGTTCATTGCGCCCGGCGCGGCACCCAGGCCAGCACCGTGGTTCCTTCTTCGGGTGCTGAGGTAATTTCCACATCGCCTCCCACCTTACGAGCGCGCACATGCATATTCGAGAGACCGTGTCCCAGGGTAATGCTCATCTTGCGCAGGTCGAAACCACGCCCGTTGTCAGCTACCTCCAACAAGACGCGTTCTTTCGTTGACCACAGATGAACTTGTGTGCGACGCGCCTGGGAGTGCTTGGCGACGTTCGCCAGCGCCTCCTGGCAGATATGGAACAGGGCTGTGGCATGCGAGCTGGGAAGGCTGGCTATTTCGTCCTCTGGGGCGACCAGACTGGCATCTGCCAGTGTGTTGGCTCGGTATTCGTCTACCAATCTCTGCAGGCCATCACTCAAGCTATCGCCCACAAACTGACGTGGGCGCAGATCCAGGATGTAGGCGCGAATATCGCGAATTGTCTTATTAAGACCCTCAATCGCCTGCTCGATTTTCTGCTGGGATTGTTTGGGATCTTCTTCCAGCGCAACCCGGGCGTACTCCAGACCCAGACCCACGGCGTAGATGGATTGGATGATGCCATCGTGCAAATCCATCCCAATCCGCTCACGCTCCTCCATGACTGCCAGGCGGCGCGCCTGGCGGTGGAGGCGGGCGTTCTCGATGGTGATGCCTGCCCACACACCGATCGCGGTCAGCATGGCAATCTCCCGCTCGTCAATCTCGCGTTTCATGCGTGAGGCGACGCTCATCACGCCGATCACAGCGCCGTGCGCAACCAAAGGAATACAAGCCATGCTGCGAAAACCGGCTTCCACCACTGCCGGGCGCAGGAAACGCATGTCTTTTCCCAGGTCGGTGCTCACCAGGGGCGCTCCGCTCTCGGCAACAATCCCAATAAAGCCCTCTCCAATCTTGAAACAGTCTCGAGTCAGGAAGGACTCGTTCAACTCGCCGCGGCTCAAAGCCAGGCGCAGCTGCCGGTCGCCATCTTCTCGCAAGAAGATCTCGCCAGCCTGTACAGACAGGTAATCCATTACCCGGGTCAGAGTAAGATCCAGGATTTCATCGACATCCAGGGAAGATGCCAGCGAGGTGGCGATATCGTTGATGAGAGATTGATCTTTGTTACTCTGGCTGAGAGCTTTGTCGCGGGTCAATAAATTTTCATACATGCGGGCGTTATGCAGCGCAACCGCTGCATAGGCTGCCAGGGTCTCGATCACCCGCTCGTCCGACTCGGTGAACTCCGGATACCCGATCTTATCGGTCAGGTATATCTGCCCAAGCAACTGGTCACCCAGCAAGATGGGCACGCCCAGAAAAGACTCCATGATCGGGTGCCCGGGCGGGAAGCCCTCACTGGTCGGGTCGAGACCCAGGTCGGCAATCCGCAGGGTGCGGCGCTCCTTTTGGATAGCGCCGATCGCGCCCCGCCCCACGGGAGGAGAGCCAGTTTTGCGGACCTCTTCGTTTGTCATCCCTACCGGGATAAATTTGATCAGGTTGCCTGTTTCGTCCACCACACCCAAAGCTGCATAGCGGGCATCCGCCTGCTCGCGCGCCAGGTTCACGATCCTTTCCAGCAGGGTATCCAGGTTTAGCTCGCGGACAAGCTCGAGACTTGCCCGGTGCAGGGCTACCAGCCGATCTTCAAGTTGTTCACGTGTCAGGATTACCATGGGGAAAACCTCATCGCAGGTCTAATTGTACCCCACTTGTCCGAGTTCTGTAAGTTGATAGTTTTTGCGAGTCGAGCCTGGGTATAAAGCTATCTGTACCCTGCGGAGCCTGTTCAGGCGCCGCTTTTTGCTGAAATTATTGAGAAAACCGCCATGGATCGTAAAACTTCGCGCTTGTCTGGATTTTATAAGCTGGCTGTGGGAGACCGTCTGGATGCCCTGAGCGACTGGCTCCTGCCCGAGGAGCTGGACGCTCTCAGCGGAAAAGCAGGTCTGGGGCTGGAGCAAGCCGATCACATGATCGAAAATGTGGTCGGAGTGCATGCTCTGCCGCTGGGTGTGGCGCTCAATTTTATTGTCAACGGGCGGGATGTGCTGGTACCGATGGCAATCGAGGAGCCGTCCGTGGTGGCGGGGGCGTCTTTCATGGCGCGGTTGGTGCGGGCAGGTGGGGGGTTTATTGCCCAGACCACACCACCCGAAATGATCGGGCAGATGCAGGTCTTAGATGTGCCCGACCTGCCCGCTGCCCGCCAGGCGTTGTTGGAGCAGAAAGACGAGCTGCTTTCGGCTGCAGCAGAGATCGATCCGGTTTTGCAGAACCTGGGGGGCGGGCCGCGCGACTTGCAGGTGCGGTTGATCGAAGATTCGCCGCTCGGCCCGTTCCTGGTCCTCCACCTGATTTACGATGTGCGGGATGCAATGGGCGCCAATGCTGTCAACACCGCCGTAGAGCGGCTGGCTCCGCTGGTTGAATCGATCACCGGAGGGCGGGTACACCTGCGGATCCTCTCCAACCTGGCAGACCGCCGCCTGGCGCGGGCAAGCTGTACGGTTCCGCTGGCGGAGCTTGGTTTTGGCGAGTACAGCCCGGTAGAAGTACGAGATGGCATCCTGGCAGCCTGGGCGTTTGCGGTGGCTGATCCTTACCGGGCTGCCACCCACAACAAGGGCATTATGAACGGGGTGGATGCGGTGGTGATCGCCACCGGCAATGACTGGCGGGCGATCGAGGCTGGCGCCCATGCCTATGCCGCCCGCGCCGGGCGCTATACTTCCCTCAGCACCTGGGGAGCGGATTCTGCAGGCAACCTGGTAGGCAGCCTGGAGATGCCCATGGCAGTGGGGATTGTCGGCGGGGCAACCCGGGTGCACCCCAGCGCTCGCGCTGCCCTGAAGCTGATGGGTGTCAGCAGCGCAGCGCAATTAGCCGAGATCATCGTTTCGGTCGGTCTGGCGCAAAACCTGGCAGCCTTGCGCGCCCTGGCAACCGAAGGCATCCAGCGCGGCCACATGAGCTTGCATGCCCGCCAGGTGGCGATCGCTGCCGGCGCCAGAGGCGAGCAGATTGAGCGGCTGGCGGGTCAACTGGTGCGGGAAAAGACCGTGCGCATCGACCGGGCTGAGGAGATCCTCGGGCTCTGGCGGGATGTGATCTCGCCAGAATGAGACAATATATTTACAATATCTTGACAATATATAACCGTCGGGATATAATCCTTCCTACGTACATTGGTTCCCCGTTAGGGGGAATCAGGCAGGCATGATATGACCGAAATGAAACCAGAAAGCATCTTGTTGAAACCTTCTCGCCCGGTTGGCATTGCCGGTTACGGCGCGTATGTGCCCCGCTATCGCTTGCCGGCGCGCGAAGTAGCCCGCATCTGGACGGATGGTCAGGGTGGTTTGCCGATTAAAGAGAAAGCCGTCCCCGGCCTGGATGAAGATGTCGTTACGATGTCGATTGAAGCCGCTCGCAATGCCGTCAAGCGGGCGGGCATTGCCCCCAACCAGATCCGAGCTGTATGGGTGGGCTCCGAATCGCATCCCTATGCAGTGAAACCAACCTCTACGATTGTCGCCGAAGCGATCGGCGCGGTGCCGAACGTCCAGGCTGCCGACTGGCAATTCGCCTGCAAGGCTGGCACCGAGGCGATGGTGGCTGCGATCGGATTGGTCGGTTCGGGCATGGCAAACTACGCCCTGGCGATTGGCATGGATACCGCCCAGGGGCGCCCTGGGGATGCCCTGGAGTACACTGCCGGGGCGGGTGGGGCAGCATTTGTGCTGGGTCCGGCAGACGATTCCCTGGCTGTGATAGAGAGTGCCTACTCTTACGTCACCGATACCCCGGATTTCTGGCGCCGGGCTTACCAGAAATACCCTGAGCACGGGCAGCGCTTCACCGGTGAGCCGGCGTATTTCAAGCACATCACCGAAGCCGGCAGCGTATTGATGGAGGCAACTAACACCAAACCCTCCGACTATCGTTACGCTGTTTTTCACCAGCCCAACACCAAGTTCCCCGAGCGGGTGGCAGCCCAGCTGGGTTTCAGCAAAGAGCAGATCGCCCCTGGTTTGCTGGTGCCGGTGATCGGCAATACCTATGCCGGCGCGGCTATCATCGGTCTGACTGCCATCCTGGATATTGCCCAGCCGGGGGATCGCATCTTGATGGTCTCCTTCGGGTCTGGGGCCGGTTCGGATGCGTTTGCCATCCAGGTCACTGAGGCGATCAACCAACGCCGTGACAAGGCTTTGCACACGCAGGACTATATCCAGCGCCGCACCGAGATCGATTATGCCACCTATACCCGTTACCGCGGCAAGCTGGTAATGAAGTAAGTTATTTTGGGAGTTGTCGTTAGATATGACAGACGTTGTTATAGCAGGAATTGGACAGACGGAAGTTGGCGAGCACTGGGATCTCTCTCTGCGCGAGCTGGGATTCCAGGCGATGGAAGCAGCCCTGCGAGACGCCGGGGGATTGCAGCCGCAGGTCTTATTCGTAGGCAATATGCTTGCCCCGCAGCTCTCGCGCCAGGCGCACCTGGGGGCGCTGCTGGCTGACTTCTCCGGCCTGGTGGGCATCGAGGCTGCTACGGTAGAATCCGCTGGGGCTTCGGGCGGGGCAGCCCTGCGCATGGGCTACCTGTCGATCGCATCTGGTCAGGCGGACATCGCCCTGGTGGTGGGTGTGGAGAAGTTCACCGACCAGGTTGGCTCTGCGGTGGACGCTGCCCTGGCCTCGGCGGGAGATAGCGATTTCGAGGCGGTGCATGGTCTTACCCTGACCGCTCAGGCTGCCCTGTTGATGGCGCGCTACCTGCGCCAGTACGATGTCCCTCGCGATGCTTTTGCCGGTTTTGCGTTGATTGCCCATGCCAACGGCGCCGGCAACCCCAAAGCCATGTATCGCAAGGTGATCAGCGCTGAGGCGTACCAGCGGGCAGGTATCGTCAGCGAGCCTCTCAACCTGTTCGACGTGGCTCCCAACGCCGATGGAGCCGCTGCCGCCTTGTTGGTGCGGCGCGATCTCTTGCCCGTAAATTACCCTCACCCCCTGGTACGGATTTCCGGTTCCAGCCTGGTGACGGATACCCTGGCGCTGCACGACCGCCACGATCCATTGGTCTTCACTGCCGCCCGCCTTTCGGTGGAGCGAGCCTGCCGCCTGGCGGGCATCACCCCGCAGGATGTTGATTTCTTCGAGCTACACGACCAGTTTTCGATTTACGCCGCACTTTCCCTGGAGGCAGCCGGTTTCGCTTTTCCGGGTGAGGGCTGGCAGCTAGCCCAAAACGGGCGGTTAAGCCTGGCGGGAGCGCTGCCGATCTCCACAATGGGTGGCCTGAAAGCGCGCGGCAACCCGGGTGGCGCGAGCGGGGTCTACCAGGCGGTGGAGGCGGTGCTACAATTGCGCGGCCAGGCAGGCGCCAACCAGCTTGCCGGCCCGCGGCGCGCCCTGGTACAGAGCCTGGGCGGCGCAGCAGCTTCAGCAGTCACCCACGTGCTGGAGGTCAGAGATTAGTTTGATCACGGAAGGCGTTCATTTAAGCCACGTGATAGGAAATTCAGGTATTTTGATAGTTCTTGATAGTATCAATTCATTAGACTTATGCTTGAATGGTTGCATTTCAGTAGCACAGGAGAATATACATGGAAGTACCACGCCATTGGCGATTACGAAAACAAAGATATGCTTTAGCTGGTGAGGTCTGTCCGCATTGTGATTCCAAGATCTTCCCGCCGCGGGATGTTTGCCCCGAGTGCGGGCATGAGGCGAAGACATTGTTCAATTTCAGCGGGCGCGGCGAGGTGTACTCTTATACTACCGTCTATGACCCGCCGGCGGGTTTTGAAGATTACGCCCCCTACACGGTTGCTCTGGTCAAGCTGGAAGAAGGACCGCTGGTCACTGCCCAGCTCACCGACCTGGACGAAGGTAAAGTGGAGATCGGCACCCCGGTCGAGATGGTTACCCGCCGCCTGCGCTCCGACGGCGACGAGCGGGGGTTATTGGTGTATGGATATAAGTTCCGGCCTCGGCTCGCCGTAAAACCGACGTAATGTCATTATGACTAATACAGAAACTCCCGGTGCTATTTACCGGGAGTTTCTGTATTATTACTACTTGACGATATGTATCATTTTTGATACACTATCTTTGTGCTTGATGATCCGCGGCTGAAGGTGGTTTTCTTCAACGATTGTCACAATTGCGAGGTGAAAGATGATCGAGAATCATATCGGAAGTAACTTTGACGATTTTCTGGCTGAAGAAGGTCTGTTGGAAGAAACGGAAGCCATCGCAGTGAAACGCGTCCTGGCGTATCAGATCAATGAGTTGATGAAAACCCAAAACTTAACCAAGGCAGAGATGGCCCGCCGGATGAAGACCAGCCGCGCAGCTTTGGATCGACTACTCGATCCAGATAATCGGTCCGTTACATTGCATACAATGGACAAGGCAGCCCGATCCTTGGGGAAGCGCTTGCGGTTGTCTTTGACATAAGTTATTGACGGCGATGCGATCTAGTCATAACTTAATGTAAAGGTATTGTAAATTCGTTATATCGTGTAACGGCTATAAGTTCCAGCCGACGGTCCGCGTCTAAGAGAAAGTGCTTTCGCAAAAACAGCGCCCGCTTCGTAAAATGTAGGGGCGCTTCTAATAGTGGTACCTGGCTTGTAGGAAATCGATCTGATCCTCCCGGACCAGGTAAACGATGCGATGTTCCTGGGTTAGTCGTCTTGACCATGCCCCTGGCGTTAAATATTTTAGAGGTTCGGGTTTACCAATCCCATCGAAAGGATCTCGTAAAATAGCCTCGATGATGTCGAAAGCTCTGAGTGCAAGCTTCCGGTCAGTTTCAACCCAGTAGCGCAGGTCTTCAATGAACTCGGGCTGAAATACTGCCGCGCGGACCCTTTTACTCAAGATCAACCTCACGCCGCAAAGCATCCACCGAAAGCGGTTGGGCTTCATTTTTCAATGCTCGCCCAAGCGCGGAAAGCAGGCGTTCGGCATTTGCTGGTGAGCGGAGCAGATAAGC
>JBFYSV010000006.1:0-3876 GCA_041301185.1 Anaerolineae bacterium
GGCTGATTTATGCCGCGGTGTACTAGACGGTCATCGCTCCACTCCCGGGTGCGTATCCGTTGGTCGGTGCTAATTTCAAGCATATGTAGCCGGTTTTCCGCCCACTGCTCTACTCGATTCAGGCGGTGAACCCCTTCCGACAAGATGTGCGTCAGCCAAACCATAGTTGTCCAGCCAAAACTTGTCCCTTGCCAGTTGCCATGCGACACAAAATGCTGATCCAAAAGTTTAGGAACTTCAATTTTCTCCCCTTGCGCCAGCAATACAGGAATATCGTCCACTCGTTCTGTTGTTACATTGAGATTTTCTGCCATGCAGATAGCTTACTGCATTTTTCAAATCTCGTCAAAATTTGACCGAACCATGAGATTTATGTCCGGATCTCAGTGGGGGATCACTTGACATTAATTCCACGACACCGTATAATCCCCAAGCCCGGCGAACGGGCGTTTGATAATGGAAATAAAGGACCCTTAGGGTCTAGAACAGGAAGAAGAATATGCCACCTCAACCAAAACGTAAGATCTCGCGCGGGCGGCGCGACCGCCGCCGCGCTCAAGATGCGCTGAAAGCCCAGAACCTGGTACCGTGCAGCAACTGCGGCGAGATGCGCCTGCCACACACCGTGTGCCCGAACTGCGGTCACTATAAAGGTCGCGAAGTCTTCGAAGTCGAAAAAGAGTAAGCCATAAAGACTGCGTTTGTCTTCCCCGGTCAAGGCTCGCAAGCGCCCGGCATGGGCAGCGAGCTTGCGGCTGCGTACCCGCTGGCGAGAGAGGTTTTCGAGCAGGCAGATGAAATCCTCGGTTTCAGCCTCTCGCGGCTGATGTGGGACGGTCCGGAAGCCGAGCTGAATGACACGATCAACACCCAGCCGGCACTGATGGTACATTCGGTGGCGGCTTTGCGCGTCTTGCAGGCGCAATTTCCAGATCTGAAAGCGGCCCTCGTCGCCGGGCACTCGATGGGCGAGCTGAGCGCCCTGGTGGCGGCAGGCGCCCTGCCCTTCCCTGAGGCCATGCGCCTGGTGCGCACCCGCGGGGAATTAATGAAGCGCGCCGGGAAGATCAGCGCTGGCGGCATGGCGGCGATTATGGGACTGGATATCCCCACCCTGGAGGCGATCTGCGCCCAAGCTTCGCTTGGGGAAGCTTCGCTTGGGCAGGCAACAAGCGGAGATGAGATCGTCCAGGTGGCAAACGATAACTGCCCCGGGCAGGTGGTCATCTCCGGCTCCCGGGCTGCCCTGGAGCGAGCCGTAGCCGGGGCGCAGGCAGCTGGCGCCCGCCGGGCCGTCATCCTGGCGGTGAGCATCGCCGCCCACTCGCCCCTGATGGCCCACGCCCAGGCCGATTTCAGCCAGGCGGTGGACAAAGCCCCCCTGGCGGACCCGGTTATCCCCATCATTGCCAATATCACCGCCAGGGCGATGCACACTACCGCCGAGGTGCGGGCTGACCTGCAAGGGCAGCTCCGCTCCAGGGTGCGCTGGACCGAATCGGTACAGTACATGGTTGAGCAGGGCGTGAGTACCTTTATCGAGATCGGCAGCGGCTCAGTGCTGTGCGGCTTGATCAAGCGCATCGATCGGGATGCCACCTGTCTGACCCTGGGCACGCCGCAGGATTTTGGGAAACTCGGCAGCCTGCTCTAAGCATTGTGAAGTAGATTAACTCAATAATCTTCCTGTCTAGAAGAAGGGGTTTAAGGTTCCTATGAGCGAAGAGACTGCCATAACCACCATCCAGCCATTTTTTAACCAGAGCGGCGTCGAACTGATCGAGATCCCGGTCGGGAAAGGGGTGCCGCTAGGAATCCAGCAGGTATCCAACCCGCAGGTAGGCATCGGCGGCGCGTACGGCACGTGGGGCGAAGGGTACGATAACCAGGCACTGCCGGCGCTGATCGAGCATCGTTTGGGAGCACCCTTGCAGGAGCAGGACAGGATCACGCTCTCCCCGCTGGGTTTCGACTACCGCCACCATATCGCCGAGCTGTCCCCCCAGGAGCACCTGGAGGTGGAGCTGAGGGTGGGGGAAAATATCTTGCGGCAGGCGGCGCAGGCGTGCGGCTGGGAGCCCGGTGAAGTGCAGGGCGTCTTGATCGGCAACAGCTGCCCGGTGGCGGAAGATTACACCGTGCAAATCGCCCGGCGGGCGGGCATCCCCGAGAGCGCCTGGAAGGTGAGCATGCACAAGGCCTGCGACGGCTCAGTGGGCAGCCTGCACTTGGCGCTGAACCCCGGGCTGGAGATTTACAACGGTCTGGGGATCAACCTGGCCCGCGAGCTGGAGGGCAAGAAGGTCCTGGTGGGCGGAATCGAAGGGTTGAGCCGCTTCGTAGCATTTTCGCAGGATGCCAACGCCCTGCAGCTGTTCGGCAACGGCGCCGGCGTGATCGGGGTCATCCCCGGCGAAACGATGCAGTTCCTGGTGGGCAAGACCCACGAGGTATTCGACGAGGACGGCGTGCTGGCAGTCCACATGTATTACCCCCACTCTGGGCAGCGCCACATGCAGCAGACCAACGTTGAAACCAGCCTGGCAGGCACCCGGCATATCCGCGTGGCTGGCTTAATGAACGAGCCGGTGGACGGCAGGCCGGTGGTGATGGCAGGCCCGATGGGGATGGTCAAGCTATTCGTGCGCACGGGGGTACAGGTGGTCAGCGATTTGTACCGATCCTACCGGGAGCTAATGGAACGAACCGGCACGCCCGACAGGCAGATCGACATGGTGGTTGTCCACCACGCCAACCTAAAGATCAACAAGCTATTAGAGAAACACCTGCAAAATGCAGGTATTCCTCTGGAGATGCCGTGGGTGCTGAGCGAGTTCGGCAATGTCAGCGCAGCATCCAACATGATCGCCTTCCTGCGCCAGCTGCCCGGGATGAAACCCCGCGACCATATCCTGATCGACGGGTTTGGGGCGGGGACGTACTACGACGTGCTGGTGGTGGCGCTGGGCGAATAGCGCTTTTCGAAGTATTCCTGCATGGCGGCTTCCCCGGCTTTCAGGATGGCATCCATGCGCTCGGTGGGCATGTCAAAATCCAGTGTCCCGAAGCCCTTGGCGGGCAGGCGGCAGACCAGGTTCAGATCCTCTTCTTCGATGAATTTATCGTGGGCGTTCATGACCGTATCGGCCAGCCCGCGGATGCGCCAGATCGTATCCTGAACGAGATCCAGGCGGTCGTAGATATCTTGAAATGTGGAGCCTGTCTCCAGCGGTTCTGCCGCGCCTGGGACGGGCAGGGTTTCATCGATCAGGAAACCGATCACATCATTTGAAGCTGTTCCTGCCCCCATGATCTCATCAATATAATCATCCGAGGAGACGAGCATGCGGATCGGAAAATTGGAGAGCAGCCCGCCATCTACCACGCGATGCCCGCTCAGGTCACGGCCGCGGTAGGTGCCCCATTCTGCCCGCCAGACGACTTCCGGCCAGGCAAAGGGACAGCCCATCGACATGCGCACCGCCCAGGCGGTGGGCAAAGTCGGCGCGGTGCGGTGGTTGAGAACCAGCATCTCTTTCCCCGTGACGTCTGAGGCGACTACCGAAAAATCGCTGCCGGTGCGCTGGTTGAACTCAGCCAGCGTGGTGCCAGAAAGGTCCCGCCCACCAGCATCCAGCCTGTCTTTCAGCCAGCTCAGAAAGCCCTGGTCTGAATACCAACCACCCCATAAAAGCAAAGAGACGATGTGGCGCATGATATCCCGGTGGATGATGCTATCCACGAAATGGTCCACTGCCGGTTCGATCAGGTCGGGGATGGCGGGGTTATCCAGCTCGGTGACCAGCCAGTGGCGCATGCTGGTCTGCAGCAGAGCGTTATCATCCAGGACGGGGGTTTCCAGGAAGCTGGCAAAGC
>JBFYSV010000007.1:0-6755 GCA_041301185.1 Anaerolineae bacterium
CTTTTTCACTCCATGATTGACTTTGCAGTAAACCACTTATGGAGAGGAAATTAAACGATGTGTTGAAGGTTGTTTCGGTTAGTAAGGTTTAGATTATTAAACGATGTCTTGAAGGACGACACCTAAGCTTTATTAAATCCTGGTGATCTTCGTGGTTTAAAAACACATCATCTGGCAATCCGCCGCCGCACAGCAGGAATGCGCAGGACGAGCAAGATGAGCACCAGCAAGCCGAAGCCGAGCGGGCGGAGGATATCGCCGCTGAGATTGGTCAGAGAACCCTTCACCGCCCAGGCGTAGTGCAGGATCACCAGCCCGCTCGCCAGGTAGACCGTCTTGTGCAGACGCTTCCAGTTTTTCCCCAGGCGCTTCATCCAGAACCTGAACGAGGTCACCGCCAACGCCAGCAAGATCAGCCCCGCCAGCAAGCCAACCACGATGAACGGCTTCTCCGTGGTCAGGCGCAGGATCTCTTCCCAGTCCAGCCCGTAATCCAGCACCACAAAGGTGAACAGGTGCAGTGCAAAGTACATAAAAGCATACAAGCCCAGGGTACGGCGGTGCTTGCTCAGGGCGCGCCATTTCGTAACGGTGATCACCGGCGTCACAGCCAGGCTCAGCACCAGCAGCGTGAGCGCGGCGCGCCCCAAATACTGCTCGACGAACTGGATGGGATTGGCGGTCAGGCTGCCGAAGGCCCACAGGTAGGCCAGCTGCGCTAACGCGAATAAGCCCACTGAATGAATGCCGATCCGCAGCCAATCTGGCTTGACTTTCAGCGCACCGTGCGCGGTTGGCGCCGTTTTTGGGGAGAGGGTAGGCGAGGTGTTCATGGCTGGTCTAATAGTACCTGGCTAAATCCATGCCGGTGTAAAGCCCCGCCACCTGCTCGGCATAGCCGTTGAAGGGCAGCGTATCCCGCCGGCTGAGCTCGCCAATCCGGCGCTCGCTGCGCTGGCTCCAGCGCGGGTGGTCCACCTGCGGGTTGACGTTGGCGTAAAAGCCGTACTCGTCCGGCGCGATCTGGCTCCACAGGGTGGCGGGCGGCTCGGCGGTCAGCTCGATCTTGATCACGGCTTTGATCGACTTGAAGCCGTATTTCCAGGGCACCACCAGGCGCATGCCGCCGCCATTCTGGGCTGGCAGCTCCCCGCCGTACAGGCCGGTCGCGAGCAGGGTCAGGTCGTGCATGGCTTCATCCAGGCGCAGCCCTTCCTGGTAGGGCCAGGGATAAAAGCCTTGCCTCTGACCGGGCATCTCCTCGGGCCTGAAAACCGACTCGAAACGCACGTACTTTGCATCCGTAGTGGGTTCAACCTCACTCAGCAGCCTGGCAAGCGGAAACCCCAACCAGGGGATGACCATGCTCCAGGCCTCGACGCAGCGCAGGCGGTAGATGCGTTCTTCGGGGGTAAATTTCTTCACCAGCTCGTCCAGGCTGTATTGGCGCGGCTTATTCACCAGCCCGGAGACTTCTATATCCCAGGGCGAGGTTTGAAAATCCTTTGCCAGGGCAGCCACACCCTCTTTATCGGTGGTGAACTCGTAATAGTTGTTATAGCTGGTGATATCCTCGAATGTGTTCGCCGGGTTGCCTAGCTCGTCGGTTTGGGTGGAAGAATTACCCGGGGTAGGGGTTCCGGTTGAGGGGGAAACCCCACACGCAGCCAGCGCAGCGCTCCCGGCGAGCAGCCCGGCAGCCTTCATAAACTGCCGGCGAGATAGATAGACCTGTTTGGGTGTGATTTCCGAAGATGGAATGGGTACGCTTTTCATCATTGATCTCCTGAGTTACGGCGCCGGCTCAGCGAGCAAGGCCTGGATAGCTGCTTCGGTCTCTGTATAGCGCCCTTCGCCAATCTGCGAGTAGCGCAGGCGCCCGTTCTTATCGATCAGGTACAGGGTGGGCCAATAGCGGGTGTTATAAGCCCGCCAGGTCTGCCCGTCGTTATCCTGCGCCACCGGGTAGGGTATGTCCAAATCGGCAACGGCTTGCTTGAGATTGTCTAAATCTTCTTCGTGCTTGAACTCGGGGTAGTGGTTGCCAATCACAACCAGCCCGGAGCCGGCATACTTCTCGTGCCAGCCCCTCAACGAGGGGACCACATTGCGGCAGTTTATTCAGCCAAAAGTCCACATATCGATCAACACCACCTTGCCGCGCAGGCCTGCCAGGCGCAGCGGCTCAGGGGTATTGATCCAGACTTCATTCTCCAGCTCGGGCGATTGGCCCAGGTCTGAGTAAGCCTCCGGCAGCCCTACCGCCGCCGGCAGCTCCTTCGCCGCCGGAGCGGGATTTGCAGCCTGCGGGCGGCAGCCCGCCAGGGCAAGGGCACTGGCTAGCAGCAACAGGATTGTCAGACGCATCGGCACACCTCCGGATTGAGTTGTACCGATTGTAAGGGATAGAGATTACAAAAGTCTTACACAGGGGAGAAGGAAATATTAACCCTTGGGCAGGCTAAAGGTGAACACGCTGCCTTGACCGAGCGCACTTTCAGCGCAGATGCTACCCCCATGTGCTTCGATGATGCCCTTTGCAATTGCCAAACCCAGCCCGGCGCCGCCGGCGGTGCGATTGCGGGATTTATCCCCGCGGTAGAAGCGTTCAAAGACGTGCGGCAAATCCTGCACCGGGATGCCCTCGCCTGTATCGCTCACCGTGACGGAGACCCCCTCCGGCACAAGCCCGGCTGTGAGGGTGACGCTGCCCCCTGGCGGGGTATGGTGCAGGGCGTTGCTCACCAGGTTGTTGAGCGCCCGCCCCAGGCGCTGGACATCCATCGTCACCGGGTCAATGCCCGGCGCGGCAGAGCCGCTCAGGGTTACCTGCTTTTGATCTGCCAGACCGGAGAAGCTTTCCAGGGTATCGGAGATCAGATCGGAAAGGGAGGCCGGCTCCAGGTGAAGATTTAGCCCGCCCGCATCGAGCTGCGAGACCTGGAACAGATCATCCACCAGGACAGAGAGATTGTCCACCTGCTTTTTGGCCTGCGCCAGATACTGCTGCTGGGTTTGCGGGTCGGTGACCATGCCATCCGCCAGGGCCTCCACCAGGACGCGGATCGAAGCCAGCGGGGTGCGCAGGTCGTGCCCGGCCCAGGCGACCAGGTCACGGCGCAGGGCATCCAGCTCTCTTTGTTTCTGGTCGGCGGTTTGCAAGCGCTGCGCCATCTGGTTGAAAGAATCTGCCAGAGCGGCGATCTCATCCCGACCGGCGATGTCTGCTCGGGCAGACAGGTCGCCGCTTTCGATGGCGCGGGCGGCATCTTCCAGCCGGGTGATGCGCTCAGTGAGCGTGCTGGCAAAGAAGGTGCCCAGCGCCACGGCGATGCCGCCGGCAAAGACCAGCAGGACCGTCGCCAGCATCAAGTCATGCTGGCTGGCGAACATCAGCCGGGCCGTCAGCCAGACGTTGAGGAAGGTCAGCAGGCTGGCCAGCACATAGGTCCCGCCCAGCGTCCAGCGCAGGGAAGGCGCCCACTCCAGCCAGCCCCAGCGGTAAGCAGCAAACCCGGCGAGAATCGAGATAGCAGCCGTCAGCGCCAGGAACCGCGCCATCAGCCCCAGGTCGCCCATCGGCGGGCGCAATAGCCAGTAGAAAATGCCCAGCGAGACGAGCAATACCAGGCCGATTCCGCTGGCGAGCAGCACGGTACGGGGTGTCGATTGTCGCATAGCGCTACGGCTCGAACTTATAGCCCACCCCCCACACGGTCACCAGGTGGCGGGGGGTAGCCGGGTCCGGCTCAATTTTTTCACGCAGCCGGCGGATGTGCACCGTGACCGTTCCAGGATCGATATAATCGGACATCCCCCAGATGCTCTCCAGGAGCTGGTCGCGGCTGAAGACCTGGCGCGGGTGCTGCGCCAGGTGGTAGAGCAGGTCAAACTCCCTGGCGGTCAGGATGATCTCCTGGGCATTCAGGGTGACCAGGCGCGTCCCCGGGTTAATCCTCAGGTCGCCGTAATCCAGGGCGCGATCTTCAATAGTTTGGGGAAGAGCGCGCGTCCGGCGCAGGACAGCCCGCACCCGGCTGACCAGCTCCTGCGGGCTGAAGGGCTTGACCACGTAATCATCAGCGCCAAGCTCCAGACCGGCAATCCGGTCGGCCTCCTCCCGGCGGGAGGTGAGCAAGATGATGGGCACATCGAAGCGATCTCGCAAGTTGCGGGTCAGGGTGAAGCCATCCATGCCGGGCAGCATCACGTCCAGGATGACCAGGTCCGGCAGCTGGCGCAGCAGCGCCTCCTGGGCTGCCAGCCCATCGGCGTAATGAGCCACCTGGTAGCCCGCCCGCTTCAAATACAGGCTGACCACCTCGCTAATATCTGGCTCGTCCTCAACAATCACAATCTGGGTCATGGCGTCATTTCACTCAAACACACAGTATATACCTGAATTATTACACAAATCTTAAGCATTGTTCATAGACCTGTAAGGGTCCTGTCTGCTTCTTGTAAGAACTGCCCGCTATGCTGGGGAAAACCTGAAAAACTGGAGGCTACCATGCTCAAGAATACCCTGCTTGTCGTGTTTGTTTTTGCCCTGGCGCTCAGCGCCTGCTCGCCCGCCGCTCCCCAGGCGGAGGCGATGGAGGAGAAACCCACCGAGGCGATGATGGAGAAAACCGACGACGCCATGCTGGAAAAGACTCCCGAGGCGATGATGGAGAAAACCGACGAGGCCATGCTGGAGGAGAAGACTCCTGAGGCGATGATGGAAAAGACTTCCGAAGTGATGCCGGATACGCACACCACGCCCGAAGCCATGGACGAGGCTATGCTGGCGGCGCCTGCCTGGTTTGGAGCGGCGCTAACCAACGTGCGCAGCGGCGAGAGCTTCACCCTCAGCGATTTCAAGGGCAAAGTGGTGCTGGTGGAGACCCTGGCGATGTGGTGTCCAAGCTGCAAGCGCCAGCAAATCCAGGTGAAGGCGCTGCACGAGGCGCTGGGGATGGACGGAGACCTGGTTTCGATCGGGCTGGATATCGACCCCAATGAGAACGCTGCCGACCTGAAAGCCTACACGGAAGCCAATGGGTTCGACTGGATTTACGCAGTAGCCCCGGCGGAGGTGGCGCGCGAGATCGGGGCGCTGTACGGCGACCAGTTTCTCAACCCGCCCTCCACGCCGATCCTGATCATCGATCGCCACGGCGAGGCGCACCCGATGCCGTTTGGGATCAAGAGCGCGGCAGACCTGCAAGCGTTCATCGAGCCTTTCCTGAAGGAAGGCATGTAAGCTCAAACCGAGATCGTCCAGCCCGCCGGCTGGAGCAATACCGGCGGGCTGGACCTTAGGATTGCGAGTAGATTATGGAAACCATCCTGACCTCGATCAGCCTGGGTTTATTGGCCAGCGCCAGCCCGTGCATCCTGCCGCTCTACCCGGGTTACCTGGCCTACCTGAGCGGGGCGGGTCAGGCATCCGGCGGCAGCAAGCGCTATTTCCTGGGCTTCTTTGTCTTGGCGGGCGTGTTGAGCATGATGCTGGCGCTGGGGCTTATGATTGCGCTGCTCTCGGTCTCGGTGGGACGGGCGCTCTCGGTGGTCATCCCCCTGGCAGACTTGCTGATCATCTCCCTGGGACTGCTGCTCTTGCTGGATAAGAACCCCTTCAAAGCCCTGCCGCAGATCGAGGCACCCGCCCTGCGCGGCCCGTACGCCAACGCCTACCTGTACGGCCTGCTGTACGGGCCAATCGCCTTGCCCTGCTCTGGACCGCTGGTGGTGAGCATCTTTGCCATCTCGCTGACCGCCGCAGAAGCCCTGAACAAGCTGAATATCTTCCTGTGGTTCGGGGTGGGGTTCGGCCTGCCACTGCTGGCGCTCTCGCTAATCTCCGGCGCCATGCAGCGCGATATCACCCGCTGGCTGGCGATCAACGCCCGCCTGGTGAATATCCTGGGCGGGCTGCTGCTGGTAGGGATTGGGCTCTACGACCTGTGGGCCAACTGGGAGCTGATCAGCCTGTTGCTGGGATAAGGGATTGAACCGTGAAGATGCAAAGATTTAAACACGAAGAACACAAAGAAGTACGAAGGAACACCAAGAAAACCTTATAAATTCCTTTGTGATCTTCGGATTCTCTTGGTGTCCTTCGTGGTTTAAGGGTTTTTTTTCGCGGTTATTCCTGGATAATTTCCGCCTGGAAGCGGCGGCGGTGCAGGTCTTCACGGATGGGGGCGAAGAAATCGGTCAGCACGGCCTCCACCGGCCCATCATTGCGCTCGGAGTGGGGCGCGCTGGGCGGGATGTAGAAGAACTCGCCGGCGCTCACCGGGTAATCCACGCCATTGATGATGAAGATGATCGTCCCGGCCAGGACAATCCCGCTCTGCTCGTTGGGGTGGACGTGGACCGGGGCATTGGCGCCCGGCTCCCAGCGGGTCCACATCACGGTCATGTTCTGCCCTTCGATCAGCATGCGCGAGAACACGCCTTTGTGTTTCTCGATGGGCCATTCTTCTGCGTTGGCGGGGTTAATCACGTGGTTCATGGTTTCATTCTCCGGGAGGGGGGTGGGTGAGGTTAGATTTTAGCATAAGATCAAAGATTGAACCACGAAGGTCACGAAGAAACGAAGAAGCACAAAGAAAGCTTTATAAAAACCTGATGGTCTTCGTGCTCTCTTCGTGCCCTTCGTGGTTATGTGTTCAAATCCCAATCCAGCAGCAGGGTAGGGCGGGATTCTATCCCGCCGCAGACCCCGGGATAGAATCCCGGGCTACGAAAACCCCTCTCCTGCACAG
>JBFYSV010000055.1:0-8713 GCA_041301185.1 Anaerolineae bacterium
CGAAGGGGGTCCTTTTGCCGCCAAAAACCGCACTTGGTGGGAAGGTTTATCCCTTTCCTCGGTCGAGAAGCTGCGCATCCGCCAGGATCTGGCCTTGCTGGATCATCTTGAGCCCCAAATCACCGAAGTCGATCAGGAGCTCGCCCGTTTGAGCACCCAGCCTGCTTGGGTGGACTACACGCCCTATCTCCTGCAACTGCCTGGCTTCGGGCTGATCAATGTCATGACCATTCTCTCTGCAATTGGTGACATCACCCGCTTTCCCCATGCCAAGAAACTGGTCGGCTATGCCGGCCTGGGCAGCAGTGTCCACGATAGCGGCCAAACCCATCAGTCGGGTCATATCACCAAACAGGGGCGCAAAGAATTGCGCTGGGCATTGGTTGAAGCGGCCTGGATCGCCGTCGATACGCATCCCCACTGGAAAGCGCAATTCCAAAAGCTGACCCGACGCATGAAAAGCTGCAAAGCAATTGTCGCTATCGCTCGCAAATTGCTGGTGGTCATCTGGCACGTCATGACCGAACGGGTAGCAGATCGCAAGGCAGACCCCGATATGGTTGCCTTCAAACTCATGACCTGGTCTTGGAAGCTCAACGATCTCCAACGCGGTGGGCTAACAGCTCGCCAGTTCGTCCGTTACTACCTGATGCAGCTCCAACTCGGTGAAAACCTGACCCATGTCAGGCGCGCTGGCCAGAGACCCATCGCTTCGGTGGAGGAAGTTCTGGCGCTGCGACCTGAACTCAGATCTTCTGTCTAGGATCTGAGCGCAAACAAATGAATAGGCTTGATCTACCTCCGCTGATTCGGATTCAGTGGCAGGGCGAATATGGAATTGTTAATGTACCGGTCACTCAAAACTCGCAATAAATTGGCCCTTGACAACGCAATTCATCAGTAAGGTACGAAATTATGAGACCCAACACCCGTACTCACGTTAAATAAAACTAGCATGACACTAATTTTGATACACTCCAATTATACGGGGGATATGGCTGCGCTCAGCTTCCCATGTGAAAAATAATCCTGCCTTTGCAAATCCACGCCAAACTACATACACTGTGGATATAATTACAGGAAAATATTCACTGGACGCCAGCCCAGAATCCGGTTAAATTATCCCCAGCGTGAAAGAGACTTATTTCACCCCGCAAGACATCCACCTCCAGGCGGGCCAGATGCGCAGCCAGGCGGAGGCCCAGGCGCACCGCCGCGGGCTGCCCTTCACCCCCGTCCACTCGGCTCTGCTGGTGCTGGATATGCAATCCTATTTCCTCGACCCCGCCAGCCACGCCTATATTCCCAGCGCGGTGGCGATCCTGCCGGGCATCCGGGCGCTGGTGCGAGCCTACCGCCGCAAGCGCCTGCCGCTGGTCTTCACCCGGCATGTCAATACCCTGCAGGATGCAGGCATGATGTCCGTCTGGTGGCGCGACCGCATCTCCCTCGACAGCCCGCTCAGCCAGATCACCCCCGAGCTGGACGTCGCCGATAGCCCGGTAATCCTCAAAACCCAGTACGACGCCTTCTACAAAACCGACCTGGAAGCCATCTTGCTCCAGGCGGGCGTGGTGCGGGTGCTGATTTGCGGGGTGATGACTCACCTGTGCTGCGAAACCACCGCCCGCTCGGCGTTTGGGCGCGATTTTGAAGTCTTCTTCCTGGTGGATGGCACCGCCACCTACAACCGGGATTTCCACCAGGCCAGCCTGCTCAACCTGGCCCACGGCTTCGCCAGCCTGTTGCTGACCGGTGAAGCCCTGGCAGCCCTGGAGGGGGGATGAGCGCCCCTCAGGCGATCATTATTGGCGCCGGGCCGGCGGGCTTAATGACCGCCCTGCAGCTGCAGCGCTACACCGTACCCGCCTTGCTGCTGGAGGGCGAGCGCCCGGGAGGCCTGCTGCACAACGCCAACCTGGTGGAGAACTACCCCGGCTTTCCGGGCGGCATTCCTGGGGCAGACCTGGTCGATCTGTTCGTCCAGCAGGCTGCCCTGGCAGGGGTCGAAGCGATCCCCGAGATGGCCTTGCGCCTGGAGCACGGCGATCAGGGCTTTCTCATCCAGACCGGGCAGGGGCAGTACCGGGCGCCTGTGGTGGTGCTTGCCACCGGCACCCGTCCGGTGACCTTCCCGGAGGCTTTCCTGCCGGCTGCCGTGCGGGAGCGGGTGTTTTACGAAGTCCACCCAATTAGCGACCTGGCGGGGAAGCGGGTCGCGGTCATCGGCGCGGGGGACGCGGCTTTCGATTACGCCCTGAACCTGGCCCGGCGCAACCAGGTGGTGATCCTCAACCGGGGCAGCCAGGTCAAATGCCTGCCGCTCCTGTGGGATCGCGCCCAGGCAACCCCGGCGATCACCTACCAACCCGCCACCCGGGTGACCCGGCTCAGCCCGTTGCCGGGCGACCGCCTGCGCCTGGATCGCGAGACTCCCCAGGGTGGCAAGCCGCTGGAAGTGGACTACCTGATCGGGGCGCTAGGCCGTCTGCCGCGGGTCGAGCTGCTCTCCGGCTTGCCGGACGCCCAAGATTTACAATCACGCGGGGCGTTGCACCGGGTTGGCGACGTGCAGCGCGGCATGTACCGCCAGACCGCCATCGCCGTCGGAGACGGCTTGCTGGCAGCCATGAAAATTTACCAGTATGTATCAAAGGAGGCAGGATGAATGTGATCGCAACTACGGGCAGAGAAGATATTGCCGTCGTCTATATCCTGGATTACGGGGCAGAGCGGCTGGTGGAGTGTGTCGAAGCCTTACAGCCTCCCTTCTCACGGGAAGATAAGTGGGTCTTATTGGTATCGGTGATGTACGGCTGCCCGGTGCGCTGCCTGATGTGCGATGCAGGCGGGTTCTACTCCGGCAAGCTCACCGCGGATGAGATCTTCAATCAGATCGATCTGCTGGTGCGCAAGCGCTACCCAGATGGGGTTATCCCTTGTCGCCAGTTCAAGATCCAGTTCTCCCGGATGGGCGAGCCGGCGCTCAACCCGGCTGTGCTGGACGTGATCGAGCAGCTTCCCCAGCGCTACCAGGTTCCCGGCTTTATGCCGTCCATCTCCAGCATTGCCCCGCGCGGCTCCGAACCATTCTTCGAGCGCTTGCTGGAGATCAAGCGCGGCATGTACACCGGCGGCAGGTTCCAGTTCCAGTTCTCGCTGCACAGCACAGACGAAACCCGCCGCGACCAGATCATCCCGGTGCGCAAGTGGAGCTTCGAGCAGATGGCAGCCTACGGCGACCGCTTTTACCAGCCGGGCGACCGCAAGGTGACCCTGAATTTCGCCCTCAGTGAAGGCTCCCCGGTCGACCCGGACGTGCTGCTGCGCCACTTCTCGCCCGAGCGCTACCTGATCAAGATCACCCCCCTCAACCCCACCTACCGGGCAGCTGAGCACAGCTTGAGCTCGTATATTGATCCGCACCGCCCGGCAGACGGTGACCCGCTGGTGCAGGCGCTGCGCGCTGCCGGCTACCAGGTGATCGTCAGCATCGGCGAGGTGGAGGAGAACCGCATCGGCAGCAACTGCGGGCAGTACATCCGCCGCCACCTGGAGGCGCAGAACGCCCTGCGGGAGGGCTACACCTACGCCGTCACCGGAAGCGCGGGATAGACAGAGTAAAGGTATAATCATTTTTAGGATGGCAACAGTCCTTCGCACACAATGAACTTTTCTACCACCAAGACACCAAGGCACAAAGGAAATAACCCAAAAACCAGGTGTCTTCGTGTCTTGGTGTCTTGGTGGTGAGATCCTATCAGTATAATATGAATGTCTCTCTACCAGGTTGAGGAAATTGATTGAATAATCTACCGATGGAGATTGAGGCAGCTCGTGCTGTAAATGTCAAAGTGGATGTGGATACCCTGGTAGTCGATCTGGAAGATGGGCGTACGATCAGCATTCCGCTAGTATGGTACCCAAGGTTGGTGCACGGTACGGATCAGGAGCGGAAAAACTGGCGTCTGATTGGCAAAGGCGAGGGTATTCACTGGCTTGACCTGGACGAGGACATCAGTGTTGAGAACTTGCTCTCCGGAAAACCCTCTGGTGAAAGCCAACGCTCATTCAAAGAATGGTTGGATACTCGTACAGAGCAGTCCGTAAATCTTGATAAGCGAGAACCGATATTTCAATCTGGACCCTTACATTTGATGTAACCCGGCTAAGGAACAGGACATCATGGATGGGCTTTTTGAATCACATACCATCGTCATGCGCCCATTTGAAGCGGGCTACCGCCCTGCCTTACAGGCCTACCTGAACCACCCTGATCTGGCAGGGCGGCGCTATATCCCCTGGGGCTACCCCGAGCTTGCCCCCCTCTCTGAACACCAGGTCGAGCAGATCATCCAGGAATGGAACGAGTCCAAGAAGGGCTTTCACCTGGCGGTCATCCAGCGCGAATCGTCCAACCTGATCGGTCACATCGAGTGCGACTGGGAGTGGGACCCGCACTGCCCGTCCATCTCGCTGACCATTGGACCGCCCTTCCAGCACCATGGCTACGGCGAGCAGGTCTTGCAGCTCCAGCTGGGCTACTTGTTCAATTACACCCCTGCCCACACTGTCACCGCCTGGATCAACGATTGGAACCAGGACGGGCTGGCCTTCTTCAGCAAGCACGGCTTTCAGAACGCCGGGCGCCTGCGCCGCACCGGCATTCACGCTGGTAAATATACCGACCTGGTCATCATGGATATGCTGCGAACAGAGTGGCTGGCGGGGCAGGGAGGGCAGCATGGCGCTTGAGGGCAAGCTGGTCATCCTACGGGAGCAGAAACGCGAAGATTTGCAAAAATTGGTTGACCTGCGCAACGACCTGGAGACGCAGGCCTGGAGCGTCTCGTTGCCCCCGGATTTCACCCTGGAGATGTACCAGAAGCGCTACGAAAAGCGCGAGTTCTCCTTCGAGCGGCAGGACGGGCAGTTCACCATCCTCACCAAAGACACCGGCGAGTACGCCGGGCTGGTCAGCTACACCGATCTGCACCCCCGCTTCTCTGCCACCATCGGGATCATCGTCGACAAGAAGTATTGGGGCGGCGGGGTGGCGTATGACGCCCAGGAAGTGCTACTCAAGTTCCTGTATGAAGAGCTCGGATTGCGTGTAGTCCGCTTGTGGACGCACAGCGGCAACCCGCGCGCCGTCAAGCTGGCGCAGAAATCCGGCTTCAAAGTGTCCTTGCGCATGAGAGAAGCCATCTGGAAGAACGGGCAGCTGCTCGACAACCTGAATATGGACCTGCTGCGCGAGGAGTACTACGCCCTGCACCCCGAGCTGATCGATGGATTGCCGGAGATCTGATTGCGTAAGATACCAGTGTAATCAGCAATATTAATTGTCATTCTGAGGGAGCGCAGCGACCGAAGAATCCCTATCCATGCTCATGAATCAAATGTGTCACCCGGACTCTTCACTGCCTGCGACAGCTCAGAGTGACACTACAAGGAAAAGAGTTAATGATGCAACTTGTACTGCTCAGCGACCTAGATATCGAGAACATCCACCAGGCATCCCTGCGCGTCCTGGCCGAAACCGGCATCCTGATCGACGACCCTGAAGGCCGGGCGCTGCTCTTAGACCACGGGGCGCGCCAGGAAAATGATCGCCTGATCCTGCCGCCCGAGCTGGTGGAAAACTGCCTGGCGAAATGCCCCCAGCAGGTGACCCTTCGCGGGCGCGGCGAAGCGATCACCCTGGGTGATGGCAGCCTGCACGTCCACAACCTGGGCGGGGCGCGGGATGTCTTCGACTCCCCCGGCGCAAAGCTGCGCCCGGCGACCGCTGCCGACGTGGCCCAATCCACCCGCCTGATGGATGCCTTGGACAACGTCACCACCATCACGCCGCTCTACACCCCGCGGGATGTGCCTGCCCACATGATGATCCTGACCATGTTCGAGCAGGCGCTACGCAACACGCTCAAGCCGGTCAATGGACCGGGAGTCACCACGCCCGAGGATGTACGCACACTCTATGAAATGATGCAGGTCGTATTTGGCGACCGCCCCGCCGTATCCCTGGGAGCCTCCCCGGTCAGCCCGCTCAACTTCCTGGGCGAGATCGTACCGGTCTTCCTGGAGATCGCCCGCCACGGGCTGGCGTGCGGACCGCTGCCCTGCCCGAGCGTGGGCGCCACCTCGCCCATGTCGCTGGCGGGCTCGCTGGTGCAGCAGAACGCCGAAAACCTGGCCTCCATTGTCCTGGTGCAGCTCACCAACCCTGGCAACCCCATCGTCTATTGCGGGCGGCTCTCGGTGCTCAATATGCGCAGCGGGGCGCCGATCTGGGGCAACCCGGAAGTGGGCATGCTCTCTGCCGGAACGGTGCAGCTGGGGCACCATTACGGTCTGCCGGTCAACGTCTACGGGCTGGCGGGCAGCGGTTTCGCCGCCGATATGCAAAGCGGCTACGAGCGGGCGATTAACGCCCTGGTGCCGGCCCTGGCAGGCGCCGACGAGCTTTCCGGCGTGGGCGAGATGGCGGGCGGCACGATCTCCTCCAATTTCCAGATCGTCGTGGACGACGATATTTACAGCATGGTGCGGCGCGTTCTGCGCGGCTATGCGGTGGATGACGACAGCCTGGCGGTGGAAGTGATCAACCATGCCATGGATCACGGGCGCAACTTCCTCAAGGAGCAGCATAGCCGGCGCTACCTGCGGGCGGGTGAGATCTGGCAGGGACGCCTGGGCATCCAGGAAGTGGGCTACGATATGTGGCAGGCTGCCGGCGCGCCAGACGTGGTCCAGCGCGCCCAGGCTCACGCCGAGAGCATCCTGGCGAGCCATGAAGTCCCGCCCTTACCCGACGATCAATCCCGCCAGCTGGATGAGATCATGCGCCGCGCCTATGCCCGAGGATAAACACCCCCCACAAACCTTTCAGGTGAATATGCAGCCGGTCGGCCGCCGGGCGGAAGTCACCCCCGGCATGACCCTGCTGGCAGCCGCCCAATCGGCAGGTGTGGAGCTGGCCTCGCTATGCGGCGGGGTAGGCGTGTGCGATAGCTGCCGGGTGCGCCTGGTCTCCGGCGAGCTGACCCCGCCCACCCTGGAGGAGGAAAGCTGGTTCACCGCAGAGGAGTTGGCTCAGGGTTACCGCCTGGCGTGCCAGGCAGAGCCGCTGGGCGATGTCAAGATCGATATCCCCCCTGAATCGCTGACCACCCCCCAGCGCCTGCAGGTCGAAGGGCAGATAGCCCGCGTGCCCCTGGCGCCAGCGGTGGTTGCGTATGACGTCCGCATCCCCCCGCCTGCCCTGGATGACCTGCGCGCCGATACTGCCCGCCTGCAAGACGCCCTGGCAGCCCTTGGGGCACCCGTCCCGCTGCGTTTCAGCCCGGCTGTATTGGGCGAGATCTCAACCATACTACGCCAGCAGGATTGGTCTGCCCGAGTCGCCCTGCACGGGAAGGAGGTGATCGCTATCCTGCCGACCGGGGGGACACTGGCGGGCATGGCAGTCGATGTGGGCACTACCAAGCTGGCAGCTTACCTGGTGGATTTGCACAGCGGCGATACCCTTGCCAAAACCGGCGCCATGAACCCCCAAATTGCCTACGGCGAAGACGTGGTCAGCCGCATTGGCTATGCCGGCAGCCTCGCTGGCGGGCGCCAGGTCTTGCAGCACCGCCTGGTGGAGACTCTCAACCAGATGCTGGACGATCTGCTGAGCCAGGCTGGCCTTGTGCACGCCCAGGTTGTGGATGCGGTGGTGGTGGGCAATACCGCCATGCACCATCTGTTTGCCGGGCTGCCGGTCGAACAGCTGGGGCATGCCCCCTACGTCCCGGCTATCAGCCAGGCGCTCGACCTGCGTGCGAGCGACCTGGGTCTGAAGCTCAACCCCGGGGCGTACGTCTATCTTCCGCCCAATATTGCCGGGTATGTAGGCGCCGATCACGTCTCGATGGTGCTGGCGACGGAAACCCACCAGGCGCAACGCACCACCCTGGCCCTGGATATCGGTACCAACACCGAGATCACCCTCAACCACGCCGGGCGCTTGCTGTGCTGCTCGTGCGCTTCCGGCCCGGCGTTCGAGGGCGCCCATATCCGGGACGGCATGCGGGCTGCCCCCGGGGCGATCGAGCGGGTGCAGATTAACGGCGGTCAGCACACCATCCGCATCCAGACCATTGCCGACCAGCCGCCGGTGGGCATCTGCGGCTCGGGCATCCTGGATGCGATTGGCGAGATGCTCACTGCCGGCGTCCTAGACCGGCGCGGAGCGCTGGTCGCATCGCATCCCCTGGTGCGCCGCCGGGATGGGCTGAACGAGTTTGTCCTGGCTGAGGCCAGCCGCAGCGGGCACGGGCGGGATGTGCTCGTCACCCGCCGGGATGTCAATGAGATCCAGCTTGCCAAGGGTGCCATCCGGGCGGGCATCGAGATCTTGCTGGCAGAAGCGGGTATCATCGCCGAGGAGATTCAGGATTTTATCGTCGCCGGGGCGTTCGGCACGTATATCAGCATCCCCAACGCCATCCGGGTGGGCATGTTCCCCGCCCTGCCGCAGAGGCGCTTCCGCCAGGTAGGCAACGCCGCCGGGGAGGGCGCACGCCAGATGCTGGTCTCGCTTCACCACCGGCAGCTTGCCGAACTCATCGCCCATCGGTTAGAATATATCGAGCTATCGTCGCATCCGGATTTTACGAACGAGTTCTCCCACCGGCTGTTCTTCCCGGTAGAAAGTTAAGTAAAT
>JBFYSV010000056.1:0-25264 GCA_041301185.1 Anaerolineae bacterium
GAGAGACCGCGCAAGATTTCCGTTAACATCCCTACCTCCTCGCAATAGCGTTTCTTGCCAGATATAACGTTACGATTAAAGCCAGAATGGTGAGCACCGGGATCAACCAATACATCTCTAATGCGATGCCAATCGCGGTCAACAGGATATTTGCCAGCGCCAGTGGGAATAGGATCTTCCAGCCAAACGCCATCAAGCGGTCATAGCGCATGCGCGGCAGGGTAGCCCGCACCCAGATCATTCCGAAAAGTAAAATGATGACCTTGATCAGCAAGTAAATGGGACCCAGCCAGGGTATCTGATCGACAAACGGACCGCGGAACCCGCCAAAGAACAAGGATACCGCAATGGCGCTGACTGCAATCATCTTGATATATTCCGCCATAAAAAACAGGGCAAACTTCATCCCTGAATACTCGGTATGGTAACCGGCGGTCAGCTCCTGCTCGGCCTCGGGCATATCAAACGGGGCGCGGTTGACTTCCGCCAGGGTCGCAATCCAGAATACCAAAGCCCCAATCGGCTGGAACACCACAAACCATATGCCGCGCTGCGCTTCAACAATTTCGAATACGTTCATCGA
Organism: Anaerolineae bacterium; assembly: GCA_041301185.1. GTDB lineage: Bacteria > Chloroflexota > Anaerolineae > Anaerolineales > UBA4823 > JAQBDA01. The sequence goes on from JBFYSV010000056.1 coordinate 584, forward strand.
ATTGGCCAGCAACATCGGACCGATAAAGCCCATGCCCAACGCCAGCTCATAGCTGATCATCTGCGCAGAAGATCGAATACCGCCCATCATGGCATATTTATTGTTGGATGACCAGCCAGCCAGCACAATACCATACACCGATATAGAAGCGATAGCGGTAATATACAGGATGCCGATATTGATATTGGAAATCGATAGAGGTACCTGTCTCCCAAAGAGAGTTACCGTTGCACCCCACGGAACCACCGCCAGGATGATCAGCGCCGGAACGACCGTAATAATCGGCGCAATAACGAACATCGCTTTATAGGAATTGCCCGGGATCAACTCTTCTTTGAAGATCAGCTTCACGGCATCCGCCACCGGTTGCAGCCAGCCTCCTGGTCCGGCGCGGTTTGGCCCAATGCGCACCTGGATGCGGGCCAGGGCTTTGCGCTCGTAGAATGTAAGATACGCAAAACCCGTTATCAGTGAAATAAGCAATATTATTGATTTGACAACCCACTCGATGATTAAGGCAGCATCCATCACGTTCCTCGCATTGCGCTCCCTTTACCTTGGTATGTTATTGCCCTCAAGCAGCCCGCTCTTATGCCGCCACCCGTTCCACCAGGCGTAATTCGGCAGGCTGCGGGCTGTTGATCGGCACACCCATGCTGCGCGGTACCAGAATAACACCCGCCGGCACCCTTTCATCAAACCGGATTGCCACCAGGGAGGTCGTGTTCCGGTAGCTTAGCTCAACCGTAGCGCCGTCTGGAATGCGCAAGCGCCTGGCGTCCTCCGGATGGATCGCCAGGTACGGCTGGAGGATACGCTGGTGCAACAATTTCGAAGGCAAGACTGTCTGGCCGCGGTCGTACAGGCGGGTGACCGGGACTGCCAACAAACCCAATTTCGGGATCTGAACTTCTGGCAGCTCAGGCCAGCCAAGGGGCAGCACCGCGCCGCGCTGGGCAGCAGGGATCAGTTGCACACCCAAACCCTGGCTGTTTTCATAGGTAGTGCCGCCATAGTACAGGTCACCCCGCCCTACAATCGGCCATTGCTCGCTGACCTCAGCCAGCTTGCTGTAAGACAATCCAGCGTAATCCGGCACGCTCTCAGCGATCCGCGCCATCAGTTTCGAGGGAATGCGCCCCTCTAGATTTATGCTGAGAAGCTCGGCGATCTGAGCCGCAATTGCAAAGTCTGCCTTGCTGGCGGGTCTTTCAGGCATTGCGGGGTAGAAACGCTGCACGCGGCGTTCTCCTGTAGTATAGGTGCCCTCGCGCTCGGTATAGGCTTGGGCTGGCAACACCACATCCGCCAGCTTGGCGGTACCGGTCAGGAAAAGCTCCTGAACCACCAGGAAATCGCCCGTCTCCGCCAGGCGAGGGTCGTCCCCTGCCGGATCCGCTCCCACAACATATACTGCCCTGGCAGCGCGCATGGCTTCTGCCAGATCAGGCACCGGGCGAAAACCCATATCCCAGGCGCCCTGGTCATTGGCTCGTTGCCAGACACCCACCAGACCGTTATTTGGACCCTGAACATGGTTAGTCGTAATCAGCAGGTTAGCGCACGCCTGGGCCAGCGCCTGGGAAGTCTCCAATCCGGTACCCTCTCCGCCATATAGAACAATCGCATTATCAGCATCTGCGAATGCCCTGGCAGCAGCCTGAAGCTCCGGGCTGCGCCCCAGGTTATTCACCACCTCAGGTAAATTGGGGCGCTTGGCTGAGAGCGTGTTGACCATCGCCAAAACAGCGGCAGCCTCTGAGCCATACGGGTATCTGACCACATGCCGGGCGTAGCTGTCCAGGCGGGTTGGGCGGGGGTTGAGCACAATCAATGTCGCCCCGCGTTCAGCCGCTTGCTTCACCCGCAACCACCAGATCGGCGCTTCTTCGAGCAGGTCAGAAGCCACCACCAGGATAGCACTGCCCGCCCCCATCTCGGCAAAATTCGTCCCCGGCCCCACCCCAACCTGGGCAACCAGGTCACCGCCTGCCAGGTCGGTGTAGAGCACGCTGTGACCGCCCAATCCCTGGGTGAGCTGGCGCAGGTTGAAAAGATCCTCATTACTCAGCCGCCCGCTGACCAGGGTCATCAAGCTATCCCCGGCTACCCGGAAGCGACTGGCAACCAGCTCCAAAGCCTCATCCCATGAAGCGGGCGTCAGCTCGCCATTCTTGCGGATCAGAGGTTGGGTCAGGCGCTCTGGGCTTTCCGTGTAATGATAGGTAAAACGACCTTTATCGCAGATCCAGATTTCATTTACTGCTTCATTCTGGCGGGGCATGACCCGCTTGATCACCCACTGCCCGCCCGACCGGGCCTCCCGGCGGATATTGAAGGTGATATTGCAGCCAACCGGGCACTGCGAGCAGATCGACGCCGCCGAGTTCAGCTCCCACGGGCGAGCGCCAAAGCGAAAGTCGGCAGTCGTCAGGGCACCTACCGGGCAAATATCGGTGGTGTTCCCCGAGAAATACGAATCAAAGCCTGGCTCAGAGAAGGTGACAATCTCTAGCGAGCGACCCCGCTGGTAGAAACCGATCACCGGCTCATCCACCACTTCGCTCTGGAAACGCACACACCGGGCGCACTGGATGCATCGCTCGCGGTCAAGGAATATCAGCTCACCCAGAGGCACGTGTTTTGCAAGGTGCATTTTCTCATCGTAAATATAGCGGCTCTCTCCAGGACCAAAGCCCATTGTCAGGTTTTGCAAGGGGCACTCACCCCCCTTGTCACACACCGGGCAGTCCAGCGGGTGGGAAGTGAGCAAAAACTCCAGGATGTCCTCGCGCCCGTCTTTCACCTTGACCGAGTCGCCAATCACCACCATCCCCTCCGAAACCGGCGTGGTGCAAGCCGTCTCCAGCTTGGGGGAGAGCATGATCTTGGGCGAGCCATCTTCTTCAAGGACCACCTGTCCGCTGGCCCGGTCGAGCACCGGTCGACCGATCTCCACCAGACACATCCGGCACATGCCGACCGGTTCCATCTTCGGGTGATAGCAAAACACCGGGATATCAATGCCGATCTTCTTGGCGGCATCCACTATCAGGGTGCCTTCCGGAACCGTCACTTGCTTGCCATCGATGGTTAACGTTACCAATTTACCCATTCACGAGACTCCATGTTGCTGTCGGTAAATCGCAAACCGCCATGCCCTGCTCTGCCCCTGTCAGCTGCCAACTTCAGCCGTCTGCTGTATGTCCGTCATGGCTGGCGATGAAGTTGCTTGCTCAAAATCATTGCGAAAGCGCTCGATTCCGGAGAGCACGGCCTCGATTGAGAACTCTCCCAAAGCGCACAGGCATTTCCCTTTCATCTGGTTGGCGACATCCCGTAACAGCTCTACATCTTCCCAGCCAGCTGAGCCTTCCGCGATCCGTTCAGTCAGGTGCATCATCCAGAATGTGCCCTCTCGGCAGGGAGTGCACTTACCGCACGATTCATGCTTGAAAAAGTGGATCGTCTTGTTGATCAACCAGGGGATGCTGACCGTGTCATCCACGACGATCACCGAAGCTGAGCCAAGTGAAGCGCCAAGGCTGGGAACGCTTTCGTAATCCATGGGTGTATCCAGCGCCTCTTGAGTTGCCACAATCAATGAAGAGGATGCACCCGCTGCCATGATCGCTTTTACCGGTCTATCATCGGAGATACCCTGACCATGTTCGAAGATCAATTCGCGAAAGGTGGTCCCCAGGGGTAGCTCGTAGTTCCCGGGACGGTTCACTCGCCCGGATAACGAGAAGACCTTTGTGCCGGGACTTTTTTCCGTGCCAAACTGGCGGTACCACTCCGCACCTTTGTCAATGATCAGCGGCACATTGGTCAGGGTCTCGACGTTGTTGACCACGGTAGGTTTGCCAAACAAACCGAAGGAAGGCGGAAATGGCGGGCGCAGGCGCGGCTGACCCAGCTTGCCCTCCAGCGATTCCAACATGGCGGTTTCTTCACCGCAGATATATGCCCCCGCGCCCAGGTGGGTATGGATGCGCAGTGAATAATTGCTCCCGAACAGGTTTTCGCCCAAGAAACCAGCCGAGTGCATCTCAGCAATCCGCTGTTCGAGCTGGTGAGCGATCTGCCAGAATTCACCCCGCAGATAAATGTACGCCAGGTTGGCTTGCACTGCAAAAGCGGTGAGGGCAACCCCCTCCAGGAACTGGAATGGGTTAAGCTCCATGATTTCGCGGTCCTTGAAAGTTCCCGGTTCCGATTCGTCGGCATTGGCAACCACGTAATGCGGCCAGTTTTTCTTGTCCACAAATGCCCACTTCATCCCTGTTGGGAAACCGGCACCGCCGCGCCCGCGCAATCCAGATGCTTTGACCACCTCGGTCACTTCATCGGGCTTCATCGAGGTGACCGATTTATAGAAAGCCTGGAACCCGTCGTACTGGCGGTAGACCTCCAGCTTGTTCAGGTCTGGGATTTCACGATGACGAAGGAGGATATATTGGCTCATTTTTCCATTTTTCGTAGCGACTCAATGTAACGCATGGCGCTTTCCACAGTCTGGTTCTCGTGGTAAGACAGGCCATCGCCCGTCTGCACCTGGAACATAGGCGCTCGATCACAAGCCGCCAGGCACATCACATGCTCAACGGTGATCAAGCCGTCGGGAGTGGTCTCGCCCGCCTGTATGCCCAGGATGTCGCACAGTTCCTCTAGGAACTGCTCAGCGCCGCGCAGAGCGCACGGCAGGTCCGTGCACACCTGGATGCGGTACTTGCCGCCCGGCTGGTCGTGATATAGAGTGTAGAAACCGATGATCGAGCCTACCTCAGTGGTTGAGATCTCTAAAATCTCGGCGATCTCCTGGATGGCATGAAAGCTGACAAAACCTTGCTCGCGCTGAGCCAGGTAGAGCAGGGGCATCACCGCCGACCGCTTCTGGTCTGGCGGGTATTTCGCCAGGATGGTTTGAACCTCGTCCGAATATTTTTCAGCCAGGAGTTTCACCGGTCAACGTCTCCAAGAACGATATCGACTGTGCCGATCAGAGCCACCAGGTCGGCTACCAGATGACCTTTGGACAGCAGGGGTAGAACCTGCAAGTTGACAAAGGATGGCGTGCGCCAGTAGACGCGGTGGGGTTTGGGACCGCCGTTACCCTCCAGATAGACGCCCAGCTCGCCGCGCGGCGATTCAACCGCCACGTACACACTTGCCTCTGGTGCTGGAAAACCCTCCGTCCACAGCTTGAAGTGATGGATAACCGCTTCCATGCTGGTGCCCAGCTCCGAGCGCGGCGGAGGCACGAATTTGCGGTTATTGCTGCGCACCGGACCCGAAGGCAGTCTATCCATCCCCTGCTGGACAATCCGCAGGGACTGGCGCATCTCCTCCATCCGCACCAGGTAGCGCACGTAAGTATCCCCATCGGTTTGAGTTGGGATATCGAACTCGTATTGCTCGTAACCCGAATAAGGGGCTGCCTTGCGCAAGTCAAAAGCTACTCCAGAAGCCCGCAAGGATGGTCCGGTGATTCCCCAGCGGATGGCATCCTCCCGAGAGAGCACACCGATCTTGCGGGTTCGCTCCAGGAAGAGTGGGTTCTTGGTTAGCATAGCTTCATATTCATCGATGCGCGCCGGGAATGTCTTCAAGAAATTGCGCACTGCGGGCTCGAACTCCGCTGGCACATCCCGCCATAACCCGCCGGGGCGGATATATGTAGCCATCATGCGCTGCCCGCCGCACATCTCCAGGATATCCAGGATCAGCTCGCGCTCTCGGAAACAATACAGGAAGACCGACATCGCCGCCAGGTCCAAAGCATGCGTGCCAAGCCATACCAGGTGTGAGGCGATGCGCTGCAGCTCGGTCAGGACGACGCGGATGGCTTGCGCCCGGGGGGGCACATCCAGGTCCACCAATTTCTCGATCGCCAGGCAGTACACCAGGGTATTCCCAACCGTATTGAGATAATCTAGCCGGTCGGTCATCACTTCAGCCTTCTCATAGGTCTTGGCTTCCATGTTTTTCTCGACCCCGGTATGCAAGAAACCCACATCCGGGATGCAGTTGATAACCGCTTCCCCATCCAACTCCAGCAACAAGCGCAGAACGCCGTGTGTGCTGGGATGCTGCGGGCCCATATTCAGCAGAACGGTGTCGCCTTCAAGTGCCCGATCGGAGATCAGGTGGCGAAGCTCATCCAGGGTTACGTGTGTTTTATCAAACATAGCTCTCTCACCATGCAGAGATTGCACCGCGCCTACGCCGGCTGGTTCTGTTAGACCGGTGACCACACCAAACAAACATGCCCGGGACGTTCTTATTCCTTGGCATACGGTTTGCGCTGGTCGATCTCATCGTAGTTAAAGGTGAATTGCACTTCTTCATAGCCAAGCGGGTAGTCTTTGCGCAGGGGGTGACCCTCCCAGTCATAGGGCATCAAAATGCGGCGCAGATCGGAGTGGCCTTCGAAGCGGATCCCAAACATATCCCAGATCTCTCGCTCGTGCCAGTTGGCATTCGGATAGATCCCTTCGATACTGGGGAGTGTTGGGGCATTGCCGTTCAATGGAACCCGCAAACCCAGGCGTATGTTATGTGCCAGCGAGTAAAAGAAGTAGAGCATGTGAAACCTGGGCTCCTGCTGAGGCCAATAATCCACCGCAGTCTGGGCGGAGAGCATCTCAAAAGAGAACTCATCACGCAGAGCGAGGCAGACAGGCTGCAGGTCTTCGGGGCTGATCACCAGGCTTAGCTGGTCGCGGTACTCGATCAAGCCAGCCGCGTGGCGGTCTTTCAGGGCATTTGCTACGGATTGGAGATATTCATTCATGTCTCAATCAATATTCTCATCTTAGAATATAGCAGGCTGTCTGGCTCAAGCCCAATCTTTAATCTTTTCACCGCGCACTTTTTCATGCAGGGTGATAATCCCATGGATCAACGCCTCAGGTCTCGGAGGGCATCCAGCCACGTAGACATCCACCGGTACAACTTCGTCAACCCCCTGGACGATTGCGTAATTATTGAAGACACCGCCACAAGAAGCGCAATCGCCCATCGAGATCACCCATTTCGGGTCCGGCATCTGGTCGTACAGGCGGCGCAGCACGGGAGCCATCTTACGCGATACGCGCCCGGCGACGATCATCAAGTCCGATTGCCGCGGGCTGGCCCGCATCAGCTCCATGCCAAAGCGGCTCATATCATAATTGGCAGCCTGAGCAGACATCATCTCAATGGCGCAGCACGCCAGACCGAACAACATCGGCCACATGGCGTTCGTCCTGGACCAGTTGACTGCCTGCTCCAGCTTGAGGGTAACCACCCCCATATTGCCAAGCTTTTGTTCTACTCCCATTCCAGAGCTCCTTTCTCCCAGGCGTAAACATAACCTACCACTAAAACAAAGACAAAGATCAACATCTCGATTAAGCCGAACAATCCCAAGCTCCGGAACACAATCGCCCAGGGCAAGAAGAAAACCACTTCGATATCAAACAGGATGAAAAGCACTGCCACCAGATAAAAACGAACCGGCATCCGCCGGGTGCCGGGTCCGATAGGCGTCATACCCGATTCGTAGGGGGCTGATTTTCGTTTTGTGGGGCGGCGTGGACCAAATAGATGCCCGATAATCACAACCAGTACTGCTAAACCTGTGGCAAGAATCAATAAAACCGCGATGGGCAGGTATTCCGTCAGCATATCTCAGCCTCGTATCAGATTATGTATCGATCCAGAAACGGTTGGGGATACCCGAACCATTTGGATAACTACTTTGGCAAACCGCAAAAAAACACAATAATCATTATAGATCCAGCAGCGGTTTGCTTAAGCAATTCGCCGTTATTAGCCAGTATTTTCATAGCTTCTTTCGGCGAATTGCATTTGTACATAATATTGACCTGAGTGGTAAGTTTATCACAGGCAATCCTGGGTGTCAAATTTCACAAACTGGCGCCTGCCAGAAATCAGCCTAAATAATCTCGCAGGTGGCGGCTCCGGGTAGGGTGGCGCAGCTTGCGCAGTGCCTTGGACTCAATCTGCCGGATGCGCTCACGGGTCACATTAAAGTATTGCCCAACCTCTTCGAGCGTATGATCCTTACCATCTGCTAACCCAAAGCGCAGCTCCAGCACCTGCCGCTCGCGGTCAGATAAAACCGCCAGGGCATTCTTCACCGATTCGCGCAGCATCTCACGGGCGGCAGCGTCCATTGGTTCCAGGGCATCCTCGTCCTCAATGAAATCTCCCAGCTGGCTGCTATCCTCGCTACCCACCGGGCTCTCCAGGGACATAGGCTCTTCAGCCGCGCGCAAGATCCGGTTAACCTTTGCTGCCCCGCGCACCAGCCGTCGGCGCACCTCCACCGGCAAGGCGCTGCCCTCGAGGTGCGCCCGGGCAATGGCATGCTGGTCTTTCTCGTCCAGGTAGCCTGCTTCCAGCGCCAGCTCCTCGGGGACTGGATCGCGACCCAACTGCTGGGTAAGCCTGCGTTGGATGCGCACCAATCGGTTGATCGATTCGAAGATATGCACCGGGATGCGGATCGTGCGCGCCTGGTCTGCAATCGAGCGGCTGATCGACTGGCGGATCCACCAGGTGGCATAGGTGCTGAACTTATACCCCCGCGTCGGATCGAACTTGGAGACCGCCCGCAGCAAGCCGATATTTCCCTCCTGGATCAGGTCCAGGAAAGAGCTGCCCCGACCAATATAGCGCTTGGCAACGCTAACCACCAGGCGCAAATTAGCCCGGATTATGGCGTGGTGGGCTTCCGTGGCACGCTGGCGGATATCGTTCAGCTCCGCCTCGAGCGATTTTTCATCCAGCCAGCAGGCGCTCAACCCCAGATCACCGGCAGCAACAGCTTCCCCTTCTGGGGGGTCATCCGACTCAGTCCACCGGGGGAGCATAAACTCGCTTGCCGGTGGCAGATCACCTTGCTGCTGGATGTACCCCAGCAAGCATCTCGCCGGTTCTTCTGGCAACATATACAAATAGAGGAACACGGTAAATGAGTTGCGCGCCACGCCATCCCAGAGCGGATCGCTGCCCCACAGGCCGTTATCCAGATAGGCCCTCAGGTAGGAAGGCGTATCGATATTCCAGGTCTGGCGCAGCATTTGGGCCTCACCCAGGCTCAATGCCAGGTCCGGGCAATCATAGCCCAGGCGGTGCGTGTCCTCCAGCACCCGGCGCCAGGCGATTTTCAGCTCATCGTAGAGCGCTTCGTACACGTTATGCGCCACTGGGCGGCGCTCGCTACCATCCAAGTTGCGCCGGGCCAAGGGATGGCTGCGCCCCAGCGTATCGATCCGGCGCCCCGCCTCCAGGCAGGTCGAGAGCCAGAACTCCCGGTCGGTATCCAGCAGCTCAATCCCACCGATCTCCTTGAGGTACAAGCGCACCGGGTCTTCGCTTAGCTCGAGCATCAGATTGTTGTTATCCAGCATTTCCAACGGCTCGTCCCGTACCAGGCTTTCCAGGTCCTCCGCTTCGAGCTGCAAAGATTCTTCGTCCGGTTCATCAACCTCGATTTTATCTTCCACATCGAACGGCGCGCTGTCATCCGGGTCGCCATTGAGCAAGTCAATGACTTCGTCCTCCAGATTTTCCAGCAAATCCCCCTCCAGAGTGGTTTCATCCTGGGGATCAGCGTCATCCTCTTGGGGAGCTTCCAGCTTGGGCTGCGGGTTGTTTAGAGATTCATCTGGTTGAGATTTCTTTCTCATACGATAGACACCTGTACGCCCAGGTTACGAAATCCGGTTGGAAGTGATCCGGCTGGTGAACTGGCCAAACGCCCGGTTCAGGCGTTGCAGTACCACCGTATGTTGTACCATAGTTTGCTGGTATTGTGTTGCCTTCAAATCGCCCTGCTGCTGAGCTTCCTCCATCAAATAGCGCAAATAATCAATATTCTGGCGCACTGCTGCCTGGCGGATGGTGATCAGGCCGCGCAGCAAATCTTCCAGGACTCGATCGCCATTCGGGTCCAGGTTGCCTGTGCGTGCCAGCAAGCTGTCGGCTACCTCCATCATCTCTAGAGAGAGACTGTTGAGCACATAATTGAGCGGCTCGGCAATATCCTGGTCAACGGATTGTTGCAGCAAGCGCAAGATCGCCTGGTGGTCGGTGTGCTGGAAATCGGTCGTAGCCAGGCGGCTTAGCCCCATCTCTTGCAGAGAGCGGTCCACCCGGTAGAGCAGGTCGGGACGGCGCATCAGCACCCCAAGGATATGCGCTTCCAGGGCGTAGCTGCCAGACACCAGGCTGCTGGCGGGCGCGAATTTTTCCGCGTCCGCTGGCTTGGCTGGCTGAGCCCGCCGACGGGCGGGGCGCGCCTGGGTGGGCTGCTCTACCATCAAGGCGCGCTCATCCACACGTAATAAGCGCGCCAGACGCTGGAGATAGGTATCCCGCTCGATCGGGCTGGGCAGATCACGGATCAAAGGCAAAACCTGAGCAGCGATATCCCCCTTAACCTTGGGGTCATCCAAATTACGCCCGACCGCCAGGGTTTCCATCACGTGCAAGACGATCGGGCGGGCTTCATCGATAATCCGCTCCCAATCCTGCGGATTGCTCAGCACCACCTCGTCCGGGTCTTTCCCCTCCGGCAGGGTGGTAACACGGATATCCGCCTGCAAGCGAGCCTCAAAACCCAGCAAACCCCGGGCGTCAAACACGGGTTCCGTCTCCCGGTCAAGCGCCTGGCGGGCAATTTGCAAGCCACGCAGGGTAGCCCGATCGCCAGCCGCGTCCGGATCAAGCGCCAGCACCATGCGGCGCGAAAAACGCTTGAGCAAGTATAGCTGGTGCTCGCTCAGCGCAGTACCCATCGGCGAGACCGCGTTGGCATACCCTGCCTGGTGCAAGGCAATCACATCCAGGTAGCCCTCCACGATCACAACCTGGTCCAGGTTGCGGATCACCTTGCGGGCGCGGTCCAACCCGTACAGTAAGTGCCCTTTATCGAAGATCACCGTCTGGGGAGAGTTCAGGAACTTGGGCACGTCCTCCGGGTTGAGGATGCGTGCCCCAAATCCAGCCATGCGCCCGCGCTCATCGCGAATAGGGAACATCACCCGGTGGCGGAAGCGGTCGTAGATCCCACCGTTATCTCTCTCCGAAACCAACCCCGCCTGGAGCAGCTCTTCAGGCTGGTAGCCCTTGTTTAGAAAATGCTGGCTGGCTGCCTCCCAGGAATTGGGGGAATATCCCAGGCCAAACGCCTCAATCGTTTCATCTTTTAAGCCACGCTGGCGCAAGTAATCCAGGGCAAACGCCCCGGCCGGGGTATGGACCAGCTGGTGCCGGTAGAAAGTGACCGCCTCTTCCAACAGGCCACGCAGGTGATCATATTCTTCTACTGCGGCTTGCTCTTCGGGCGTTTGCGGCTTCAGCTCAACCCCGGCTTTGTCCGCCAGGATGCGCAAAGCCTCGGTGAAATCTACCCCCTCTTTCTTCATCACAAAGCCGAAGATATCTCCGCCTTCGTTACACTGCCCAAAACAGCGCCAGGTGCCAGAATCGGCGAACACTGCAAAGGCAGGCGTGCGCGTATTGGGATGGAAAGGGCAGAAGCCGGTATAATTCTTCCCCGACCGGCGCAGTTGCACGGTCTCGGAAACCAGATCTACGATATCAACTCGGGCTTTGATTTCATCGATTACAGACATGGCTTGCCGGCTCGAATATTATCTAATTGGCAGGGGATCGCTACCATCCCCGCAAAATTCTCCCCGGGATATGAATTATACCGTACAGACCGCAGAGTGATTATAATCAGGCACATGGACACATACCCTACCCCTCTCGAAGCATTCATCTCGGTGGACGTAGAAACTGCTGGACCAAACCCGGGCGATTACTCGCTGCTGACCATTGGGGCCTGCACCGTCGCCGAACCCCAGCACACCTTCTATGCCGAGCTACGCCCGGTCAACAGCCGGTTCGTGCCGGAGGCGCTGGCAATCAGCCGGTTGTCCATGGACCGGCTGGCAGAGCGCGGCCAGTCTCCAAAAGCCGCCCTGGCACAATTTGAAGATTGGCTAAAGGAACAGGCTTCCGGAGAGCAGAAGCCGGTTTTCGTCGCCTTCAACGCCCCCTTCGACTGGATGTTCATCAACGACTATTTCCACCGCTACCTGGGGCGCAATCCCTTTGGGCATGCAGCCCTGGACATCAAATCGTTTTATATGGGCCTGACCGGCGTACCCTGGGAGGAAACCTCCATGCAATATGTCAGCGCCCGCTATCTTGGCAACCAGCAGCTCACCCACCACGCCCTGCGGGATGCCATGGACCAGGCGATGATCTTTCGCAAGATGCTTGCCCAGGCGCGTGAGCATACAGACCTGGCAGGATAGCCCCAACAGGCTGGTATCTGCATTTTTTCGCCAATTATCCCCCGCCCAGCTGGCGGGAAACAAAGGAAACAGGATCATGGACCAAGAACAACCATCCCCATCATCGCAAGAACTGCAACACATTCTCGATTCTGCCCGACGGCTGGGCATTGAAATGGACGAGGAAGAGGCCCTGCAATGGCTGACATCGATTGCCGCCATTAAGGCCAACGAGCCTGAAATTGCTATCGACGAAAAGACGGGCGTCTTTGGGCATAAAGTCAGCTTGCTCGATTTCGATCCGGTGAATCTGGCTCACTTCCGTGAGATCGGACGGCTGATCGAGATCAAGGACATCCCCGGTGTGGTTGAGTCTGCCCTGGCGCTATCTGGCTCGGCAGCCCAGTCCAAGATCCAGAGCTTCCCCGGCGATGCGGATTATTTCGAGCGGGTAAACATCATCGCCCCTACCCGACCGGAAGCCTGCCGTATCCTGGCAGACCTGCTGCGCCAGAAAGCCTTGAGCACTTTGCGCGGACCGGGCTACCAGCTGATCGAGGTCAAGTTTGGCTCCTATCCCTTCGATGTCCTGCGCGACGAGCACGAGATCAGCGCCGGGAAGCCCGTCTCCTGGAGCCCTGCCGAGATCGTCAACGGTCAAATCGAAATCTCCTTGCCGGATGGAACCCCGACCGCGTTGCGCTGGGACGAGGTATCCGATAAGCCTGGCTGGTGCAAGCTGGATTGGGTTATCGCCGACCCGGCGCGCGGCCAGCTTGCCAACGCCAGCAATATGCTGGATGTCACCTGGGAGGCTCCCGATGGCACCATCACCCCGCTGGACGGTTTCCTTGACCCCTATTTCCAGGAGGTGTACCTGGAAGCCGAATCGATTCCCATTTTCTCCAAGCTGGCCCGGCACGTCTCGGCAGATGCCCTGGATGATTACGTTGCCCAGCTTGAGAAAGAGGTTAATAAATACCTTACCAAGGATATCAACTACGGTAAGGCTGCCAAGCGCATGTACAACGTCTTCCGCCTTACCGGGCGCTACGAGGACGCAGCCTTCCTGCGCGAGCTTTTCGACGAGCCAGCCACCCTGCTCTACCAGGTCTGGTCACTGATCCGCACCATCGACGACTGCTGTAACCCCGAATCACCGATTACCGCCGAGGAGATGCTCGCCCAAAACGACAGGCTAATCCTGGCTGTGGTGGACGTGCTGGAAGGCGAGCAGGAGTCCGAGATCGTGCGCCGTCTGCTGCGCCTGCGCGACGCCCTCACCCGCCAGAGGACAGACGCCGAGCTGATCCCCGAGGCCGAAGCAGCTCGGGCAGAGGTGATCAACGTGGTCAACAACTTCTTTTATGAGAGATTGACTGCGGTGCCTGCAATTAAGGAATACATGGAGGAAAAACAAAAGTCTGGCTAAGTCCAGCTACCCCCTGACTATCACCAGTGCCTAGAATATCATTGCCAGACTTACCCGGCAGAACTAATGTATGGCTTTATTTTCTCTAACTGCCTGGCTTCTGCGCGTTGGGCCCGAAACAAATCCCATCGCAGCTGTATATTCATCCAAAAACCCGGCGTGTTACCAAAGTATTTGGCTAAACGTAGTGCCGTACTTGGGGTAATTCCCCTTTTCCCATTGATCAGCTCATTAATTCGTTGATAGGGTACGCCAATACTACTGGCCAATTCACGCTGTGTTAAACCCATCGGGATGAGAAATTCTTCTTTTAGCATTTCTCCAGGATGGGTGGGCAATCGATTTGTAGGAACTCTCACCATTTTCCTTATCCTTAATCGTGGTAATCAACAATTTCCACGTCACCTGGCCCTGTTTCTGTCCAAATAAAACAGATACGATACTGCTCATTGATATGAATACTATACTGTCCGTGCCGATCGCCCTTAAGAGCTTCTAAGCGATTTCCGGGTGGAATTCGAAGATCGACCAATTTTTCTACAGAGTCCAGCAGATCAAGTTTTCGAACCGCAATACCCCAAAGATTTTGGGGAATCAGGTTCCGAGCGGCCTTGGAATTAACGCCATTAAAAACATCCTCCGTCGCTTCATTTTCGAATGACTGGATCACGTTAACATAATATCACGGAACTCGTGCTATTTCAAGGGGTATCCAATGCGCTCCAATGATCTAGCAGAAGGAGCAATGAACTCAACGATCAACCTCACACCGAAGCCCGTTGCCCCCCGAGGGCAATCCGCCAGGTCTCGTTCCGTAGTTGCCGTGCCCAGGATGTCCAGGTGTGCCCAGGGTAGGTCGTCCGGCACAAATTGCTTCAAGAACACGCCCCCGGTCACCGGGCTGGCGTCCTTCGTCCCAGAGTAGTTCTTCAGATCGGCGCTATCGCTACGCAGGTATTCCAGGTACTCGTCATCCAGCGGCAAACGCCAGAGCCGCTCGCCTGTCCGTTCGCCGCAATCCTGCAACGCCCCAGCCAGGGCATCGTCGTTACTCATCAGCCCGGCACGCAGCTTGCCCAGGGCGGTGACCACGCCGTAGGTCAGAGTCGCCAGGTCGATCAGCAGGCGCGGCCGGTAGCGGTCGATGGCGTAGGTCAACGCATCTGCCAGCACCAGGCGCCCCTCGGCATCCGTGCTGGTGATCTCAATCGCTTTGCCCGACAGGCTGCGGATGACGTCATCCGGACGGTATGCCGTCGCCGAGACCATGTTCTCTGCCGCAGCGATCACCCCCACCACCGGCGTTTCCACTTGCAGACGGGAGATAGCGTGCATGATCCCCAGCACTGCCGCGCCGCCGCACTTGTCGTATTTCATGCCCAGCATGGCAGTGTTCTCTTTGAGCGTGTACCCGCCCGTGTCATAGGTCAGAGCTTTGCCCAGGATCACCACCGGCGGGCTACCGGCTAACGCCCCCTGACCGGGGTACTCCAGGCAGATCAATCGAGGCGGCATCTGGCTACCCTGCCCTACGGCGAGGATCGCCCCGGCGCCGATCTCAGCCAGCTCTTTCTCATCCACGATGGCACATCTTAGCCCGTCCTGCGCTGCCTGAGCCGCGGCGCGCTCTGCCAGGCTGACCGGGTTGATCACGTTAGGCGGCTCGTTCGCCAGGCTGCGCGCCAGGCTCACCCCACCAGCAATCCACGCGGTGCTTTGCACGCTCTCTTCAAACCTGGAGAGATCTCCTTCCGCCAACAAATGCACTTCAACCACGGCCGCGCCAGCCCCCCTGCTTTTGCGCTGCCCGTAACCGAAGCCGCCCATCAGCAGCCCCAGGCAATAGGCATCGATCGCCTGCTCTCCACCCAGATCAGACAGGTCGGCTGCCCGCACCCCCGCCGTCCGGACGGCATGCCGCAGCAGCCACTGCGCCGTCTGTCCACCCAGCCGCCGCAGCGCCTCCACGCCGGATGCCCCCGCCCCACCTGCGACCAGAACCAGCTTGCGCCCGCCTCCGGGCGTATCCACCAGGACCACATCCCCCGGAAGAACCGGGATGCTATCGCCGCCCGGCAGGTTTTCGCCGCCCGGCAGGTTTTCGCCCGAAACGACCGGCGAGACCAGCAAATCGCCTTGCCAGGCAGAAAGAGGAGTAACCTTCAATGAAATCAAGCTGGCGCTTAAAACCCTTCCAGGCGGCTCATATCCGCCACGCCATCCGCCAGGGCAGCGATGCCCTGCACCAGCCCTAGGCGGTTCTTGCGCACGGTCGCATCTTCAGCCATGACCAGCACCCGGTCAAAGAACAAGCTGATCGCCGGGATCAGCGGGGTGAACGCCTGCAGGAAATCATCCACCGAGCCAGGCCGTCGCGGCACTGCCTGAGCGCGCTGGAGGGCAGCGTATAAATCTGCCTCGGCGGGCTCAAGGAAACACGCCTCGGATACCGGCAAGACCTCCTGCAAGTCTCGGGTGATGCGCACGCAACGGGCGTAAGCCGGCAGGATATCTTTCCAGTCCGGGCGCGCCGTCCACGCTGAAAGCTCCGCCACGCCCCGCGCCGCCCGGGCAGGCCGGTTGCCCTGGGCTGTTAGCACGGCGTCCACCACATCGTAGTGCCGGCCTTGCTCCAGCAGAACGTTGCGCAGGCGCTCGACGATGAAATTCAGGGCTGCTGCCTGGCTCTCGGCGCTCGCCTGGATCGGTAAGCGGGCTGCTGCCAGCGCCACGGAGGCGCGCAGATCCAGATCGATATCCCAGGCAATGATATTTTGCACCAGCCCCAAGGCAGCCCGCCGCTGGGCAAAGGGATCCTTGTTGCCGGTAGGCGCCAGTCCCGCTGCAAACAGCCCTGCCAGCGTGTCCAGCCGGTCTGCCAGACCCACCACCAGCCCCGGGCGAGACGCCGGCGCGGCATCCCCGGCATAGCGCGGCAGGTAATGTTCGAAGATCGCATCAGCAACCGCCTGCGGTTCGCCCGCATACAGGGCGTAGTGGCGCCCCATTATCCCTTGCAAGGAGGTCATCTCGACCACCATATTGGTCGCCAAGTCAGCCTTGCATAGCTCGGCTGCCCGTTGAGCAACGACCAACTCCTCTTCGCTCAACCCCAGAACCGCAGCCAGGTCATCCACCAGCCCGCCCACCCGCCGGGTTTTATCCAGCATGGAGCCGAGCTTAACCTGGAAAGTGAGTGTCTTCAGGCGCGGCAGATAGGCCTCCAGTGGTTTCTGGATATCCTGGCGCACAAAGTAAGCTGCATCCGCAAAGCGGGCACGGATAACATGCTCGTTGCCATCGACCACGGTATCCAACCCTTGCCCATCGCCGTTGCGCACCGCAATAAAGTACGGCATCAGCTGATTGCCCTTGCCTACCGGGAAGTAGCGCTGGTGTTTCTTCATCACCGAGATGAGCACATCCCCGGGGAGCTCGAGATGGGCAGGGTCAAACGTGCCGCGCAATGGCTGAGGCGCTTCCACCAAGTTGGTCACCTCATCCAGCACCGCCTGGTCGGGCGCGATCTCGCCACCCACCTCGGTTGCCAGAGCAGAGACGTTATCCAGAATCGCGGCTTGCCTGTGCTCGAAGTTCAGGATGATTCCTTGGGCTTCCAGGGCAGCATCATATTCGTCCACCGAGCGCACCTGGATTTCTTCCGGCTGGTGAAAGCGCAGGCCGCGGGTGGTATTCCCAGACGCCAACCCGGCGTACTCGAAAGGCACTACCTTGCCGCCGTACAATGCCAGCAGCCAGCGGATCGGGCGAGAAAAGTACACGTTGCTGCGGTTCCAGCGCATGGATTTATCAAAGCGCAGTCCCCCGACCAACCCGGGTAGGGCGTCAGCCAGCACCTGTGCCGCGCTTTGCCCCTCCCGGCGCACTATCGCCACGGCATACTGCCCGCCATCCATCTCGCGCACTTCCAGGTCACCTACCGAAACACCCTTGCTGCGGGCGAAACCTTCACCCGCCTGGGTCGGCAGGCCGTCCGGACCAAAAGCCCGGCTGGCAGGCGGTCCCTTGATGAGCTGCTCCAGGTCGGGCTGGCGGGGTACCAGCTCATCCACCCGCACCACCAGGCGGCGCGGCGTACCGCTCACCCGCACCTCGCCATGCTCCAGGCGCAGCTCAGCCAGCCATGCCGGCAGGCGCTGGCGCAGCTGGTCCAGGGCCGCGTTCAAATCGCCAGCGGGGAGCTCTTCGGTGCCGATCTCCAGCAGAAACGGGCTGGGTGCCAGGGAATAAAGCTCGCCAGGCCTCGATGCCACTTCTTTGCTGACCTTCTCCCCGTCCCCGTTCTCCTCTAGCCAGGGGTATTCCAGGTGCTGGCGCTGTTCCAGGTAGGCTTCCGCCACTTTCCGGGATAGATCGCGCATGCGCCCAAAGAAGCCCTGGCGCTCGGTGACGCCGATTGCCCCGCGGGTATCCAGCACATTAAAAGTATGCGAGCACTTGAGCACGTAATCGTGGGCGGGCAACACCAAATTATTCGCCAGGCAGATTTCTGCCTCGGCTTCATATATGTCGTACATCTGGCGCAGCCGTTCCACATCGGCGATCTCAAAATAATACTTGCTGTGCTCTTGCTCAGCCTGCAAGTTCACATCCCCATCGGTCAGGCTGGGGCTCCACTGGATATCGCGGAAGCTATTCACCCTCTGCAGGGCAATTGCGATCCGCTCCAGGCCGTAGGTCAGCTCCACCGAGACCGGGTCGAGCAACTGCCCACCAGCCTGCTGGAAATAGGTGAACTGGGTGATCTCCTGCCCATCCAGCCACACCTCCCAACCCAGTCCCCACGCCCCCAACGCTGGCGATTCCCAGTTATCCTCTACAAAGCGGATATCATGCTGGAGCGGGTCAACCCCCAGCGCCTGCAATGAGCGCAGGTAGATTTCTTGCGGATTGCCCGGGTCGGGCTTTAGGATCACCTGGAACTGGTAGTGCATCTGCATGCGGTTGGGGTTCTCGCCATAGCGCCCATCATCCGGGCGGATGGACGGCTCGACATAAGCCACCCGCCACGGCTCCGGTCCAAGCACGCGCAGCGCAGTGGCGGGGTTCAGCGTCCCTGCCCCCACCTGGGTATAATACGGCTGCCAGATCAGGCAACCCTGCTCGGCCCAGAATTCTTGTAAGGTCATAATAATCGATTGAAAATTACGCGGATGGTCCATTCATTCTCCAATATTGGCGGGCAAAACACCAGCTGGCGGTTGGCAAGCCATGCTCCGCCTACGGTCTAATCCACCCCATGGCAAATGCCAGGTAAAGCAACACAAATCCGATCAACACTGCAGTAAAGAACAGGCTGGCGCTAAACCCGAAAATTGCCAACCGGTCGCGCGGTCTATCCCCGCCAACTTTTCCCGTCTGCCCGTTGACCAAAACCCGGTATTCCCTATCCCGGTAACGGTAAGAACCCACCCACAAAGGCAACAAGACATGCTTGAACGTAATTCCGCTCCACTTGGTTGAGCCGCTGTGCAAGTTGCGCTTCTGGTTTCCAATTAACACCCGGTTGTCAAGCTGCTGGCGCAACCCTCGCGCCACCTGCTCGCGGGCTGCTAACGAGGCATCCGCCAGGGGCAGGTCGTAACTCAGTGCAATCCAGCCTGCCAGGTGTTCGGGCTTGAACGCTACCACCTGTTTCAAGTCAAATGGCTCAAGGGAGGCCAGGTTGACCTTCTGGAAAGCGCGCAGACCTGGAACCAGCACATCATCAAACATCTCCAATTCAACCCCACTGCGCGTCACCCAATCATCCTGGTTGCCGCCCTCGCTCACTTCGCATGTCCAGCCCAGCTCCAGGGTGCCATCGAAGGTCCAAAAAGGGTAGTACGCTGGGCGGAGCGAGCTCGTCCGCGCCAGCTTGCGCAAATCGCCGGGGGTGAACCAGCCACGACCCAGCCATTCTCGCAACCGGCGAACAGCCGTCTCTTCGCCAAACTGCGCCAGGGCAATGACCTGCGGCTCAACCAGCTCAGCCGTCTCGGCTGACTCGATCAGCCGGCGAGAGCCGCAGTAGGGACATTCGCCTGCCTTCTGCCCAATTGGTAAGATACTGATCGAGCCACAGCGCTCGCAGGCCAGCCGGTGCTGGGCTTCGGCCCAGCGATGGCCGCGGGTGGTCGGCAGGACAAAATCTAGCACCTGTTCTGCGCTATCTGCGGCAAGCTCAGCCTCGGCAGGCTGGAAATGACCACAGAACTCGCACAACAAGCCGCCCCGCTCGGCATCGAAGCGCGGATGCCCACCGCACTGGGGGCAAAGGAAAGTATGGGCAGCCGTTGCTTCTTCCGGCTCCAGCGGCTGGCGCGGGGCAACAGCTTGTCCTTCATCCAGAACTTCTGCGGGATCAAGCTTGCCTGAGAGCATTACCAGGCCGCGCCGTGCGGCAGCATTGCCCGGGTCGGCAGCTACGGCATGCTCCAGAAAATCTCGCTGCTCATCGGGATCGTCAGTGGTTGCCGAAAGCCATAGCCATACATTTGGATCGGTGGGTTTCATCTCCGCTGCCTTGAAGAGCAGGCTGCGGGCTTGCTGCCGCTCGCCACCCTTTAACGCAGCAATGCCAGCCTGAACTAGCTGCTCGTATTGCAGCTCATCGAAATCCACACGACGGGTGTACTCAGGGCGGTCCATCGAAGATATAGTTTAACCCCCACAGGTCTAGCTGTCAAACCACTATGGAATGCTAGCCTCTCCCCCCTGCTCCACCTCAGCCGTTGCCACAGCCGTCTCTGGCATGGCATCTGGCAGCTCGTCCTCCAGATAGTGGATGTGCGGATATAAATATCCCGCTGCCGCCGCCAGTATGCTCAACAACCCTGTGACAACGAAGAGCAAACCTGTTCCCCGCGCCGGACCGACACCCAGCACCTGCCCGACCGAGGCCGCCAGCGCCCCGCCCTCCACCAGTAGAGGATTAAACACCCGATCTGCCAGCGGGCCAGCGACCAGGTAAGCCAGCGGCATCGCCGACCAGGCGATCATGCGTCGCACGGCGAACACCCGCCCCTGCACGTCCGGGGCTACCTTGGTCTGCCAGATCGCCTGGCTGGAGCCGTTAATGATCGGCATGGTGAACATCGCCCCAAAACCAGCGATGGCGATCAGCACCAGCGACGGGCTCACCCCCAGCAGCATCTGGAATACGCCAGAAATCATCAGGAATGCCAGCACACCGTGGATGCGGCGCTTCGGTCCTCCCCAAGCGCTCATCACCAGCGTTCCCAGAAGCATCCCTACCCCCACCACTGAAGCCAGGTAGCCGAGCATCGCTGGAGAGCTCATCTCCAGGATCATCGGCGGCAACAGTGGATTCCATAAGCTGGTCAGAAAGTTGGTGGCAGCGAAAATGATCAGCAAGCCCAGCAAGCCCCTGCGGGCAGTAATATATCTCCAGCCATAGGCAGCCTCATGCAGCAGAGAGCCTTTGCCCTCCGCGCCGGCCTCTGTCGCTGGTGGTCGCGGCACCCGCACCACCAGCAGGGTCAGAATCGCAATCAGGTATGTGGCAAAATCCACCATCACCACACCCTGAATGCCTACCGTCACAAACAGCACCCCCGCAATTGCCGGCGAAGCCAGCGCCGAGATCGCCTCACCGATCTGCACCATGCCCCCCGCTCGCCCCAACTGGGATTTCGGCACCAGCAGGGTGGTCACCGCAGAGTATGCCGGCCACTGGAAAGCACTAAAGGCAGAGTTCAAAGCGGTGAGGATATAGACATGCCAGACTTCCAATCCCCCACTAAAATACAACACGGCAACCACCAGCGTGCTCAGCCCGGCACCCGTGTCGCTCAAGATCATTATCCGCCGCCGGTCCCAGCGATCCACCAGTGCTCCAGCAAACGGCGAGACCAGCAAGTTCGGCACGGCAAACGCCAGCAGGTTAAAGGCAAACAGCGTGGTAGAGCCTGTTTCCTGGTAGATCCACACCCCCAGGGCGAAACCGGTCAGACCTGAGCCAAGGGTCGAGACCAGCTGACCAAACCAGATCACCAGAAACGTGCGCATGCTGCCCGGAGGACTCCCTTGAGTCACTTTTGCATCCATCTTTTAGTCGCCTTCCGCCATACCCGCTGCCGGATCAGCTGCCAGCAGCGGCGCCGCGCTAGAAGTATCAACGGGCTTACCACGCCCTTCTTCCAGGCGCATCACTGCCGGGATGAAATAAGCCACCACACTCATCGCGATGCTGACAATCCCACCCACGATATACCATGTCTGCACCCCAAACTTGTCTGCTACCGGCCCGGCAATAATAAGACCCACCGGAGACATTGCCGCGGATGCGCTGCCGATTAGAGTGAATACTCGCCCCTGCATCTCAGGAGCCACCACTGCCTGAATCGCTGCAAATAGCGGGCCATTGGTGATTGGCAGCGAGAAACCCAGGATAAAACAAGCAGCCAGCGCCAGCGGATAGGCTGCTGCGGGTGCAACGCCCAAAAGCACGCTGCCCAAGCCAATCCCTAGCAAGCCAACCAGGCTGGTCAGGATGCGCCGCCGGAAGCCACCCCACACGCCCAGGGTGATACCCCCGGCGACGATGCCAATCCCCAGGATCGATTCCAGACCAGCCAGCTGCATGGCACCACCGTTGAAATGTTCAATCACCAGAATAGGCGTCAGGGTGAATGCCGGGTTGAGAAGGAAATTGATCAGGGTTGCCATCAAACCAATGATCACCAGCCCCGGCCAACTCAAAACATAGTGCAGTCCCAGGCGAAAGTCCTGCCACAGGCTGCTTTTCTCGCCTGATAGCTGGGCTGCCTCGCTCCTGGGGGGTTGTGGCACCTGTATGAAAAACAGGGGCAGGATCGCCAGCGTGGCGGTGCCAATGTCGATCAGCAAGATCCCCTGAACGGTCAGCACATCCAGCAATACCGCACCCAGCGGGGCAGACAGAATGTTCATGCCGCCTTGCAGCATCTGGTTAAGACCCTGGACGCGGGCCAGGTGCTCGCCGGGCACCATCAGAGAGGTAGAAGCCTGCATTGCGGGCCAATGGAACCCACCAGCCGTGGAGCGAATGAACATCAGCAAGTAGACATGCCAAAACTCCACCTCCCCGCTCCAAAATAGCACCGCCAGCCCCAGAGTAGCCAGGGCGATGGTGCTATCCGCCAGGATCATGGTTAAACGCCGGTTCCAGCGATCGACCAGCGCTCCGATGAACGGCCCCAGCACCACCTGGGGCAGTAACCCGACCAGCGAAGCGGTAGCCAGCACCGTGGCTGAGCCGGTTGTCTTGGTCAGCCACCAGATCAGCGAAAACTGCACCAGCTGGCTGCCCAGCAGCGAAAAAGCCTGCCCCGTCCAGATGGTAAAAAAGGGCGCTGCCCAGCTCTTTACCGCTCGCGCTTGTGTCTGGTTCTCCATTGCATCTTACTCCTCACTGAGCTTACGAATACAAAGACAAATGAGTTCAATCCGCAGATAATTTAATAGCAGGTTTTCAGTATTTCCATATTCTAATAAGATATATTGAATATGTCAATACTATTATTGATATTATTTAATATATTTTTTTGGTATATTTAATATGGCTTTCGGTTTCCTAAAGGCATTGGGCTATGCCCTGTGCCTGGAAGCAGCCTATGGGCTGTCCTCACCCGCCAACCAGCTTGGTCTTGTAGCCCAGGGCGCGCAGCCTGGCAGCCACTTTGTCGCGATGGTCGCCCTGGATCTCGATATCACCATCCTTCACAGTTCCCCCGCTGCCGCAATATTGCTTGAGCTGGCGCGCCAGAGCCTGCAGGTCTTCGGGTGAGAGCTGTAAATCGCGAATCACGGTGACCGTCTTCCCACCCCTCCCTTTGCGATCGCGAGAGATGGCTGCGGTCTGCTGCTGGGGCGGCAGGCTTACCGGCTTGGGGCAGCGGCACGGATACCTGCCACAGCGCGGGCAACGCTTCTCAAAATCGGGCTCAGTAGAGTACACAGTTGGGCGTTCGTCGATCGGCATGGCAAGACTCCTGATTTTAGTTGACTCAATATCAGGATATTATTTATACTATACTTACAGAGTTCGAGGGGAGCTTGCCCTCATCTCACCCTACCAGCCAGGAGGAATACCATGAGCCAGCACGATCAGATCAGAACGGTAAAAGATGCCCATAAGGACAGTCTGCTTGCCATGCAGAACGTGGTAGGGGTGGGGGTGGGAGAGAAAATCTCGCATGGCAAGAACACCGGCGAGCTGAGCGTGGTGGTTCTCGTTCGCCAGAAAGTCCCCATCGTCGGGCTGCAACCCCAGGCGGTTGTGCCGCGCGAGGTGGACGGCGTGCGCACCGATGTGGTCGAGGTGGGGGATCTGCGCGCTCAGCAAGCCCGCACCGACCGCTGGCGACCCGCCCCTGGCGGGGTGAGCGTGGCGCATTTCAAGGTGACCGCCGGCACCCTGGGAGGGGTAGTGCGCGACCGGGCCAGCGGCGCTCGCCTGATCCTTTCCAACAACCACGTGCTGGCGAACAGCAACGATGCTGCCCCTGGCGATGCGATCCTGCAGCCCGGTCCGGCGGATGGTGGTCAGGACGGCCCCGACACCATCGCCCGCCTGGAGCGCTTTTGTCCCTTGCAGTTCAACGTCGAGCCATCCTCCTGCGGCACAGCCGAGGCGGTTGCCAAAATCGGCAACGCGGTGGCGCGCCTGCTTGGCTCCAGCCACCGCCTGGAAGCGATCCGCGCCAACCCGCAAGCCAGCAACAATGTGGACGCAGCCGTTGCCCGCCCGCTGGATGAGCGCGATATCCTGGACGAAATCCTGGAGATTGGCATTGTTAGCGGAACCCTACCAGCCGCTTTAGGCATGCAGGTACGCAAATCTGGGCGCACCACCGGACTGACCAGCGGCGAGATCACCGTGCTGGACGCCACCGTCTCAGTGAGCTACGGACCCGGGCGCACAGC
>JBFYSV010000057.1:0-3835 GCA_041301185.1 Anaerolineae bacterium
CATGTTTTGCGGGGCGCCAAAGGAGCTATAAGCCATGCTCCAACGATACGAACCATCCTTGGTATAACTGGCAAGTAGAACAACCGATGCCCATCCTGCACCTGAAACACCTGTAGTATAAACATTGCCATCTGGATCGACCCCTATTCCTGCTGCTGCTTCAGATACCTCTTCGCCCAGGCTCAATCGCTGTAGCCATATCAATACACCATCCGGATCGACCTTTAAGAGGATCTGGTCGGTGTAATCCGAGTCCCCCTCTGTACCACCCAGAATGATGACATTTCCATCCGCATCAAGGGTGACCAAAGTGCCCCAATCCGGATTGTCTTCGCCGCTATCAAAGGTTGTTATCCACACTTCAGAACCATCTGCGTTAAGCTTTGCTGCGAACACATTTCCATGACCATCATCACCCGTCACATATAGAAAACCGTTTCTATCCAAGATGATGTCATTTATCTTACCAGTATACGCAGTAGACCAATGGAGCTCGCCATCAGGACCGATTGAGAACACCTGCCAACCATTCAACAGGTAGCTGTTTCCCTTATCATCTACCACAATTTTTATCAGGTTTGCCGGATCGTTATATATTTCCGACCAGCGTTGAAGGTCCAGATCATCCTCACGGATCGTGCCCATTGCACTTCCATCCAAAATATCAACATCTTTGTTTGGGCTGATGTTTAACAAGAAACTTCGCTGGTTGACCCCTGGCAAATCATTTCCAATTATCCGGATTTCGATTTCTCGCTCTACCTCTCCTGCCTCTATGAAGAGTATCTCGGAGGCGGGTACGTAATCCTGGCCACCGATAGCAGTCCAATCTTCAGTCTCATAATCCAGCATGATTTCAAAACTCAGCGCACGAGACAGCCGAACTTTGAAACGAGCATAGGTGTCAGTATCACCCGACTTACCCTCGGCTACAACAGAATCCTCGACCGTCAAATACACTGACGGGCTGTTCACCAGAGACTCTGCTTTGTGTGTATATCCCAGAGAAGCAGCAGCCAATACCCTGCCTCTAGTTTGCCCAGCCGTAATCGTCCTACCAATGCTTATTAGAGTAAAAAGTAACACGATCGAAATCATTTTGAGAAAGAAATTGGTAATAATCTGTCTGAGCATATAAAGCCTCTTGAGGCGGTTTTTGCTTTAGATTGACATGTTAGCTGTCTATTCGCTGAAATGAAAATGACTTTTCTCAATTTTCGGCCAGTTGGGTGTAAACATCCGGTGACAGCCCCAATAGTTCCAGGATACAGATTTGCAAGGTGGTCAACGGCGGAATGTGCCGGATGGTTTGCCCAGGAAGATGCACAATGGTGAGGGTGATGTTGTCAAACACTTTCAATAACCGCTCCGTGGTGGGGTTGTCAATGCCCTTCTTGGGGTTGTTCTCAATCAGGCCGATCAATTTCTCCTGGCTTTGTTTGAGTTTGCGACGGACGACGAACTCGATCAGGGTGAGCATACATACCGCGATACTCAACAGATTGGTCAAGCCGACCACTTGATCGTCGCGTTTGACGAACAACGGGTCTAGCGAAAGCGGCACACCTTTCAAGCGATGGAAACCACGTTCGATCAGCCATTCATCCCGGTACGTCAAGACCGCCTGCTCCAAAGTCAATTGTTGGGCTGGTGCGTCGCTGACATAGGCGCGCCAACCGAGCGTCTTCTGGAGTGCGGCGATGGTTTCTTCTTGGCGGCTGACGGCCGTGATCTGGTAACGAACCGTCACGAGCTCGCGTTTTGGCCGCTGCGGGTTGCCTCGGCCGCGCCCGATGTATTTGGTTTGGCGTTTTTCCTGGCGTTCAAAGGAATAGCTGAGCAATCCTTCGACTTCGTGATCCTGCAAGATGGCCTCTGCGGCTCTGACCAGCTCGCCTTCGTCCTGAATTTGGCGCTTGCCGCGTCCCGGCGCCGGGGTCAGAGCCAACAGCCGGGCAGCTGCGGACTGCAGGCGTTTCTCCAAACCATTGTGCAAGATTTGACGGTAGGTCTGCGAACGCACCACGAATACCCGCTCGGTCCAGGTTTGCTCTTCACCTGCCACGGACGCCGTGATGGTGCGTTCAAATGTGTATCCTTCGGCCAGCAATTTGCGTTCGCCGTCTTCTTTCTCCACGTAGACTGGCTGCAACGGGCGTGTGCCATCGTTCGCCTCTGCGATCCATGTCTCCATCTCTTCGGCCGTCTTCCCGGTCAACGCCAGGGGGCACAGATAGTGCTGCTTCAGGGAATGAATGTGGGCTCGGATCTCCAAGGCGCTCATCTTGCTGTCCCCCACAAACAGCAAACCCACCTCATCCAGGATTTTCAACACCCGCTCCACCGCCGGAATGTACAGCGGGTCATCGGCTTGACTCCCGTCCACTACGTCAGTCACCAAGGGCATCCCCAGCGGATCCAGCGCCGCCACCATCGCCTTGACCTGTTTCAGCGTCGGGTCGTCTTTGCTGTACCCATACTGAAACAGGCTGTCTTCCCCGCCCGCATGATAGCCGGAAATCGTGGTCGCATCCAGGCGCACCCGCTCCGGCTTCAGCTCGTACACCCGCAGAATATTCCGCCCCAGATCGGTCTCGATCGCTTCCCAGGTCTCGGGCTTGCTCAAACGACGCAGCAACAGCGTCAGCCGGTCATCGGTGAAATCCAATTCATGTACTTTCAGCCCGCTGATCCGCTCAATCGTCTCTCCAGCCTGGCGTACCCAGGTTTGCACCGGCAGCTTGCGATGATTGCTCTCGGTGAGAATATGCGCCAGCCAGATGGTGGCAATCCAGCCCCAACTCAAGCCTTGTTGCAGCCCATGCCGCTTCAGGTGCCGGTCAATGATCTCAGGCAGTCCCAGGCGTTTCATCGTTTCAAGCAACAGCGGAAAATCATCAATGCGTTCGGTAGTTATGGTAAGTTCAGGCGTCATCCCCTGAGCTTACCAGGAAATTCGCGATTTCGCTATTAATTTCAGCGAAAGGTCAGTTATTAATCCACTTTCATAGTCATTCCAAATTGATTCTATAGTTTCGGTATATAAATTCTTAACGCAACCAATATTGTTAGCTGAAACATTGAATATCTTTCCGCTTTCTAAATCTTTGCTAAATAAATGCCTTGAACGTAGCTTTCCTATACTTTCGCTTGAAAAATAACCAAGGTATGCAGCGGGTAGGTAGTGATGACGTGGCATAAGTAATAGGCATAAAGCTGTAATTAATTACAAGCCCTACTGCTCCCCCTCCTCAAACGGGTCCTTCCCTTCCAGCAGCGGATCAGTGATATCCAAGATGTCCTGAACGGTGGGGGTCTTCTCAAAACCGGGATTCCATGCGCTTTTCCGTGTATCTGTTTCCAATAATAAAACCCAAACGCTAAACCCCTGTCCCTTCGAATTGGGGTCTGGCGTAGCCTGATATTCTTCCGGCCATCCTGGCGCCGGTGGTCCCTCAAATGGGTATGCGACATGGATAAGATTGGGGAAAGCGTATGGGGGATCAGAGACTCCAATCAGTACAACCGGATAATAGCGCTGCGGCGTTTGGCTAATCCAAGGCTCCGAACGCTTCTCAATTAGGTCGATTGCATTTTTATCGATCCAGAGAGCGATTTTCGATCGTGCGGCGTCTCGAAATTCTTCGGTGGAGTGGACCACGAGAACTTCCGGGTGAGCCTGGAGATCATTGCTGGACAACACCCCCTGATCGCGCACCAAATACAGCGCCCGGTACTCTCCCTGCGATGGCACGTCTCCAGTCAAATCCGGGCCGCACGCTGCGGTAAACAGGACATCAAGAACAAGTATAAACCCCTTTGTAATCAGCGCGCT
>JBFYSV010000058.1:0-6175 GCA_041301185.1 Anaerolineae bacterium
CCTCAGGGCCATAAAAGACATAATCAACCCTCCGCTGCTCAAGAAACTCCGATCTCTGCGCCTGGCTCCAGCTGGCAGAGAAGAAATCCAGCACGGCTTGTTTTTCACTCTCTGCCTGCACTGTCTCGTAAGGGTGCCCGTAGATGACACGGCGGCCGGTATGGGCTGGGATAAATAACCCGGTGCGCGGCGCAGCCAGGACGAGTGCGTCTGGGGAGGCGTTTCCTTCCAGCCATTGCAATGCCCGGACCTCATCCTGCTGGAGAACGATCAGCGGATCGTGGGTTTGCAGCCCGAAGCGGGCAGAAAGCAGCAAGAACAGGTTGGTCGGCAGCACCAGCAGGAACATCAAAAACGCCAGCAACCAGGTCCGGCGCGACCTGCCTCCCGCCAGCCAATCCAGCCCCCACACCGCCAGCACGCTGAGCGGCACGTAGAGTCCGACGATGAAACGGCGCTGCAAATTAAAGGGAAGATAGACCAGGATCATCGCAGTCAGCGCCCAGGCGAGCGGCACCAACCAGGCATCCAGAGCCTGCTCATCCAGGGTTTTTCGTTCCCGCCAGAATCGCCAGCCAGCCAGGAATGCCAGCAGCAAAACCGGCGAGAAGGAGAGCAGCACATCCCAGGCGGGGAGAGCCGGGGTGATATTCTGCGCATTCCAGGCACCAAGCTGCGGGCTGCTGCCAAATGCCCACAGGTCATATACCAGCACGGGCAGGCTGCCAGCGGCAACCCAGATCAGCCGGCTGGCATATACCTGGCTGACCCACCCCGAGCGGCGGAACAGCCGCCTGGCAGCGATCACCCCCAGGCACACCACCAGGGCAACCGCCACCGCAAAGGGTGAGACGACCGCCAAAGCAAGCCCCAGCAAGGCATTGACCCAGCTGTGGATG
Source organism: Anaerolineae bacterium (assembly GCA_041301185.1). GTDB lineage: Bacteria > Chloroflexota > Anaerolineae > Anaerolineales > UBA4823 > JAQBDA01. The sequence goes on from JBFYSV010000058.1 coordinate 900, forward strand.
AAAACCTGCCGGAAAGGAGCATTGTCTTCAACTCCTATCTGCTGCCGGGGAGGGGTCAGAATCCAGAGCAGAATCCCCAGGACCAGCGGGAAGTGAGCGTTGGTGTACGCGGATAGGAAAGGATAAGCCTCAGCCACCCAGAAATCCGCGCTGACGATGCCCAACGGCAAACCCAGCCAGCCCAGCCCGGCTCCGAAGGCTGCCAGGGCGAAGGCTAGCCAGCCCAGGCGCGCTTCCCGCACCACCGCCATACAGAAGCGATACAACGCACAGAGCATGAAGACCGCCCCAGCCAGGCGTGCCAGGTGATAGATAACCACCAAAGGAGCGGACAGGAGGCGGCTCAAGTGCCCCAGAAACAGGTAATACAGGTATAGGTAAGCGCCGTCACCAGGCTCAGCCGTGTAGGGCAGGCTGAACTGCAAGTCCCCCCGCCAACCCTGGTACATCTTCGCCAGGTACGAGTTGCCATCCAGCGGGTTGACCAGGAAACCGCCAAACTCATACCCTTCGCCGGCTGAACCCCAGGCATAAAGATAGGGCAGCGTAATTGCCAGGCCAAAGACCAGCCCGATTAGCCAAACCTTCCCGTAGGCGCGCCAGTAACCCATGCTGGTATTGTAATTCGAGAACCCCGCCAGGCAAGTTTTCTTGACAAATCCGTAAGGGAAAGGCTTCATTTTAACAATTCGTTTTCCCTTGCCTTTATACCCAACCGACCATATAATCAAATTTATGAGCCAGCCTTTCCAACTCTATCGCCTGCAACAGCTAGACAGCCAGATTGACCAGCTGCAAGCCCGCTTGCACGAGATCGAGCTTATTCTGGGCGATGACAGCGAGCAATTGGAGGCGGAGAGCCAGGCAGGGCAGGCGGCTACCCTGCTGGATGAGGCGCGCAAAACGCTGCACCGGGCTGAAGACGAGGTAAAAGCCCAGCGGGTCAAGATCGAGCAGACCGAAGCCACGCTTTACGGGGGCAAAGTGCGCAATCCCAAAGAGCTGCAAGACCTTCAAAATGAAACCGCTGCGCTGAAACGCTACCTGGTCACCCTGGAAGACCGCCAACTGGAGCAGATGATCGCTTTCGAGGAAGCGGAAGAGGGACACCGGCTGGCGGCTGAGCGGCTCAGCCAGGTGCGCGCCAAAAAATCTGCCCTCAGTACGAAGCTTACTCTGGAGTGCACCAGCATCTCCGATGAAGTCCAGCGATTGCAAGTCGAGCACCAGGCAGCTACCAGCTCCGTACCGGAGGCGGATCTGAAACTATATAACCAGCTCCGCCAGTCACGCCGCGGGGTGGCTGTTGCCCGGGTGACCGACACATATTGCACGGCGTGCGGCTCCACGTTGAGCGCAGCTCTGCTGCACGCTGCCCGCTCCCCCAACCATCTCACGCGCTGCGATTCGTGCGGTCGGATCCTGTACACAGGCTGAGCATGGGCTTCCTGCGCAATCTCGACCTCGATCGCACTTCATTCTGGCTCGGTTTCCTGGCAGGCTTTTTGTTCTTGTGGCTGCTCGGACGCCTGCGCCCGGGGTTCTCCCGCTTGTTGAGAAACATCCGGGCAGGGATCGTGGCAGCCCGCCAGAAGGCGACCGCCGGAGCAGACATCCGGCTGCGCAATGAAGCTCTGCGCCGGGCGCAATCCGCCCACCTGGCGGCAGCTCTCTTCCCCCTGGACGAGGTGCTGCTCACCCCCCGCCTGCTCGCCCCACCACCGCCTGTGATCCCCGGAGACCCCGCTGTAGATGAACTAGATATTACCAGCCTGGCGCTGCCCTACTTGCCCGACTGGCCCGAGATGGCTGCCCTCTATCGGGCGCACATCTTCACCCTGGCAGAAGCCCTGCAGAACGGCACCAGCATCGTGGTAATTGGTGGGCCTGGCAGCGGAAAATCAACCGCCCTGGCGCACCTGGCGACGCAGATGGCGCGCCGCGAGCCATTACCCGGGGGAATCGAGAAGCTGACCCCCCTCCTGTTGCACGCCACGGATTTCTCCCTGCCGGGTGCTAACCCCAATGACCCCCTGGAAGCTCTGCTGACAGCAACCGGCATATCCACCGCCGCAGCCACCCAATCCAGATTGCCGGCATTCCTGGAGACCGCTCTGGCGGAGGGGACCCTGTTGCTCCTGCTGGATGGCCAGGATGAGCTCCCCCCGCCCATGCTCGATCAGCTATGTGATTATCTGGGTACACTCAAGGCAAGATATCCTGCTTTGCGCCTGGTTGCCAGCGCCTCCATTGAATATTATGATGGCCTATCCAGACTGGGATGTGTCCCCCTGGCAATGGCGATCTGGAATCAGGCGGACCGAACCGCTTTTATCGAGCTCTGGAACGCGGCCTGGACGGCGGGTGGAACACTCCAGCCGGGGGGCAGCTCGCCTGCCGACCCGGCGATGCTCTCTGCCTGGCTGCTCGGCGATACCACCCCAACCACGCCTTTCGAGTTCACCCTTAAAACCTGGGCAGCCTATGCCAACGACCAGCTTGGACCAGCCCTGACCGAAAGCATCGAAGCCTACCTGCGGCGTATGGTATTCGATAAAAATATGCAGCCGCTACCGCAAGCCCGCCCCACCCTGGAGCAGGCAGCCCTTCAGTTGCTGCTCTCCAACCAGCCTGTATTAGGCCAGAGCGATTCCGGGGCTGCCCAGCCCGCTCCAGACAGCCTGGAAGCGGGTCCGCTGGCGGAAAGCCCGCTGGAAACCCCGGAAGAGAGCCAGGCTGAGCCGGAGGTTTCTCCGGCGCCAGGCAGTCTCAAGCGGGTTAAGATCACACCCTTGCTTTCTTCGCTGCTGGAGAATGGCCTGTTGGTCCCGGTGACCGGCAATCGCCAGAGATTCAACCACCTGCTGATATCCAGCTACCTGGCAGGTTACGCGATGAGCGAGCTGGTCGGAATCGACGGCATCCTCAGCGGACCAGAATGGTCGCAACGCCCGGGCTGGGATACCCGTAACCAGGCGGTATACTTCGGCCTGGCACGAGGCAGCCTCTTCTCCAGGCTGATCGAGAAAACACTGACCAGCGATCACGCACCACTCCACCAGGATCTCTTCAACCTGGCTCGCTGGTTAAGCCTGGCGCCTGCCAATGCAAACTGGCGTGCGCCGGTTATGCGCCGCCTGGCCAGCGTGCTGCAGGAAAATTCATTACCGCTGGCAATGCGCCTGCGGGCGATCAGCGCGATGGTAGCCTCGGGCACCCCCGGCATTCAAACCATGCTCCATCAGCTTGGCGGATCATCCAGCCCTGAGCTGCGCCAGGTAGCCGCCTTGGGCAGCGGCCTGTTCTACAATGAGATAATTGCCGGGGATAAAGCTACGATGGACCGCCTGGTCGCGGATGGGATCGACCTGCTGGCCGATCTTCACCCCAACGTCCGCCGGGCTGCCTGCCTGGCGCTGGTCGCCATCGGCAACCAGCCTGCGCTGGAAGCGATGGCGGATGCCCTGCTGACCGGGGATGAAGACCTGCGCCGCACAGCCGCGGAAGCCCTGGCGAACCATCCCGAGGAGGGACACCCCACCCTCCGAGAAGGCATGACCATCGAAGACCTGCTGGTGCGCCGGGCGGTGATCTACGGCCTGCAACGGGTGGATCAGCCCTGGTCGATCGAAGCTCTACAAAAGATCCAGCTCGAGGAAGAAGAGTGGCTGGTGAAGAATGCCGCTACCCATGCCCTGGAGAGCCTGGCGCTGCCCAGCCCGAGCCTGCCACGCCTGATGCCCCCGCTCACCGAAACGCCCTGGCTGATCGAGTTCGCCGGGGAGATGGGTATCGGCGTCGTGCCGGGCAGGCCGGCGATGGATCTCTTGCTCAAAGCTTTACAGGATGGGAAAGAAGAACGCGTCCTGGCAGCATTGGATTACCTGCGCCAGTACGGGGATGAGCATGCCATCTTGCCCCTTTACCAGCTATTCTATAACAGCCAGGGCGATGTTCAAGATGCTGCCTGCAACACCCTGTGGCATCTGGCAGCCAGCGGCGTTACTCTCCCCCCGCCAGAAAAATTCTTTTAACGCATACCCCGCCTACGCCAGGTGCTGCAAGATGCGCTGGTGCAGGGAATCGGCATCCATATCCAGGACCGAAATCAATTTATCGCGCCCGGTCGCACCCGCCACAATCTCGATCCGGGATGGCGGCACGCCCAACACGTCCGATAGGAAGTCCACCAGGGCCAGGTTAGCCTTGCCCTCCACCGGGGGAGCGGTCAGGCGGATTTTGACCGTGCCATCGCTCAAAATTTCGGAGATCTCATTCTTGCTGGCGCGGGGGGTGATGCGAACCGCCAGCGCAGCACCTTTCTGCCCGTTGTGTAAGTGGAACTTGCGTTGGCTCACGGGGACACCTCGCTTTATATTGAGAGGATGATGCTGATTAGCAGCCGAGAAATGATCTGGATCAGGATGATCAGCACCAGCGGGCTGAAATCCAGCATTCCGGTCTGGGGTAAAATTCGCCGGATGGGAGCGTAGAGCGGGTCTAGCAGGCGATCCAGCGCCTGACGCACCGGGTGGTAGGGCGAGACGAAATACGACATAATCGCCTGGGCGAGCACCAGCAACGTGAGCACCTGAGAGAGCAAATTGATCAAATTGACCAGAAAATTCATGCGCAACTCCTGCGAGATATTATTCCGGGCGCGGGCCTAAAATCGCCGTGCCAACCCGCACCCATGTGGCTCCTTCCTGGATAGCCACTTCATAATCACCGCTCATCCCCATCGAAAGCTCTTTCAATTTAACCCCGGGCACTTTTCCATCCAGGTAATCTCTCAGACGGACCAGTTTCTGGAAATACGGGCGCGCAATCTCGGGCTCATCAAAGAAGGGCGGCATGCTCATCAACCCATCCAGCGCCAGGTTGGGCAAGGCAGCGATCTGCCCGGCTTGTTCTGCCAGCGCCCCCCATTGGGACAATTCCCAGGCAGGGAAACCGAATTTGCTCTCTTCTCCGCTGACGTTGCACTCCAGCAACACCGGCAGGCGTTTGCCGGCCTCGCCTGCGAAGCGGTCCAGGCGCTCAGCCAGCTTCAGGCTGTCTAGCGAGTGGACATAGGCAAAGTTTTCGCTGACCAGGCGGGCTTTGCGGCTCTGGATATGGCCGATCATGTGCCATTCTACCCCAGTCTGACTGCCCAGGGAAACGATCTTCTCCAGGGCTTCATCGACATAATTCTCGCCCAGGTAATGCGCGCCTGCTGCCAGGGCAGCCTGCACTGTCTCCAGGGGATGCCCTTTGGTGACGACCACCAGGCG
>JBFYSV010000063.1:0-4963 GCA_041301185.1 Anaerolineae bacterium
GCAATCCGCCAAACCATGTATCGTCAACGCTCATGAGATGAACGAGTTGATCCCGAACAGACCCATGAGAGTAGTGTACATCCTGTGTGAATTGTTCATGGGATAATGGGGTGATGTAGTCGTTCCATATCTTGCGGTTTTCAGCGAAGTGATAACCATAGAAATGGCGAAAGGCGTTTGCGTTCATATCGTAATTTACTCCTTTGTATGCAGTATGCTGACCTTTGTCATCTGAGACCCTAAAGGTTTTGCCCGCTGACCTTCGTCCAGATAAGCAAGGACACCCTGCTCGACATGACGAATGGTAACTAAGGAAACCCTTCGACAGGCTCAGGACAAGCCTTTAGGGTCTTAGTTTACTTTTGAACGCCCTATCCAGCACTGCGACCCTTCCTTCGGCCGCAGGACAGGTGCGGACACTCCCTGCGGTCGCTGAATTGCGAGGATTAATGTATTTACCCAGATACTTTATTACATACCGAATACATCGGATAAGAAGATGCTCAAGATACCGGCAAAGGCAAGGCAGAGAACCCTGGGAGTCCAGTATAGCAGGCGGTTCGCAGTCTCATTCATGGCTGTCCTTGGCTGGGATTGTGGTGCAATAGATTGGGTTAAGGCACGCATCCGGCAGGCAAAGCAATAGTCACAGGTTGATTAACCTTTGTAAGATCAATCAAAATGTCCATGTGCACTTTCACCTGGGTCGCGGTGTCCACTGTCTCTGTAATCAGCTGGTACTTGACGATATATTGGCCGTCTTGCGCCAGCCAATAATCGCCCTGGTTTGCGGTGACTTCCGCACCCGATTGCAGCCCCAGCCCGCTGATCCGGAAAGTGAAATGATTGGTCATGATCCCATTCATGGTTTCGCTTCCGACAAAGATGGGGTCATCAATGAGGGGAAAGATATCCATCATCTCGCTGAAGAGATCCTGCATTTCTTTTTGCTGGGGGGTATTCTGTGTGTAATCCCATTCTTCAGCATCAGAGCCGGTGCATTGTATGTTACCGATGCTATAGACATAGCTGTCTGTAGTAGTGGGTTCACTTTCATTCGCCGATGACTGGCTGATAACGAGGTGCGTGGAGGTCGCATCCTGGTCTTTGGAATTTTGGATTTCGATGTGTGTGTGGGAATATTCTGTTTGGGAAGGACCGGAGGAATTTGATTCGATGACCAGGGAATATGAGTTGAGACTGGCCAATCCCTCCCGAATACTGACTGGTTCGGATGGAATCGAGGTGGGACTGGGTGGAAGCGAGGGAACCTGCGTTGAGTCCGTCACGCTTGTTACCGGGGTTGACTCCGCCACGATTGTGACCCAGCTGCAGGCAAATGAGAGACAAATTGCCAATGCGAGAGAGAGGGCGCATCTTATTTTCATTCTCTTGCTCCTTTCCTTGGTTTCAGGTTGCTGTAGGTTCACTGTCTGGCAAACTGAAGGTGTTACATGCCGTTGTACGGCTGGGTGGCATTCCCAGGAGAAGTACTTTTGTTTTTTCATGGTTCACCTCCAGGAATGTCTTTTTAGTCATTCGGAACGGAGTTGGTGGGCCAGGTTCAATCGGTTGAACCACCAGGCCGGTAGTATAGTTCCGAACAGGGCAATACCTGTTGACTGGCTGAGGGCTCCGATGCCAGTCTGCAGATTGATACTGGGGTGGAGAGTCATCCCAACGAAATCGATGCTTAGGAACGAAAATAACAACGCTGTGCTGAGTGTTCCCAGGATAACCCCGACCCAGGTCATTACCAAGGCCTGACTGAGCAGGTACACAACCAGGGCACGGGATTGAAAACCAACACAGCGTAAAACGGCCAGTTCGCGCCGGTGTATCCAGGCCATTCTAAATAAGACAGTCGCCAATGTTAAAATGGCGGCAATGCCCAGGGCGCGATAGATCAGCTCAATGATCCTGAAGAGTGACTCGAACTGATTGCTGCTGGTTTGAGGGCCCATGCCGCGTTTGACGATCGAAACGCCCCCCGGCAGGGTATCCCCCGCTTTCAGGATCCCTTCGTCTGGGATGATATAGACCGAAACATCATTCCCATAACCCAACAGGGCCTGGGCATCTTCCAGCGCGATCCAGACTTCGTTATCCACATACGTGCCGGTCTGGAAGGTGCCCATCACCAGGAATTGCCGCCCTCGCATGGTTATCTCCTGGCTTGGTGAAAGGCTGAGCCTGTCCGCCAGCCGCCAGCCGATCATGGCGGTCCGGCGGGCGTCTCCCGGTTGAAGTGCCCGCCCTGTAAGGATTTTAAAGACGTTCACCTCCTGGTAGCTTGCCAGATTGATCCCTCGCAGATGGATAATGTTGGTGATCGAAGTGCCTGTGTAGTCGTGGATTTCCGGGATGACCCGCGTAATCCCCATGGCGAGCAATCTATCCCCAACCTCTGGAGATAGGCGGCTGCCTAAAAACTCGCCAATGGTATTGCTTTCCTCTACGATCAGATCATCGTACGGCAATTTACCGAATTCCTGCTGGATCACATTGCGAAAACCGCCCAGTACCAGATAAATTATGCTGGTCGCTGCGACAAGTCCGGCCATAGCCAGCCAGGGCTTGTAATGTCGAACCATGTCTTGCATGCTGAAGCGGATAATTGCCAACATCGCTTGTTCACTCCCGGAGCTGGTCCGCCAGGCTTAGGCTGCTTTGGGCATGGGTAGTTAGCCATACGCCCAGGCTGGCCGATAGCATGGTGAGTAGCAATCCCAGGAATAAGGTTTCGGGCGACAGGCTCAGATTGGCTGTCTTGATGTAGAAGACCATCGGGAATTTTAGACTGTTTTTTACAATGATCGCCATGACAACCCAGGCAAGGAAAAATGCAACCAGGGTTTGTAGAAGCGTACGCCCAAGCAGGAAAAGGCGGATCGTCCGGGATCCAAACCCAATGGTTTGTAGAATGGCAGTATCCCGCTTACGCTCTGCCATCGTCAGGCTGGCGGCATTAAATGTACCAAAAATGACCACAGCCAGAGCCAGTGCTGCAATAATGGAGGCCACGTTGATCAAATCACGAATTAAATCGGTGTAGCGTTCGTACAACTGCTGGTTTAAGTATACAGCGTATCCATTTGGGAAGTGTGGATCTTGTTCCAAAGAGGCCTGAACGGTTGGCAGATCCAGGCTGCCATCAATCTCCAATACACCGATCTGAAAATCACTTTGCGCGTTGAATAGTTTTTGACCGCCGGAATAGGTTATCCAGATCACGGATGTTCCCTCTTCATCCTGGACGCGGCCAGTGATCAGGAGATTGCTGCCGCGAATGAGGATGCGATCGCCGATCTTCCAGCCATTCACATGCATCCCTTCTTGCGTAACGACGACTTGCTCATCACTTGCGGGCCAATCGCCTTCCAGCAAGATTAGGCGGTAAGCCCGCATCAAATTCTCGCGCGGGATGGCCAGCACCCGCATTGTTCTGTCGTTGATCTCCAGGGAGCGATAGATCGCAGGAAATGCGCTGCGCACGCTATCAGGGCCGAATTTTTGGCGTACAATTCCCGCGGCCGCTTGAAGGGTACTGTCATCCAGTTGGCTTAACATTGGCTCCATTGCGAAATCAGACATGATCAGGAGGTTTGGCGAGCTGGTTTGCGGCTGGCTGCCAAATTCCAGGAAAACCTCGGAGATTGCAGAGGCCGCCAGGTAACTGACGATTACCGCCGTCAGGCTGATGGTCGTCAAAAGGCTTCGCCCGCGGTCGAAGAATAGATCCTTGAAAAGATAAGCGCCAAAAACAAAGAACTTCATGCTGCTTCCAAACCTGGATAGAGTAATCCATCGCGCATTTCATAGGTGCGCGTGGCGTACTGGCAAACGGTTTGATTGTGAGTGGCAACAATGAACGTGGTGCCCAGCTCCTGGTTGAGGTGGACCATTAACTGGATGATCTCTCCGGAGATAGCCGAATCCAGGTCGCCGGTTGGCTCGTCTGCCAGGATGACAACTGGCTCGCCCACCAGTGCGCGGGCAATGGCGACGCGCTGCTGTTCACCGCCTGAAAGTTCACCCGGCATGTGTTGCCAGCGTGCTTGCAGGCCAACACGTTCGAGAAAAGCCTGGCCGCACTGGCTGGCCTTTTTCCAGGACCAGCCTCTGGCTAACAAAGGCAGGAGTACGTTGTCCAGGGCATTCAGAGAGGGAAGTAAGTTGTAGAACTGGAAAACGAACCCGATATGGTCGCGGCGAAAGCGAGTCAGGTCGGACTCGCTGGCGGTTTCCAGCGCTTGCCCGTTTACACGGATTTTACCGGCACTGGGGCGGTCAATCCCGCCAAGAAGGTGAAGCAACGTGGTTTTACCCCCTCCGCTTGGTCCGACGATGACAACGAAAGCCCCCCATGGAACGTCCAAATCCACACCGCGCAGTGCCTCAACCTGCACTTTACCTCGGCGATAATGTTTTTTCACCCCACGCGCCTGGATCAAACACTCTGGTGGATTAATGCTCATCTTACCTGGTGTGGAAATGGGGTGAATGCGGAAACATTCTCACCCAAAGAGAAATGCTTATTAATAAGCCTATGAAAAAAATACGCAAGTGTGCATCCTTGAGTTCCAGATTGTAAGCGTTCAAACTTTCGAACAACATTTTCAATCAATATCTGGAATGTGTCAATATAATAATCCGGGCGAGCCCCCCAGCCGGTCGTTCGACTGGGTCTCGATACGGGCGAGAATTACAATCGCCCTATCCAGCGCGGATTGCGCAGCATCCCCGTGGGACGGTAACAACGCGTCCAACTCCTCCCCCGTCTGGGACTGTAATATCACCCCCTTGTGGGAATCATCCCCGCCGAAGGTCACTCGCGTAACACACCCGGAGAATGCGAAGGGGCAGGGATTGTAGCTTCCGCGACATTGACCTTATCGCCAGTAGGGAGGAAGATTCATTGCGTTTTTAGTTGCTGCCACCAGATGGAGGGTGGATTATTCAG
>JBFYSV010000064.1:0-15634 GCA_041301185.1 Anaerolineae bacterium
TATGAGTATCTCCGCTTTTTCCATGGCTACATCTGAAGGTTCATTCTGCCAAACAGAAGGTCCAAGATGATCACCGCCTAAAATAATATTCTCAAAGGGGATATTGTTTTCTCTCGCTATCCTCCGCACATACTGGACAAAGTCCTCCGGCGTCATACCGGTGTAGCCGCCGAATTGATTGACCTGGTTACAGGTAGCCTCAATCAATGGTCTTTCAAAAACCCTTAGAGTTTGTTTTATTACATAGGGATGAGCGGAGCAAACGGATGTGACCCCTCTGGTTTCACCCCGTTTTTGAGCTGCCAGGATTTCATCAAGATACATATTTCATTGCCTCATCCAGTGTAGGTTGCGCCTCCGTCCCACCTGCTTTTTGGGTGGATAGGGCCCCACAGACACAGGCCAGGCGCAAAGCCTTTTCCAGATCCCAATTATGCAAATAGCCATAAAGAAAACCAGCGTTGAACGAGTCCCCTGCACCGACGGTATCCACAACTTTCACAGGGATTGAGGTAACCGTGACTTTTTTGGATGCACTCACCCCGAGAGCGCCATCTGGCCCAAGTTTGACCGCCAGCATATCCACCCTGAGCCCGAGCTTTTCTGCGGCTATGTTTATGTCCATCTTGCCGGAAAGCGATAATGCTTCCTTTTCATTCGGCAGGAAAACATTTGTAACCGAGAGCAGCTCGTCGAATCCGAACCATTGTTCAGATGGATCGTAATTGGTATCTAATGAGGTTGTCAGCCCAAGCTCACGTGCACGTCGAAAAAGATCGGGTAAACCGGGTTGAAGATTCGTTTGTAGGAAGTAGGATGCTACATGCAGGTGCCGCGTTTGACGGAGTAAAGCATCTGGAATGTCTGATGCTCGAAGTGCGGATATCAGACCCATGTGGGTCAGAATCGCACGGTCGGTACCTGTGCTAAGGATCACACTCAGACCTGTCTGCCCATCACGAACGATGACGTTGTTGACATCCACGTTGCGTTTTTGCATTTCATCGAGCATAAAACGGCCAAATACATCCTTGCCACACACTCCAATGAATGCCACTTTCAAGCCAAGCCGAGCTGCACCGCAGGAAAAGATGGCTGATGATGATCCGATCGTGAGCGCGGCAGAATCAACGAGTTTCTCGACCTGGTTAAATTCAGGCTTTACGTCTCCCGCCAAGATCAAATCCGGGTTGATTTCACCCGCAACCAGAATATCAAAGGGAGGGATCACGTTTCATATTCCCTAACACAGGCATAAATTCAACTCCAATCAGCAAACTTTGCATCGTCAGGCGGAATATATATATCAGACTAACATGCTCAAACGATACAGAGCGGGCTAATAGTTTTGATACCAGTCAAAGGACGTTTCAGACTGGTAGAAATCGTAAAGTGGTTTGCCCAGCGCATTACAAAGAGACGTGAGCCGGGATAATCTTTCTTTACCAATCGTGCTTAAGAAGGTATTTCGTTCTTTGTTCTCCATTGTTACAGCTTCCTTCCATACCGCGCGTCCGACCGCGATACCGCTCGAACCTGCAACGCAGGCTGCTGTAACCTGCCGAACGAAGGTTTCATAATCAACTGCGGCAGAGAGTAAGATCCACGGAGTTACGGATGCGGAGGATATTTCTTCGCAAGCCCTCATCCATGTGGATTCGTCTTTATCTTGGATATCTAAAGGAAATTCCGCTTTGAGGATGTCCACATTCAGCGGGGTCAGCTGTCTGGCAGTTTCAACCACAACATATCGTTTTTCTTCAGAAGTCAGTTTATTGTTTTCATCAAGCGAATATGATAACGGTTCGAGCATGAGCGCCAGATCGTACTTTTGACATTCTTCCGCTACCCTTGACGTGAAATCTTCGATCTCTTGCGCGGTAGGCGAGTCTGGATGGTAATAAACAAGTAATTTTATTGCGCTGGCGCCCATGCGTTTGGCTTTTTCCACAGACCAACCGGGGATGATTTGCGCGCGCCGGGCTGTTACGTCGCCCGTATATCCTGTGGATTCAATTGCAACAACCAATCCAATATCCTTAGGAATTGCCCGTTGGGCAATGGCTTGAGCCGCAGAGACTTCGGGGTCAAGTAAAACAGCCGTAGCCTTTTCGGCCAATACAGACGTGACATCGATTTTGAACCGAGACAGTTCTTCGTTCTCTTTGAAGGCAGGGTTGGCCTTGCGCAGGTTTTGACGATGATCGAGCGCAAGCGCAGTTATCGTACCACGGGCATTGGAGATCTGCTGCAGCCCGCGTAGTTTGCCAATAGAGATGTGTATCATTTGGTCCACCAACCTTTAGAATGCTCGTTGAGATTTCCATTCATCAATGAAGATCTTAATATTATTCCAGGTACCTGGTTCATCTACGGTAATATTATCCACTGGAGATAATATCATTCCCCTTGGCCCCAGGGTTTCCAGCGCTTGCCGCACCGCGGAACGTATCTCCGCTTCACCACCACGTTCTACCGTAATGGCCGCAGAAACACCGCCCCACAGGCATACGCGTTCCCCAATTATTTCTTTCATAAGCCCCATATAGGTGTGAGTCCCTTGAATCGGATCAATTCCGATCAATACATCGATACCCGCTTCGTTATAAAAATCCAGCATCGGCTTCGTGCCGCTAGAACAGATATACCCGAATTTGGCGCCATGCTCATGAGCAAGCGCGGCCTCTGCTTTCAAGCGAGGTAAAATCTCCTGCTGAAAGAACTTTGGGATCACAAAATCACACCCTTCATACCAGGCTCGCCTGATGTACAGATCAATTCCCGCTGCGAGAATGACTTCCATGCGGCGCAAGTTCCATTGGTGAATGATCTCCAGAATCTGGCTCACAAATTGAGGTTGCTCAATCATCAGGACCATCAGGTTTTCCATACCGCACAGCCAGTTGGCCATATCCATTCCAACCCCCCATCCGCCAGCCAGCAGTACCCTAAACTTATCAGCATAAGAGCGGGCGATCGAGGCTTCTTGTGCAAAAGCTAGAATATCCGTTTCTAGCGGCGGGGTCAGCAGATAGTGCAGTGGTTCCAGGTCATTTTCGGTGGTAATTAGGGGTTTATCAGCTCGAGGAATCTGATAATCGTCAATGAAAGGGATGAATTCTCCATGAGGCCAATCTTCTGAGAGGCGGACACTGGTGCTTAGTTTTCCAGCAGGGGTTAGATATTCCTTGAATAATCTACCCGTGAGCGCGTCACCATCTTGCCATGTTCTTATTTTTACATCAGGATGAAAAGTGACCGGCAACCCTCGCAAATCCGGGTGGTCGCGGCGTTGCCAGCGAGATAGGGTGGGGATGAAGAGCATTGCATCCAAACCCATTTCCTGTTCGGCCAATGCGACCTTAAAGAGGTCCTGCTTGTGTTTATTGCGCAGGATCGAAAAACTCATAAAGCTGCAGGGGATGTAGTCTATATCCTGATGTGCAATGGCTCGGAGAAGCCGCTGGCGGGAATCGAGCGTATTCATATTTGCTCCAGGTTTTCGTTTTTACTCACAGAGAGTTTCCTAGCGATCAGATCTTGATTCCGGTTAATTGGAGGATGGTTGCCCAATTGGGTTGGCTTCGAATGCCTCCAACCTGAGCAGCAACCTCCTTGCCACAATGACAACCGATTTGCAAGCATTCCTTGAGAGGCAGGCCTCGCATCCAACCAGCCAGGAAACCCGCATCAAAGCTGTCACCTGTGCCGATACTATCTCCACCGGTGGTGGCTGGCAGGGCGCAGGTGTGACGCTCGCCCTTTGAGACAACCTGCGCACCCTCTTCGCCCCGTTTGACGGCGGTAACGGCGACACCCATCCCCTGAAAAACGCGGATGGCATCATCTACATTGGATGTTCGGCTGATATACCTTGCTTCTTGCTCATTGGGCAGGAAAACATCCGTTACCTGGAGGCTCTGTTGGAGAGTACCATTCCATCTTTCTTCTGGATCCCAGTTGGTATCCAGGGAGGTGCTCAGGCCGAAAGCGCGCGCTCGTGCAAATATGCCCGGTATTGCCGGGCGTAAATTTGTTTGGAGAAAGTAACTTCCATGGTGCAGATGCCGAGCTGAACGCAGCAGATCATCGCTGATTTGCTCTGGATATATTGCGTTGAGAGAACCCAGATACGTCAGGATGGCTCGATCATTACCCTGGCAGAGAGCTATGCCTAATCCGGTTTTCACGGAAGGATCTACAATCACATGCTGGACGTCAACCCCGCTTTCGACTAATCGTCGCATGACCAGCCGACCAAAATCATCGTCACCAACCCTGCCGATAATCCCCACCCGCAGACCCAACTTGGCAGCCTGGCAAGCGAAGATATTGCAGGAACCACCCATCTCGAGCTCGTAGTCCCCAATCAGTTTCTCGCACTGACCGAACCGAGGGACGACATCGTCGCCGGTCACGATCAGGTCGACACACATATCGCCAATGGTGAGGATGTCGTATTGTTTGGTGTGTTTCATGTCTGGGTGTGGATGGGCACTTCCCCGTGTTCTTCGATGGCATCCATAATTGCCAGGGTACCGTTTTTGAATAATTTTTCAGTTTCATCATTCAAAGCACCCCAAAGTCCCATTTCGGTGAAGCTGATGACGAGCCTATAGCCTGGCGCGTCGCTGTGCAACAAGTCAATCGTAAATTGTTTGGTCGCTTCGTAGCCCGAATAGAATATCGTCTCGGGGAAATTCACCCAGATCACGGTATCCTTCCCCCAAGCCTGACGAACCTCAGCTAACGAAAGCTCACCTACAGGAGGGGGTGTAAACGCCTCGATTACTTTGAAACCGACCTGGGCAATCAAATCTTTGTAGGCCCTCATGCTCTTAGTGGCATCGCAGTGAAGTGCGCAAATCTTGCCTCTGGATTGTAAGTATGGAACCCACTTTTGATAAAAAGGCAACTCATATTTTTTAAACTGCGCCGGGCCCCAGATACCTTCGAGCCATCCCAAGCCGAGGAATTCCGCGGGTGAATCTACCATGAGAGCTAAGCGTCTCTCATCCCTACGGGTTTGTGCCTCCAATAACGCCGCAAAATGGTCGGGATAATCCATCTGGGCATATACCCAGCGATCCAGGCTGTTGATTTCTCCAAAATATCTGCGGGTAGCTCCGTAAGGTGCCGCTTCGTAATCCAGTGCATAATCTCGAACAATGCCGTCGGTGCCTAGATCACGCACAGTATCGTAATAAACACTGTTATCGACATGGAAGACGGTATCTTCCAACATGAAAATCACAGGGTCATAATCGCTGACATCCTTGATCATGCCTTCGAGTTCCACCACCTGAGCATCGTTGATTCTGCCCAGGCCTCCCTTGCTGCGGGTATGCACATCCCCTTCGGGAGTGTGATAGATGGTCAGGCTGGTATCGCCATCGACGCGTTGTTCGACAGTCACGTTGGGCATGGATGCCCCAATGGTGGATATCCTATTGCACAATCCCATGCCGCGGTTGCGTAATTCGCGTTCGAAGCTACCTCTCGGGAGCAGATTGTCATAAGGTGCAAAAGGAACCATATCAGGGATTTCATTGTGCAGGATGGCATTTACCCGTTCCAGGAAATTCATCCCTTATCCGCTCCTCTCCAAAGCGCTGATTGTGTAAACCAGCGAACGCCCCAGATGGTAAGCGCACTTCCACGGGGTACCTTTGTCAGAGACTTTTACAGTGCCGTCTCTGTAAAGGCGCTCATACCATTCACCGAATTCTGGATCGTAGAAGTGTTTCATGCAGAAATCATACTGCTTTTCAAACATTACTAAATACTTCGTGTCCAGGGAGGCAGCATAAGACTGGGCAAAACAACACAATGACTCGCAGTTGACCCACCATATCTTGTCGTCCCAGGCTGTATTCGTTTCTTTATGCCAGTCAAAAGGTTCGGGAGTTTGCCCCGTGGCTTCCAGATACGAAAATATTCCACCATAAACGCTGTCCCAGCCAACGCGGTATGTCCAATCTACACCCAGCAAGGCTCGTTTGACAACTGCCGGGTCTTCATGGATCCGACCCGTTTCCAGGCAGAACCACATCGACTCTAAGGAGTGTCCGGGATTGATGAATTGCCCAACTGGCGTCAAGTCCAGCTTGTTCTCACGGGTAACCGCTTCGAAAACCAGTTTCTTCTCATCCCTCAGGAACCATTTGAGTATCTTGTCCAGGCAGTAATCCTCAAATGCTTTCACCCTTTTGCGCCCAAGGGTCTGTCCCGTTATGAAAGCGGTATTGAGCGCTGTAAGGTGCATATCATGCCAGAATAGGGAAGGACTCCATGTGTTTTCAAAGATATCCTTAAATTCTGTATCCATCGTGTTTTTTTCGATGGAAGCGAAGGTGTCCTCAAGTATACTCATCCCTCGATCATCTGCATAATCAATTGCCTGCAAATACTCAGCCAGCCCCTGGGCAACGTGATAATCCGAATAGATTGAATTCGTGCCGATTACAACCTTGCCGTCACGGGTAAGCTCAAAGTTCCATCTTCCTTTCCCTGCATAGGCATGCTGGATGAGGAAATCATAGCCTACCTTGGCAAACTCAAGCCATGAATTCCGCTTCTCGACCCTGTTGTACAGGAGCGAGTAGGTGTAAAGCTGTCTCCCTTGGAACCAAATGTACTTATTGGTGCTGGTAATTTGCCCAGTCCTATCGAAACAGGTAATATAGCCACCATATTCGCGATCAAGGCATCTTTTGTCCCAGAAAGGCATGATATCTTCTAGAATATGCTTTTTTATATCAGCCACATATTCGTCGATGGTTTTAGGCATATCCATCATCCTTCCGGCCCGAGTTTGTTTTTGTCCAAAACTCATTTATCGTGACCGGCAACCAGACCGCGCACGAGTGCGTTTTGGCCAATGATATACAGGATAATAATTGGAATTGTAGCTATCGTCAAACCAGCCATCAGTGCGGGAACATCCAATGTAAAGCGCTTCTGTAATGATGTGGTAATGCCGACAATCAAAGTGCGCAGTTCTTCGGTCTGCAGGAATACCAGGGCAATCAGTAGCTCGTTCCAAACCCAGACAGCATTCACAATGATTGAAGTCACCAGGGCTGGTTTTGAGAGCGGCAGGTAGATTTTTGTCAGCACCTGGAATCCGCTGCAGCCATCGATCAAGGCCGCGTCCTGGATTTCTTTTGGAATCGTAATAAAGAAGTTGCGCAACAGGTATATGGTGAAGGGCAGCATCAGACCAGCATAGATGATCAGTGGACCACCAGGATTGTTCACCAGACGCAACTGGCGGAAGAGAACAAACATGGGAATAACCATAACAATCGGTGGGATCACCATTAAAGGGGTAATCAGGTTGAAAAGAGTATTGCGCCCAGGAAAGCTCATTTGGGCAAAAGCATAGGCTGCCAGAACTGCGATAACCGTGCAGAGCAAGACTGAACCGGTTGTCAGCAAAATGCTGTTTGCAAACCAGCGTCCCAGGTTGGGGTGTTGGAGGATATTTGTGAAATTTCCGAAGATCGGGTTTTGGGGAAGACCAAGCAGGTTATTAAAGAATTCATCCCGCTCTTTTAACGAATTGGTTACCATGAAATAAAGTGGGAACAAGGTCAAAATGGATAAAAGGATAAGAGCAAGCTGCTTGACCGTGCCAGCAGGTAAGCGCTTAAGCCGGTGAACGTTGATAAAGGTGGGTGTTTTCATGCTAAGCCTCCACTCCTTCCGCCTGGCGACGCAACCGAGCTTGCAAGAACATTAATGCGAGGGCAAAGATCAACAGCAGTACAGCGGCTGCAGATGCAATCTGCATCTGGCTGTAGGGGAATGCTTTCTGATAGATAAAATACTCCAAAACCCAGGTGCTATTGCCCGGACCCCCTTTCGTCATTACCAGGACATAAGAAAATACCCAGCTTAGCATTGTGATCATATTGACGATGATATAAAACTCTATCACTGCGGTCATTTGTGGAATTGTCACATAGACCATCTGTTGCCACCACCCAGCGCCATCCAGTTTGGCTGCGTCATAAAGCTCTTCAGAGATCGAACTCATCCTTGCCAGAAAAAGAACAATCCCGAACCCCAGTTCTTTCCATATCACCACAAACATTATCGCCCATATCGCTGTAGCAGATGACCCGAGCCACTCGCGTGCCAGAGAATCCAGGCCAATGGAGCGCAGGATCTGATTGAACACGCCGTTTGCTTGCAGAATATAGCTAAAGACGATTCCAACGACCGGGATTGCCAGGACATAGGGGATAAACACTAAAGATCGATAGACGCGCCAGCCACGCGTTCGTTCAAAAATGAGCGATGAAAACACCAGTGAAAGCACAACCAGAATGGGAATGGAGATGAACAGGCGCAAGTTGTTGAAGAAAGAGGTCCAAAATATCGGATCTCGCAAAGCATTCTCGTAAGCGATAAGACCTGTCCAGCTTATCACTCCATCGTCAACCCTGGTGAGGCTACGCCGGATCAGATCAATGACCGGATAGACAAATACCAGGATGATCAGGAGAAGTGCAGGAGAAAGATAGAGATAAGCTGTATATTTCGACTGGTATGACTGCTGCATAACCACGGCCTCGCTTCAGAGCAGCTTACAACGGATAGCCATAACTGACAGGGGTTGATATGAAGTTGGGGGCTGTCCAGAAGCCGCATCGCCCTTTTGGACAGCCCCGATAACAATCTAAATCGTTTATTCCCCGAACATTTCGGGGGGCAGGACCCACTTGGTGTAATTCTCAAGCTGCTCTGGGTTCTCGCGCCGGTTCTTATCGGCGATTTCCTGCCACTTGGTGGCAGCTTCCTCTGGAGTGAGCTCGCCCGCTACCAGTAACTGTCCCAAGGCGATCGCGCCCTCAGACTCCCAGATGGGTGGGTAGTAGTACTGGTACCAGAAAAGTGGATATTCACTGGTCCACTTGTTAATGGCGGTATCCGAATTGGTGTTAAACCACTCGGGCTTGAATCGTGAATCCGGTGTAACAGCCCCAGCTTTGTCATACATTAATTTCATGATGTCTTCGCGATGCAAGAAGCGCAGGAATTCGGCAGCTTCCTCCTTATGAGGAGAGAAGGAGGTGATTGCCAGGGATTGCACCGGTACGCCAATCGAGTTGCTGTATTCTCCGGAACCATAGACCGGGGTGCGCATGATACCAACGACATCTTTGCCCATATTGCGCTCTAATACGGCAATGTAGGGCTGGACGTGATTGGTCATTGCAGCCATCTCCTGCTCGAAAAGGGCTTGCCCCTGATAGAGGTCAAGTGACATAATATCGTCATTAAAGCATTTGCGATCAACCAGTTCTTTCCAGCGCTCCCACCATTCGGCATACATGGGTTCAGTAAGGCTTTTCTCACCGCGGATGGCAGCCATCAGATCGTCGATGCTGTTGAAGTTTTGTTGCCCAAGGTAGCTGACCATCCAACCACCCAACCAGCCATCCTTGAAGCCTGTACCAATGGGGGTAATACCGGCGGCGCGCAGTGAATCGCAGGCATTCAGCCATTCATCCCAGGTATCTGGTGGATTTTCAGGATCCAGACCTGCTTGAGCAAACATTTCCTTGTTGTATGCCCAGAATGTCCCAATTTGATAGAAGGGCACACCCCACTGTTTTCCATCCCAGAAGGTTTCAGCACGCTGACCGGCAGGGATGTTCGCCAGTTCTTCTTCGCTCCAATAGTCACTAACCGGAGCCAGATTACCCAACCAGGCATCTTCCAGGGTGAATATACCACCCCAGAAGAATTGGATATCAGGACCCTCTTTAGCTTCTGCCGCTGCCCGGAACGCAGGATAGAGAGAATCGGATTCCTGGAGCACAGCATTGACCGTGATGTGCGGATTTTCTTCCATATAGACCTGGACAGCAGATTCCATGAAATCCTTCATCCCAGGTGCTTCCTGCTCACCCCAATACCAAACCGTCAGGTCGAACGGTTCGGGTGCCGCTTCTTGCGCTTCAGGAGCCTCAGTTGCTTCAGGAACTTCTGGCTGAGCAGCTGGGGGTTGTTCTTGTCCTCCGCAAGCGCTTAGTACCATAGAAGCCATGATGATCAGGCTCAAGACATAAAGCAATTTCTTGTTCATTTTTTCTCCTTGTTTCAACCAGAATATAATTTTGTGAAACCTTTGCCAGTATCTTTTACGGTCACCTCCTTATAAATTCAATTTGATCACTGCAACCAGATTGTTGGGTCTATCGGGGTTCAACCCTTTCACCAACGAGCGATAGAATGCCATAAGCTGCAAGGCAGGGAGATATAAAACGCCACGCACACTTTCAGGGATACCAGAGTCGAAAACGATGTCTACACCTGATTCGCCAATCGCCAGGGTCTTCCCTCCGAGGGCGCGCATCTCATTCAGAACAGCGTTCTCGTGGTTGAAATTCGACTCTGATACCAGCCCCACCACGACGGTTTTCTTGTTGACCATGCTCATCGGTCCGTGGCGGAATTCAAGAAAATGGAACGGTTCGCTGTGGGTGAGTGTCATTTCCTTCATCTTCAAGTTGACTTCGCAAGCCAATCCATACCGGGTACCGCTGCCGAGAAAATAGAAACGGTCAAAGTCGACATTCTCGCCTATTTGACGGGCAGTAGGCTCGAAGTCCTGGATAATGCGCTCGCCAATTTCTGGCAGGGACGCCATGCGGTCCAACAAGTCAGCTCGGCCAGCCATGCGCGCTGCAAATCCTGACGCTGCTACATACATCGAAGCAAAGGAGCGCGTCTGGGCGACAGATTCTTCTTGCCCTTTAGAAATCACGATGTTGATATCGGCCAGACGTGAAAGAACTTCATTGTAGTTACTGATGACAAGAACATCCCCGAGTTTGTCCGCCTTGAATTTTTCAACCGCTTTGACTGTTTCGGTTGTCGTCCCAGAACGGCTGATCGCTACAAGCAGAATTTTTTGGTCCGCCAATATGGTCTTTGAATTGAGCAATAATTCACTGCCGGGTATAGCCCGTGCGACCCGGCCGGTTAATTCTTGATACAATGCTGCCGAAGCCAGGGAGAGATAATATGTTGAGCCACACCCTGTAAAGATGACCTGATCGTAATCTTCGGCTATTGATAGTTGTGCTGTCTGGATCAACTCCAGCGCCTGAGCCCAGGCTTCGGTCTGTGACATGATCTCGCGAAAGGTTGCGAATTTTTCAAAAGGCATTATCACTCCGTCTCTAAAACGCGCCTTGCGTTTTCTGAACAAACTTAATTCAAAACATTGTCGGGTAGATACAAGCTATGCAATGATCACTTCAATGCCTTGCGCGTGCAATGACTCGATAAATTCCATATCTGTATCATTATCCGTAATCAGTAGGGTAATAGCGGTGAGCGGGGCTACAAAAGCTGTGGACACTACATCGCATTTCGTGTGGTCGGCTACAATAATGTTTTCACGCCCGGCATTCAGGATCGCCCTGTCAGTCAGGGTTTCGGGCAGGTAATCATTGGTTAACCCTTGCTCCAGGCTGATGGCGCGAATCCCAATGATGACTTTGTCTGCGCGTACTTCAGATAAAGCCTGCTCGGTGATGTGACCGATGAATGATAGCTCACTATCGCGTAATATCCCTCCAACGGCGATCAGGGTGATATTTTCTCTTTCAGACATCAGATTGATCACTGGGAGGGAATTGGTGATGACTGTAATATTGCGCGGTACCAGGTGCTGGGCTACTTGTAAAACAGTTGTACCCGAACCGAGGAAAACAGTCTCTCCATCCCGAATGAGTGTTGCAGTTGCTCGACCAATGCGCTCTTTTTCATTTTCTTGCTCGTGACTGCGGCGCAAGATAGGCTCTTCTGGAGCTGCCATGCGAATGAGGATTGCACCCCCATGCACTCGTTGTATAAAGCCTTGTTCAGAAAGCGCCTCTAGGTCGCGGCGAGCAGTTGCCTCGCTGATGCTGAACTGCTCACATATTTGAGCTACAGAGAGCCGTCCCACCTTTCCAATGAGGCGGGTAAGTTCACGCTGACGCTCAAAGCTAGAGAGGGCATTGAATGACGCCATAATCAGTCGCAATCAGTCGTAATCAATCATATCCAATCATTATTATAATGATCCTCGAAAGAAATACAAGAGGGAATTTGTGAACTCGAACATGAGCCCGGATATAAGGAATTTCAAAGTGGCGGTGAAATTTCGAGTTCTCAGAATGGCACAGATTAATCCTCATCATCTAGAGTATGGACTCTTCCCTGCCTGGCAGAATTTCAGAGATACAAGTAAATCATTGTTGTTTATCCGTGTGATTATTCCAATGGGAGTTAGGTTATCTTTCACTATGGTAAGACAATAGTAGGACAAACAAGCTGGTTATCCTCGGATGGAGTGGAAATATTGGAGATCAAGCCCAGAAAATGAGCGTGAATGATCCACCAAACGATCAGATTCGACCTATCTGACACAGTGAAGGGTGATTTTATACGTTTGATACGAATACCCAATCTCTTCTAAGCAGAAAGCTGTGGGTTCGAATCCCGCCAGGGGCGCTGAAACAGAATATATGGCGGTAAACAAATGAAAACTCCTGTATCTGGCGGTACAGGAGTTTTCATTTGCTTGCGCGGATGGCATGTAGGACAATGGCGATGGAAATATTGAAGGGATTGGAGGAAAACTGTTGCTGGATGGATCTCTATGGATGCAATGGGGATTTTGGACAGAAAGAAAGACCTGATCCCCGTTCTTATGGCAGGTGGTCAAATAACGAAAGGGTTAGATGATCGATAATACTCGTGCGCGGTCCATAATTTGACTCCTTATGATACAAATACTTACAGGATTTCATATTGAATCTCGAGTCAATCTCTGCTAGACTATAACTGCACAAGCTCTACTTACCTGTCACATCACGGCCTGATGGCTTGTGTCCCCGTGGTTTGGGGTTGTTTCCCGCAGTTATAAAAGGCTAGACCGGTGGGGCATATAAAATTAAAGCTGTCTGGTCTGATTCTCGGCATTTTCCTGGCATCAACTTGCCTGCTGGCAGGTACGACGGGGGGGCGAATGCGCGCTGCTGCGCCACGGGCGGTTGCTCCAAAACTGGCCAGCTCTGCCATTGCTCTGACCCCTGCTGGAGAGTTCCTGCTGGTAGTAAACCCCGACTCGAACTCGCTGACCGTCATCGATACAGCCCAGCAACTGCCGCTGGCTGAAGTTACGGTTGGTGTAGAGCCGCGCAGCGTGACCGTCTCGCCGGGAGGCGAGCGGGCGTTCGTCACCAATTTCGGGTCCGATACGGTCTCGGTGCTTGATTTAGATAGCCTCAGCGTTACCCAAACGCTACCCGTCGGCGACCGCCCGGCAGGAGTGGTAGCGTCTGCCGATGGGCGTTTCGTTGCCGTATCCGAGCTGGGCACAGATCGGGTGCGCTTCCTAGAGGCTGCCAACGGAGATTCGCTGGCCATCCTGGCGGTGGCTGACCGGCCGTACGGGCTGGCCTTCACCCCCGATAGCCGGCGCTTGCTGGTCTCTCACCTGCTGAGCGGCAGCGTCACCGTGCTGAATGTCCAGCCTTATGTGGCTTTTCTTCCACAAATTGTACAGTCAGCTCCCTACTCGCCCGAAACTCCCTCAAGATCGTTTTCCCAACCCGCACAAGTGCAGATTTCCACCTGGCCCAATGTCGCCCCGGCGCCGGTAGTGCTGGTCAACGCGTCCGGCAGCCGCGCCTACCTGCCCCAAACGATGGCCAACGGCCTGGGGCTTAACACCCAGTTCGATACCAGTGTTTTTCCCAAGGTCTCGGTGATCAACCTGCAAAGCGATACCCACCAGACCAGCGAACATATCTCACTGCCCGAAACGGACCGCCCGGTTGGGCTGCCCTGGGACGTCGCCCTGGCACAGGATGGCATGGAACTCTGGGTGGTCAACGCTGCCAGCAACGACATCTCGATCATCGATATCAGCAACCCGTTCTTTCCAACCCGTGTCGCCAACATCCCCGTCGGCGATAACCCGCGCGGGATCGTGATCAGCCCGGATGGCTACACCGCCTATGTCAACAACACACTGGCAGGCACCATCAGCGTAATCGACACCAATACCTACACCGTCACACAGGTCATCACTGCCACCACCCTGCCCTTGCCCCCGGCGCTGCTGCACGGCAAAAGACTGTACTTCTCCAGCGCCCGCCCTGAGCTGGCGCAAGCGCGCTGGATCAGCTGCAACACCTGCCACGTGGAGGGCGAGCAAGATGGGCGCACCTGGAAGCTGCAATACCTGGGGGAAGTGCCGCCCGGCGAGCAGGCGATCATCACCCGCAACACCACCAGCCTGCTCGGGATGATCGAGACCTACCCGCTGCGCTGGTCGGCTGAGTGGGACGAATCGGCGGACAGCGAGTTCAGCATCCGCTTCGAGCAGTTCGGCTCCGGGCTGATCGCCGGGGAGATGCACCCCACGCTGGGGCTACCCAACCAGGGGCGATCCTACGACCTGGATTGCCTGGCGCTGTACATCGACAGCCTGGCTGTGCCTGCCCGCGCCCACGATCTCACCCAGGCTGAGCAGCGCGGCAAAGCGATCTTTGAGTCGCCACAAACCCAGTGCTCCACATGCCACCCTGCCCCGCTCTACACCGACCTGCAAGTCCACGATGTGGGCACCGCTGACGCTCCCGACGAGTGGTTCGGTCCGCTGATCGACACGCCCACACTGCGCTTCCTATATGGCAGTGCCCCTTACCTGCACGATGGCAGCGCGGCCACACTGTATGATGTGCTGACCACGGCTAACCCAGACGATGAGCACGGCATCACATACCATCTCACAGAAGAAGAAATTCGGGATCTGGTTGCCTATCTATCTATAATACCCTGACCACACTCAATAACTCATTGGATAACGTTTCAGGTCCAGACAGGCGGTCTAATGGAGAACCAATCATGAAAACAACAAACACCATCAGTGGCCTGATATGCAGCTTGTTTCTTTTTATATCGCTGATGCTGGTCGGTTCGCAATCCTGGGCAGCAACTGATCGATCCCCCGCTTCCCCGGCAGCAACGGTATCCGGCGTTGTACGCCACAATGGCACGCCGGTGGCGGGGGTGGAGGTGAGCGTGATCTGGGAGGAGAGCGCCCAGACGATTACAACCGGATCGGATGGCGCTTATTCTGCAGGCGGTGTCACCCCGCCCGCCCGGATCAGAATCCGGGTGCACCCACCATCTACTCTGGCATTGGCATACGAGAGCTATAACACCACACTGAGCAGTGACCTGGTGCACGACTTCGACTTGGTGGCGGGCTACCACCTGGAGGGTGAGATTCGCACACCCGACGGTCTACCATACGCCGGGTTCTCGCCTGCTATCCGCGCCATTGGCATGCTGCCCATCGAATCTTCTTTCGAAGATATGGCGATGGATTCTAGCGGAAATATCGATCTATATCTGCGCCCTGGCTTCTACGCATTGGGGTACAACGCGGAAATGGATCCGTATTACTTGCCGCCTGCCATTTTCGATCTGCGTAATGGCAATGTGATTGACCAGGTTGTGACCCTGCGCTACCACTCTGGTCCGATACCCAGCGATCCACCGGATGCCAGCCTGATCAGTGTCAGCCCGCCAGACTCAATGGGATTTGCCGATG
>JBFYSV010000067.1:0-4033 GCA_041301185.1 Anaerolineae bacterium
GGAACGCCAGCTTGTCTTGCAGCTCGCCTACGAGAAAACTCCGGAACGCTTTGTGAAGGGCTTGCCCTTGCCAGCGCAGTTACCGGAAGCCGTCTGGATCAATCCTTCCCAGCAATCCTCGAAGGAGATCACCACCAGCCTGTGAAGATACCTTGGCTGAACCACTTCGATTTGCGGGAGCGTATTCCGCAGGGCGGGGTCCCCGTACCCAAAGCTTACTATCAAGATGTCAAGTCCTTTACAAAAAAATGAGTGAAGACAGCTCACAAAAAGAGAGAACTTGGAGTCGCAGAAGAAATCTGAACTGCAAGAGCCAACAGCAAGACTGAGCTCAAACCAACCAAGGTGGTCGGGCGACTAGCAAGTGATAGACGGACCTGTTATCCCTATCCTGGTATGCGAACGTGGCAAGCAATAGTTCACCTTACGTTATCCAGGGGTTCAGGTCACGGTACGGGGGCAGTCCAAGCTTTAGGGCGAGGGCAAGGCCTCAAGGGCATGACCGGCTGGCCCCCGGACCGTCCTGACACACCAAAAGGAAGGTGTGGTTCAGGCAGGCAGAAGAGCAGATGCAGAGCATGATCTGCGACGCGGAAGCAGTTTGAGATTACATAATGGCACCTTCTATGATAGCGATTTTGTCAAGTACTTTAACAACAACCAGCCAACCAGGCCTGGCCAAGATGATGGTCAGTTGAGAAGTGGTCGCGTTCTCGCAAGGGAATTGAAGTTTTTAGCGAGAAGAGATCGCCACGATTGTGAAAGTACCAAGAAGCGGTAATCTGCTCGTTAAGTAACAGCGCAATGGTATCCCAGGGCTGGCGGTTTCCATAAGCGTGGGGCTAAACAAGCCTCCAACAACCTTCTATCCCCGATAAAGCGGGGGAAGCTTTCCCCGATAAAGCGGGGGAAGCTTTCCGTGCTGACAGCCGTGTGTCAGACACCTAATTCTGCATTCGCTGGCGGGCGAACCTGGAAACGGGTGATGAGCAACCCCATCTTTACAGCGGTTTCTATGAGAAAACAACTTCTCGAAACCCGGTGCTTGTTACGGGCAACTCACACCAGCCTGATAGGGGAGCATGTTCCCAATGAGCGATCTGGCTTCCAAGCTTTCACGCTGCTTTGAGGAGCGCTCCTTCGGGCACGGTGCCCGTTTCCAGGTAACGCCAGAGTGCAATCAGCAGCTTGCGAGCCAGGGCGACAATGCCGATCTTGCGTAGGCGCTTGCTGCCGTGGCCGAAACGTTGCTGATACCACTGACTAAGCTTGCTTTCGGGTTGATAGCGCAGCCAGCTCCAGGCAATTTCAATCGCAATGGCACGGATGAAGCGGTTTCCGGCCTTTTCGATACCTTGATCTCTGCTGGTATCTCCACTTTGATAAGGTGCATTGGTCAATCCAGCGCAAGCGCCGACTTCCCGACGGTTGCGAAAGTTTCGCCAGCTAAAAAACTCCATCACGAAGAGCCAAGCGCTGGTGACCCCAATGCCTTTGAGGCGCATTAACTGGCGAACCTGCTCCACACTGGGCTGTTGCGAGGTTTTCAGCAGCTCTTTGCGGTGCGTCGTCAACTGGTCGATTTGCTGGTTGACCAATACCCAGCGCTGGTATTCGCGCTGCAGGCGCACGACCAACTCTTCTGGCAGTCTGGACCCATCCCAAAGTCGCAGGGTTTCCAAGTGATCGGGAAGATCGGATTTGACCACGATGGAAATACCTTGACTGATCAACAATCCTTTGATGCGATTGTTGTGCCGGGTGCGTTCTGCTTTGAGGGTCATTAGTTCACGATGCAGTTGACGAGCATTTTCCGCGGCTGCACTGGGGACGTGGACAACCCGCCAAACTTTATGTTCACCACCGTGATAGCGGATGAGCATGGCCAACAACTTGTTGACATCCAGTTTGTCCGTTTTTCTTCGGCGGGCACGCCGACTGACTTCGATACTGGAAGAATCCACCACCAGGTTCTGAATGCCGTGCTTTGCAAGATAGCGGTGGATCCAAAAGCCATCCCGTCCGGCTTCATAGCAGCTCAAAACTGGCGCATCTGCTGGCAGCCCAAAACGTTGCTTTGCAGCCTGGATCTCGTGCTGAAGCGCGTGTAGGTCACGAGCGGTAATATTGCGGATGCGTGGCCGCTGAGCGACACCGATGGTAAAGCCAAGCTTCCATTGGTTTTGGCTCAACTCAAATGCCAGATAAAGGTAAGGTGCGGATCGGTTATACTGGTTGGTAAGGGTCGTTTCTGTGCACATAAGCATCTCCTTTATGGTTATTCCTATGAAGAGCGTACCAGAAGCGACCTTTTTCTCCAAATCATGATGAACGGAAAGATTTTGAATTGCTTCGATTTGCGGGAGCGTTTTCCGTAGGTCGGGCCCCTGTCAAGGGCGGCGGAGAGCAGCGCAGCCGTCCCGCAGGAATGCGGAGCGCAGCGCAGCACCCTTGATAGGGTGACCGAAGGAAAGATAATTGCTAACAAGAAGCGGTTCAAAATCGGACGAGGCCCATTTGCTGTTTTCATAGTATCTTTACAAGAGATCAGCGAGACCGGATATTGATCCCGCAAAGTGGCCCAGAGGATCGAGACCATTTTGCGGGCCGTGGCCACGCGAGCGACCCCTGAATGTTTCTTGCGGGACAGCTTGCGATGGTAGCGACCCAGGATGGGTTGGTGGAGGAGCATAGTGGTGACAGCATTCATCAAAGCGCGGCGTAGGTAAACATCACCGACCTTGACAATGGTATTGCCTTCACCTTTACGCTGGCGGTTGCCGGAGTCGTTGCGACCACTAACCAGACCCGATCGGCGAAATACCTGACCGGCGTGGGTGTAGTTACTGGGATCCCCGATGGCAGCGGCCAGACTGGCAACCTGAACGGCACTGAGGCCTTTGAGTGGGACCCAGACCTGGAAAGGGGTCTGGGCAACTAAGTCAGTCAGGCGCTGCTCGAGTTCCGCAATGTGGGTCTGGACGACTTCCAGCAAGCGCAGATCATGCTGCAGGAGTTCGCCGCGGATGGCCACCAGTTCAGGATCCGGTAAGAGCACAATTTGAGCTTGAGCAATGATTTTGGCAGCCGATTTACGCCCCAGGCTGTAATTTTGAGCCCGGAAAGCCTGAACGAGCTGTTCCGGGGTCATGCTGGCTAGTTGGTGTGGATTAGGGCAAACCCGGATGAGATGTTGCAGGGTCTGGCACTGCCAAAAGTTGACCTGGAATATGGGTGTGTAGCGCTCTCGGGCCGCTTTGCCCAGGATCACTAAGCCTGGAAAGATACGGTCGAGATGAGCAATGACCTGGTTCTTGAGCATGCTCTCAATCTTGACCTTGCTGATACGCACCCGGTCAAGCTGCTGCAGTTGGAGATAGATACCGGTAGTAGGTCGGTAGGGCGTGCCTTCGCCACGCCGCAGCAAGTCGCCGATGGCACCACAGTCAACCGGGTCGGTCTTTTCCCGGTGCATCATCTGCTGGCCCCGGTTCTGCTTGACCGCAAAGCTGTTGATCAAAGTCACCGGCTGAGGGTGCTGCAACAGATGCCGGGCCAGGTTTTCGAAGTAGTGACTGGTCGGCTCCATACCGATCAGAATGACGCGGGCTTGCGTTTCCGCTTTGGCTTGATCAATCGCCTGACACAGCTGATCGAACCCGTTCTGATAGAAGTCGATTTCGAAGGCTGGTTTCACGATCTCGCCTAGTCCGTTGTAAATCATGACGACGTGAAAGTACTTGCTGATGTCCAGGGAAACGCACAGGATTTGCTCCGAAGGAATGCCTCGGATGAGATCGGCGAACGCTTGACCACGCTCGCCTCGTAAATGGGTAAAACGCTTTTTACTCATGGAAGTGCCTCCTATTGGGGTGAATATTCCCGCCAACGAGGTCAGGGCAGAATGGATCGAGATGTGCGTCTCCCATTTTCGTCAATGAGACCCAACCTCGCATCTTGGTGGGGTGGAGGTTTATTATCTTATCAATCGGTGGTTGTGGTAGCAACCACCTGCAAAATCCTTTATACCAGG
>JBFYSV010000008.1:0-3077 GCA_041301185.1 Anaerolineae bacterium
GAAAAACCGGCTCGTTCCAAAAGCAAGAATGTCACCACGCCTTCCGGGAATTCATGCAACACCATGCCAATGGCAGTCAGCACACCGGTGAAAATACTTACGTTGAATGTGACCGAGTAGATGATCCCGTCAATAAAGGAGTGCAGTCCGATCCCGATCATCGGAATAATGCCGATCGTAAGATCGGTGCATTCGTGTTGATTGCACACAAAGGCGGTCACAAAACGGTTGAACAGGTAAAGCCCCAGGTAACCTACCAAAAGGTAGATCGGCGCCTTCGCGTTCATGCCAAAGGATTTTGGGATGATATGAATGAAGGATACGGAAATGAGAACTCCGGCAGCAAAGCTCATAAAATAGATCGCGTTTTGATTGCCCCATTTCTCGTACTTGGCAATAATATAGATGCCAATCGTGGTCACCAGGCAAGCTAGGGTACTGGCCAAGAGAACGGCAAAAAAGGGGTTCATCTTCTAAGCCTGTAGCCCGTCATCCGTGCAGCGTTTGCATCTGGTGATAATCCAGATTCCCACCGAGTTTCTCCAGAGCAGCTTCCAGGCTGGCATTCGCTTGAATCATTTCATTCGCGGCAGACAGTATCTCAGGCGCGGCATCCCCGGCTTGATCCGCCCACTTGCGAAATTCGGCGGCGTGTTCCAGGTTATGTTCGATCCAGTGGGGGATCAGGACCCTCAGTTTCTCTAATTCGTTCATCTTCCACCTCGCTTTCGCTTGTCGATTCCAGTATTACTTGGTGTTTCATTAGATCGATTTTTCGTATTATGGCAGGCACCACCTGGATTGGTTCGAAAAGTTTTACCAGGCGCACACCCTCCGCAAACGGCTCCACGATCAGAACATCTTCCATGATCTTTTCACCGTCCAAGTAAACTGTTGCTTGGCACATCTTCGTTTCTCCTCTTACGAAAACAATAAACCTTACGAACGGTCATTGGCAAACGCTTCCAGGTTCTGAACCACAACCTGGATGTCCTGCAAAGCAGATGCAGAATATATCTTTTGTTCCTTGAGCCAGGCTGGTGGGATAGACGAATCATCGTGGATCACGCCGATAGGCTCAATGGCATAGCTGGCTAATTTTTCCCGCAGGTAACTTTCGACCTCCGGCGAGGCAACCTTATTCAGAACCACGAACACAGCCTCGATCCTGGCATCAGTAAAAATCCGATTCGCGAGAGTGATCATTTCCGGGCTTTCCAGGTGAGCCGTTGCCGGCAACACATCCTGCTGAATCTGTGCGACCATTTGCTGCAGATTGGCTGCGATCTCTACCGAAGCGATGGTGGGGTCGACGACAACCATCGCACAGTCCAAATTCGTCATCACACCTCGGGCTGAGTCCTCGAAACCAGCCTTGAAATCGATCAGGGTGACCAGTTGATTGTCTGTGGCGATAACCACATCCCTGGCGATTTTTGCAATCGGGCCATCGCATCCCGCACCAGGACCCTGCGCGCCGATTTTCCCGGCGCTCAGGATGAGAATGCCATCTTCGTTCTTGGAGTAGTATTTCTTCGGCAGCTCGTCGATATGGAGATCAGCATCTTCCAGGCGGGTAGGATCATCCACGGGACAGGTCACCTTCCCTCCGCTGAATACCATGCCACCATAATATTCCAACAGGGTCCGGGGAGGATCTTTGACGCCCAGAGCCTGGGGCAATCCCAAGTTGGTCGAATCGGCATCCAGAACACAAACTTCATAGCCTTGCTTACGCAGCGCGGTTGCCAGCAGTACAACAATGGTGCTCTTCCCGGCTCCCCCTTTTCCGAATACACCGATCCGTTTACCCGAAAGATTGCGATTATGTTCTGTCATATCTTTCTACCCATGCTAAGAAGCCAATAAACCATTAGGAACCTTCCAATTCAAGATGTCTTTGCCTGGCCAGGTGGCTTTCAGAAGTTGCCTGGAAGAGCAAAAGGATCGTAGCAGGCTGTAGCGCGCTGTTCCGCCAGCTATGTGGGCGCGTGGCTTCCAAGAGCAAACTGTCTCCAGGGGTTAAACAGTAGGACTGATCTTCAACGTAGTACTCGATTTCTCCAGCCAGGCAATAAACGAATTCCTGGCCGGAATGTATGATTGGATCATCCACCGTTCCCGAGCCGGGGTCAATGCTGAGAAGGAATGGCTCGAGCTGCTGGTTCGGGAGACCGGTCCCCAGGCTCTCGAGTGTCAGACCATTGTTCTCATACTTCATGCCCTGCCCTTTCTTCACGTGAACCGCACTGAGGATGATTTTGCTGACAAAGAAATCCGTGATTGGCACATCCAGGGCCAGCGACAGCTTGTGCAGGGAAGAAACGGTCGGCGAAGTCTCGCCGCGCTCGATCCGGCTGATTGCATTCGCCGAGAGATCGCATTGTTCTGCCAGCGATCGCAAAGCCAATCCTTTCTTCATGCGAATCACCTTGATGCGTTCACCAACTTCTGGCTCGATTGGTACGGTCACGTTGCTACCTCCAGGATTGATCGTTAAATTACCATGTTGAAACCTCATTATTATTGTAACAAATAATTACACAAATGTAAACTATAGTGGTACAAAAACGCAAAAAATGGATAAAAAATAGGCGGTCATGCGAAAGGAACCTAACGTGTTTTAAGAAAACCCGGTAGCTTCATGAAAAACAGATGCCAGTTTCTGTGAAGGAACTGGCATTTGTCCAAACGGGTAGGTAATCCCCAGCGCCAACAGGAATCAGCCCAGGATATTGTCGCCCAGCGTATCCAAACCCGGCAAAGCAAGACAGATGGATAGCGCAGGCGCCACAACCGTCAGGAACAGAACAACCAGGCGTCTCATACCATCCTCCTTATCTCAAAAACTTACATACCCGGCGGGAGTTTCAGCAACGCCCCGACCGCGTAGCCGACCAGCGCGCTTAGCGTGCCGATTACGGCCATTTCCAGGCCACTCTTGCCAGGGTGACCAACCATGGTACGGGCCTTGTAGGCACCTACACCGAACAACACCAAAGCAGTGATCAGAACAGCCACCCACATGCTGTGGGCCACTGGCAGCAGGGCGAATGGCGCCAGCGGGATCAACGAAC
>JBFYSV010000068.1:0-3671 GCA_041301185.1 Anaerolineae bacterium
CTGCGTATAGCCGGTTGTCCGGCTCGGCGGTATAGCAGGCCAGCAGGTCCGCCGTGAAAGCCGCTGTCTCGTGCTGGCGCCGGGCAGCCTGGAAGAGCGCCTCCAGCTGCTCTGGGTCGTCCTTGTTTGCCTGGATTTCCATGGTGTATGCCATACAAACCTCCTGAAGATAGCGGCGGGCATACCCCGCCCTCAGAATAGCATACCCGATAGTGAAGGGTAGTTGCAAGCACTCAGGTGCTTAAACTTCCGGACTCAAGAGGTCGAAGCCCTGCTGCTCTTTTGCTACACTGCCCATGTGATTATCTCACGAAATGATTTTATTCAGGTTGCCCTCGCAAAGGCTATCAAAGGAGGCTCTTTTGAAAGTCAAGATGATCTTACCGGCGCTGACCTAGGCGAAAAGCCCTTTCTGGCGCCCGATCAAGTACTCGCTCTTCCCGCCCCTGGGGCTAGCTACCCTGGCGGGCTACCTGGATGAAAGCGACCAGGTGATCCTCCAGGATGAGCATGTGGAGACCCTGGATCTCGACGACCAGCCCGATCTGGTTGTGATCCAGGTATATATCACCTCTGCTTATCGCGCTTACCAGATCGCAGACCACTACCGCAGCCGCGGGGTGCATGTCTGCCTGGGCGGGCTGCACGTCACTGCGCTGCCTCTGGAAGCCGTCCGCCATGCCGATACGGTCTTCATCGGACCCGGGGAGGACACCTGGCCGGCGTTCTTGAGCGATTACCGCCGGGGCCGTCCGGGGCGCATCTACCGCTCGCAGGAGCGCAGCTTATTGGGGTCGCCGCCGGTGCGCCGCGATTTGATTCAGCGCCGCCTGTACCTGGTACCGAACTCGATTGTGGTCTCGCGCGGCTGCCCGCACACCTGCGATTTCTGCTACAAAGAAGCCTTCTTCAGAGGGGGTAAATCCTTTTATACGCAGGCGGTAGACCAGGCGCTGGCGGAGATCGAGGGCCTGCCGGGGCGCCACCTGTACTTCCTGGACGACCACCTCTTCGGCAACCCGCGCTTTGCGGCCGCGCTGTTCGACGGGATGCGCGGCATGGGCCGCCTGTGGCAGGCTGCCGGCACGGTGCAGTCCGTCTTGCAGCCCGGCTTGCTGGAGAAAGCCGCCCTCAGCGGGCTGCGCAGCCTGTTCGTCGGCTTTGAGACGCTCAGCGAGGAAAACCTGCGCTCACAGGGCAAATTCCAGAACCTGAACCGAGATTACGCCGCGGCGGTGCACCGCCTGCACGAGCACGGGGTGATGGTCAACGCCAGCTTTGTGTTCGGCATGGATAGCGATGATGAGAGCGTCTTTGAGCGCACGGTGGGGTGGGCGGTCGAGCACGGGGTGGAGACGGCTACCTTCCACATCCTCACCCCCTATCCCGGCACGGTTCTGCACGAGCGCCTGGCTGCCCAGGGGCGGATCACCATTTCCGATTGGGACCTGTACGACACCCGGCATGCCGTCTTCCGCCCCGCCCGCATGAGCCGGGCTGCCCTGGAAGCCGGTTACCGAGGCGCCTACCGCCAGTTCTACCGCTGGGGGTCGATCGCCCGCTCCGCCCGGGCGCATGACAGCCTGGGGGAGAGCCTGCGCCACTTCGCCTATGCCGCCGGATGGAAGAAGTTCGAGCCGCTGTGGGATTGGGTCATCCGCCTAAAGCGGGTGAGCGATTTCTTACCCCTGCTCGAATCCATCCTGGAGGGGTTTAATCACCACAGAGCCACAGAGAGCACAGAGAAGGGCTTTGTTCACCGCCGAGACGCAGAGAGCGCAGAGAAGAGATATTAACCGCGAAGGGCAGATCTCACTACAGAGCCACAGGGAGCACAGAGAAAACCTTTAACTGCAAAGGGCAGATCTCACCGCAGAGTCTCAGAGTGCGCAGAGAAAACCTTTAACCGCCAAGGGTACTAAGGGGCACGAAAATGCACAAAGAAATATATAAAATCTTAGTGCTCTTTGTGATTCTTTGTGTTCTTCGTGGTTCTGTTTTTTTCATTCGCTAAATTCGTCCAATTCGCGGCCAAGGGTCTCTTCGCGCCTTGGCGTTCTTCGCGGTTCAATCTCTACGACCGCCCCACGGCGTGGGTGAGGGTGCGGTGCAGGGGCTGCCAGCCCTGGGCTGCCAGCTCTGGGGTGGGCAGGGAGGCCTCGTCCGGCTTGTCCGATAGGCCGAAGACCAGGGCGCCGCGGCTGCTCCATTCCAGGGCCATCTGGCGCACTTCCTGGGTCAGGGTGATCTCCCCATCCAGCAGGGCCGGCAGGAATGCCCCCTGTGGCAGGCTGCCCATCGCTGCCGCGGTGACGGTGTACTCCCAGCGCCTAAAAGCCTTGAAAGGGGTCGGGTCGCCCGCCAGGACGCAGGCGTACACCTGGGCGTGAGCCGCGGCGGCGCCGGCGGGCAGGCGGCTTTTGCGCCCCTCCACCTGCTGGATGAGCTGCTCGAAGGATTCTAGCTCCTCCTGCAGGACGGCTTGCTGCATGCTCGCCAGCGAGGTCCAGCCCGCCAGGATCACCAGGCAGATATAGGCCAGGTAATCCTGGTTGTCGCTGGTGAAGGGATGGAACGCCGCCTGGTTAAAGGTCCGGTAGACCAGCTCGAACTGGGCGGGGTCAAAGCCAGTGCCAATGATCTGCGCCAGGGCTTGCTGCATGGCAGCCGAGCGGGCGCGGTCGATGCTCTGGGCGTTGCGCCGCCGGGCGCCCAGGATGGTTTTGTCCAGGTCGATGACCGCCGCGGTCTGGGCATCCACCGGACAGCCGTTGCGGGCGCAGTAGCGGTCGAACTCCGCCAGGGCCGACCAGCGGTTGGCAAGGTACACCTCGCCCGGCGGGTGGGGCTGTTGGCGGGTTTGGGGCGGGTCGCTGGTCTCGTCGCCGATGAAGGCGAAGCCGCGCCAGCCGCTGACATGGCACAGGTTGGCAAAGGCGGTCCTGTCAAGCAGCTCGCTATCGCCAATGTAGATGAGCGACCGGATGGGCTGCCCGGGCAAGCGCAGGCGCTGGGCGGCTTGCAGGATATGGGTGACAACCCGGGCGTAATCGGCCTCGTGCTTGCGCGGGGTGCGCCCCGCCAGCAGGCCCAGCTCGGCGATGCACGCCTCCAGCCCCGGCAATCCAGGCTGGAGGGGTTGCAGGCTGCGGTAGAGAATCCGGTCCTCCAGGAACTCGGCCGCGCTTGCCAGGCCAAATGATCTTATCTCAAGTTCCATGCCTGAACTCCTGCAAGATAGCCCTGGCTGAGCAATAGCTCGGCGTTGTAGATGGAGCCGCCGGCCGCGCCGCGCACGGTGTTGTGGGACAACACCGCCAGCTTGATATGGAACAGCGGGTCGCGGCGCACTCGCCCGACCACCGTGGTCATCCCCGAACCGGTCCAACGATCCAGGCGGGGCTGGGGGCGGTCCGCCTCGCTGCGCACCAGGATAGCCGGGCGGGGCGCGGAGGGCAGTTCACGCGCTGCGGGCGGCGCCTGGTACCCGGCGAGGGCCTGGACGGCTTCGGCGGGGGAGGCAGGGCGCTCCAGCTCGAGGCTGGCGCACACCAGGTGCCCGTCGCTGACCGCCACCCGGTTGGTGTGGGCCGAGATGGCGAGATCGGCCAGGGCGACCCCGCCGTTCTGGAGCTGGCCGAGCATCTTGCGCGGCTCCCACTCCACCTTGT
>JBFYSV010000069.1:0-3560 GCA_041301185.1 Anaerolineae bacterium
CTTGTGCTTCTCAATAGTTTATTTCAAGTATTTCCCGACGAGAATAGCAAGTTTTTGCCGGGTTTCAGGTGGGATCACATCGGGATGGGTGATGATCGTATTTTCAAGCGCGCTCCCACAGGCACAATGGCGTACATCCCTGGATTTTTTTACGAGATTGCGTATCGCCTGCTGCGAGATATCAACATTTTTAGCCAGTCTTTGGATCACGATGTCCACGGTGACCGGGGCATCGACCACGTGCCAGACATCGTAATCTGTTACATGGGCCATGGCTGCATAGCACATTTCAGCTTCCCGTGCCAGGAATGCCTCGGGGGCAGTATTCATGCCAATGATGGACATTCCCCAGGCCCGGAAAACCTGGGATTCTGCCTTGGTTGAGAAACGAGGACCTTCAATTGTCAGGAAAGTTCCCCCCAGGTGGACTGTGGCCCCTGTGTCCTGAATACTTTCCAGGAGAGAATGGGATAACTCAGGACAAAACGGATCAGCACTGCTGATGTGGGCTGCCAGCCCTTCGCCAAAGAAGGTTCGTTTGCGATCTTTGGTAAAATCGAAAACCTGGTCCGGAACGACGAGGTCTCCTGGTGCATAATCTTCGCGCAAGGAGCCAACCGCGTTGACACTGATAACCTGGGTGATACCAAGCATTTTTAATGCATAAAAATTTGCCCGGAAATTGATCTCGCTTGGGAGGATCGTATGCCCACGACCATGCCTGGCCAGGAAAGCAAGCCTCTTTCCATCAAGGGTGCCGACGACCAGAGGCGCACTGGGTTTGCCAAAGGGCGTATCCAGGTCGTATTCAGCAAGATTGGTTAGACCGGGCATCGAATACAATCCGGTTCCCCCAATCACCGCCAGCTCAACTGTCTCTAACATAGAACCTCCTCAATCATCCTGTGGATGGTAGTCACTCGATTTTAACATTAAAAGCAAGCTCACCAAAACGGAGCTGGTCCTGGCTGGTGATTACAACCGGTGAGTTTACAGGGTTTTCATTTATATATGTACCATTTGACGAGTGTAAATCCTCAATCCACCAGTGCCCGTGGTGATAGAGAAACCGGGCATGCCTGGCAGATAGGGTTCCATTATCGAAATGGAACTCGCAGGCATCATCTCTACCCATATAGATCTCGGCCTGGGTAGAGCTGGTTGTGATCGAAGGCAAATTCTCTAGGGTCAGGGTCAGTTGAGGCGCGCGCAGTTCGCCGGCTTTTTTACTCTGAAGGCGAAGGTCGCTCCAAAGATTCCAAAATGCCCAAAATAAAAATGCCAGCAACGCCAAAGCCATTGCCAGGCGTAGAATCAAGAACAGGTAAGCACTCACCTTTTAAAATCGATCTTTGCCAGCTCTGCTGTATCTCCCACCTGGTCCTGGCCGTAAACGAGGGGGACACTGCCAATTGAAATCACATCACCCGGTTTTAGAGCCTGTTCGTGTACCAGGCGACCGTTGACACGGGTACCCAGCGATGAGTCCAGATCGAATATGATGTAGGTGCCGCGAACGGCGCGCAGCTGAGCATGAAGGCGGGAGACGCGCTGGTCTTGAAGCACCAGGTGATTGTCAGCCCGGCGGCCAATATTCATGACCGGAAGTTTCAATGGGATAATGTCTGTGCCATCGACAATGAGAAAGGCATTCTGAGGCACGGCAGTCTCTTCATAATCGATCAGCACGCCTTCTGTCGGGGTGAGATCCAGAAGGCTGTCCTGGGCATACACCCGGATTTCGCCTTCAGGAACCCGAGGGTCATTTTCGATGCGGATCACTACTGGTCCAGAAAAGGTGTATCCAGCCTCAAGACCGGTTTCCTTGACAAAATGGGTCAACTCTTCAAGATTTTCAGGGTGGGTATTTTGAGGACTGCCGTCATTGGGATTGAGCGCCAGGATATATGAGTTCGGGGCGACGAAGGATGAATTTGGCCCGGAGCGGCTGCTGGCATGCATGGCTTCAACCAGGCGCGAAGCCAGATCGGGGCGCCTGATCGCAGGAAAGAGGCGCCCAACCGTCCCTTCAATCAGATGTTGAAGCCGGGTTTCCAGGTGAAGCAGGGATATTTTCATAGAACTGATTCTAGCATAAGATATTCCATAACTCAAAAAAATGGATAGGCGTTCCACGGCTTTAACAAGAATGGTTTTTTTCCAGGCGGAGCAAGTCAAAAGCCAAATCAGGCCTGGCATTGAACAAACGGCGGGCCTGAGCGAGGTTTTGATAGCCATTTTGCAGGCAAAGCCCAATGATCGCATTATTCAAAATCGCCATGATGTGACCGGCATTTCCGAGGGTCAAACGGGTAGCATCTTCCTTCAGGGTCACATCCCGGCGGTAATGCAACCCGGTTTCGATCTCCCAATACTGGCGAACCAGTGTCAATAATCTTTTAGGAGACGCCTTCTCGGGCGAGAGGCTAGTCATTCCATAGACCAGCTGGCGGGTATAGCCTCGATACTTATCATTCCATATGATTCGCTCAATCCGAAAGACCTGGGCAACTCCGGGCCAATCCAGATAATCGTTCAACTCAGTGCTGGCCCAAAGGATGCGTTTTTCTCTTCGCCCATGGCCTTTACTGACGGTCTCGGCTGTGCGGATGTCTTTGGAGAGAGGCGCTCCGTTCTTGAGGTTGACTGCTTCGTGCACAAACAACTTCTGGATCGCCCACAGCGTACGGGCTTGATTGCCTTTGGCCATCCAGACATAATCACCACCACTTTGCAGAACCTGTCGGGAAGTCTCTCGTTGAGTGTGCATCGCATCTGCGATTACAATCACCCCTTCCAGACTCACTTGTCTCAGGATTTCCGGTGCAACCACGATCTCATTCGCCTTCTGATCCACCTTGGCTTCCATCAACACCAGCCCCTGTCCGGGCACATAGATGCTCAACAGGTGAGTGCCACGAGTTTCTCCAGAAGGAATGGTCCCTTTCACGGTTTTCCCATCCAGACTGAAGACAAGCTCCGTACCCATTTCTAGGCAGGATTGATGATACTCGCTCAACAAACGTTCCAATTCCTCCGGCGACACGATCAGTTGCAGAACCCGGCGATAGGTCATGTGGCAAGGGGCCCTGGGCTTGGGCAGGAGCTTCATGGCCACCAGTGCATCGATCCGGTAGGTCACCCAGTCTGCAATCCCGCTGGGCGTGTTTTCACCACACAGCTTGGCTAAGAGGATCAATACTAACAGAAGCTCCAACGGATACTGCTTCCCCCGAGCATGACGAGGATCGGTGACTCGTAGCAATAACGCAAATAAGCTTTTGAGATCGTATATGATGCCAGTCTGGTATGCTTCTTGTTGTGGCTCAAGTTCGGTATAATCCATTGAGGTCTTCTCCGGTTTCTTTGGTTTTGAGCAAACAAAAGTATACCGAAGAAGACCTTTTTCTACTTGTCAAGGGACTTTGTTAAAGCCGTGATACAGCAACTGGTATCTGCCGGATATTTGTCTTATTAAACCTTTATCTGCTTGAAGGCCGGGAGATAGGGTGCATTTTTTTCCAACATCTGATTGACCATCTGGCGGATTTCAGCTAATG
>JBFYSV010000070.1:0-11389 GCA_041301185.1 Anaerolineae bacterium
CCGAAAGTTACGCCTGTGGAGAGCATGTAAGACCTGGTTTCGGGCAACGCTCGCTGAAGCAGGAACCAAACAGTACATCTGTCATGTACAGATTTGCATAGGTTTTGGAGAGGGGAGCATATAGGAACCTATAGATCATTTGTCGAACGAGACCACCTCCAGCACAACCGTTGTGCCCTCTTCCGGAGCAGCCTGGATATGCAGCCTGGCACCGATCATCAGCGCCCGCTCTTGCATCAGGACTAATCCGAAGTGGCCTTGACCCTGACGGTCGCCTTCGCTGGTCAAAGGCGCTCCAACCCCATCGTCGCTGACCAAGAGACGTATGGACCGGTCCGTGGCTTGCTCGAGCCTGACCTCGATATGCCGGGCATTCCCATGCTTGAGAGCGTTGCTCAGCGCCTCCTGGGCAATCCGGTAGACCGAGGTGGCTTGCTCATCGCTTAGCCCCAGCGTTCCGTCCAGGTCGCTTGCCCAGGTGATGGATAGCGGCGGGCCGGCAAGTTTCTGCATCTCCTCCACCAGCCCCTGCAACGCCAGGGGGAGTCCCCCATCGAGCAGTGGAGGCCGCTGGGCTTTGATAGCCCGGCGCAGGTTCTGGATACTTCCTTCCAGGTAATTCACCAGATCAGGAGCAGCGGGGTCCCGGTACAAGCCTTGCTTGATGAAAAACAGTTCCTGGAGGACCGTATCGTGCAAATCGCGGGCTCATCGCTTGCGCTCCTCTTCAGCCGAACGCACCAAGTGCTGCGCCAGCCCGCGCAATTGCTCCACCAGCAGTATGTTGGTAACAGCCAGCGCCCCTTGTTCAGCTACTGTGGCAACGATGCGCAGGTCCTGGTTGCTGTACACCTCTCCGCCGGCACGCCGACCGAGGATCAAGATGCCTCGCAACTCCTCCTTGAAGATCAGCGGCGCATACACCTCCCCCCAATCGAACTCCGCCCAATCAGCCTGTGTGGCGGGCGGCAGGAGACTCCATAATTGGGCTGTTCTCAGCGGGCTGCGCCGCTCCAGCAGCTCTTTGCACAGATGATCATCCAGCGAGCGGGTCTCCGACTCTTCCTGCCCTGCCCCATACACCAACCGGCTGCCATTGCTGATCCACAGAGACGCCTGCTGGATCCCCATCTGCTGCGGCATATTCTGGGCAAGCAGCTCAACCAGCCTGTGGCGGTCCAGCGCCTGTGCCAGTTGGTTGGCCAGGGAAGAGGTCACCGTTGCATAATCATAATGCCCACCGTACAGCACCCGGTCGACCTGTGCTTGAACCGCTTTCGACAGGGCGGTAACCGGCAGGGCAATCAGCACAGTTACCAGTCCCCCGTATAGTGGCAAGAGCGGAGGCAGATCAAAAGCAGCAACCAGGGCGCTAAAAATCAGCACAGAACTAATAAAGACCAGCAAAACCAGGATAAACCAGACCACGATACGATTGATGATAAAATCGACCTTCAACAGCCGGTGCTGAAAAACAACATACGCATACGCCAGCGGCAGACAGATCAGAAAAAGGATCGTATAAGTGCCGGTCAGGTATTCTTCGCCCAAAAGCAGGTAGGGCAACAGAGTGAAGACAAAGAACGGGCCGATGCCAAGCACCATGCCCCAGATAATAATCCCTGTCTGGCGGCGAACCAGCGGGTCGTTGGACAGAAAGCGATTGCGCAGCAGGAGAGCAACTGAAACGCTCCATGAGAGCATGAAAAAGACCAGCACCCACTGGCGCAGGTTGATTCCATAGATTTCGTAGAAATCATATCCCAGCGGCCTCCGCAGCCAGTCGTTGAACATGACGAGCAACGCCAACATACCGGCCAGCGCAAAGACATTGTTAATGACCCCTCTTCTGTATCTACCAAAGCTGACTGCAGGAAAGGTGAGATGAGCCGCAACCAGAAGTGGCGCTAACAGGCACAACAAAACCTGCTGAATGGTATTCGCCCCCCAGAAGCTGTTCCACCCGCTTGCCCCTCCCACGGCTGCCGTCAGCCCCGCCAGCAAGAATCCCAGGCCGAGCAGGCGAGCGCGCACGTCATCTGGCTGAACAAACAATACCAGCACCAGACCCACCCCCCACAAGAAAAGGGATAGAATTTGTGTGCCCAGATACGAGCCCAGCAAAGGGAGATTATCAAGGTAGTTGCCAACGGTTATTGAGACAATTGTTCGCTCGTTGCCCCGCTGCAATTCGTACTCGATTACATCGCCGGGTTGCAGTCCGGGCGGGTAACGCGGCTCACTGCGCAGCGGGGCAACCGGCTTGCCCGCTATTGCCAGGATACGGTCGCCAACCTCTACCCCGGCAATATCGGCGGGGCCACCAGGATAAACCTGGGACACCCCTCCCAGAGGATTTTCCTGGTAGACTACCATCCCGTCATTTGGACAGTAAATGTAGAAGAACATGTTGAACAGGATGATGGCGGCCAGGGTGAGTATTGAGAAGACGACCTGCCCCCTGGGATTGGTCAGGATTATGATTATTCGCGGATGCTCTGCGTACACGGAAACCCCATTACAAAAAATCACTGTTCTTAGGTCGCCGAAGGCCAGGCGGCAAATTTTATGGGCCTGGTAAAAATTCCCCAAAGGCTCTTCGCCATGCTGGGAATCGTGGCCCGTATAGCCAGCCCACTCAGGCGTTACCTAAACCGCTTACCTGCTTGAATGATATCTTATATCAAACCTGGTGATTTTTCGAGAGGCATATGTCCCGCGTAATGCTGGACGTATGTCCCGTGCGCGTCAGTCGTATGACAGCAGACCCAATTCGCGGGCCTTGTTAATCGCGGCGATGCGCACATGGATCGCGTTGCTCTCGTGGAGGTCTAACTTGGCATAGATGCCGGACAACATGTTGCTAACTCGTTTCTCAGAGACATTGATTGTTTTGGCAATGCTTGCATTAGAGAGACCCTGGGCGACCAGCCTCAATACAGCCAGCTCGTTCTCGCTCAAACTGCTTGCCTGGGACTGCTGTGCGTCGAACAGCTTATCGATGACCTCTTCCGAATAAAAGCGCTTTCCCTCGTAAACCTTGCGCACCCCCTTGGGCAAGATCAGGGATAGGTCATCGCTTTTTAATACATATCCATATGCACCGGCCTGAATGCTTTGTTGGATATAAGCCTGGTCGTCATAGCCGGTCAGCACCAG
This sequence comes from Anaerolineae bacterium, assembly GCA_041301185.1. Lineage (GTDB taxonomy): Bacteria > Chloroflexota > Anaerolineae > Anaerolineales > UBA4823 > JAQBDA01. Next base: position 3,160 of record JBFYSV010000070.1, read on the forward strand.
GATGCGTAAGCGGGGATATTCTTGCAGGATCGAGTGTATGGCGGATATGGGTTCGAAGTTGCCTGAGGACATGCCCAGGTCTAAGATTACCACGTCCGGCGATTTTTCCCGGACAAGCCGCGGTAGTTCCGACCCATGCTCTGCAGACCCCACCACCTGGATGCCTGATTGGGGGGCAAGCTCTGCTAAGATCGCTTTCAGCATCAGCGGATGGTCTTCGATTATTACAACACGGATAGACATGTCTGTTTTCCCTTCGGCCTATCTCCAGTTTTCACCGGTCACAACGGCGCAAGCATATCAAGTGATGCAAGAATTTGCAAGAGAAAGCAAATGAAGTGGGACTGTTATTCTATATTCGTCAGTCAACACAATCAGAAACGGTAGGAGACGGCTTTTCATGGCGTTCATCTTCCGATCGATCGACGCCTACAGCTGGATCGATCTTTGGCTGCCTGTCACTCTGTCTCGCCATCCATTGGTCAATGGCCAGCCTCACCTGGAAGGAGATGCTAGTGCCGCTCTGTCGGGCAATTTCAGCCAGCTTTTGGTACTGGTCAAGATCAAATAGCACCTTCACCCTGCGCATCTTAATCATCGCTTATCCCTGCTCAATTCTGTTCCCTTTGCCGAATTATAAATTCATCCAGGTCTTCTTCTCGGAGTCGGACAGACCTCCCGAACCTGACCACTGGAATCTCGCGAACCTGCATCATATGGTACATCTTTGTGTTGCTGATGCTAAGAATTTTAGCCGCTTCTTTGGCGGTGAGAAGCCGTTTAGGGTCCCTCGCCATCGGTTGTCCTTTCTCTGGTTTGTCTTTTGGGGTCATTGAATTGGACAGCGCCGGCATCTTTTCTTCGGATCCCGATTTCTGAATAGTCAGGTCTAGCAACATCGGCTTTAGATATTTTAGATTCTTCACCTGCCGCCTCTCGCGGATTTCCCCCACCTTTTCACTCACTGACCAGAGGACAAATTCTTCGAAGGACAATCCCTCTGCTTTGATATAGCTCTCGATTTCTGCGTATAGATCAGAGGGTAGCTGTAATTTTAGATTTTGAGCCATGAGCTATTCTCCACCGTGAGTAAGATCGAATAACAGTGGTAAGATTCAACCCTTCTGGTTTGCCGACCCTTACCCCTGCCTGGTTTCTAACTCCCACAAGTCTTCCAAGTGCCTGCGCCCGACCTCCAGCGCCTGGTGCTCCAGAAAGCGCTTCATGGTATCCCAGGGCGTGCGGTCGATCATGCGTGGCATGGGTAAGGCTTCGGCATCCTCGAAATAAGCCAGGGCGCGCGTGGCGCTGATGGCGAATGTGCGCACGCGCGCATATTTCATCGCAGCCACCCGGAACAGGCTCTCGATCGACGCCCTCTGAAGAATGAAATAAAGATCTACAAGATCCTTGCGGGTGCCGCGGTCGATGATGGCGGCCAGTTTCATGGCGCCGATTTCTTCCAGGCTCGCCAACCGCACCCCGGTAACCAGCAAGGTAGGCTGTACCAGCGGATAAGTGTGCAGCCGAAAGAAACTCAACCCCACACCTCGCCAGGTGGCTACAAAGGTAGCATCTTTATCAAAGGTGATGGATAAGGATGGATCTTCGAACGTCTCCCTCAGGATGGTGCGCTGGTCCACCCCTACCGCTTCTCTCTGAGAGGAAAAGAAATCCAGGTTGACCGAGAAGCGATGCCCCAGGTGCAGCGCCAGTCCGGTTCCCTCGGCCAGATAGAAGCTTTGGATAAACTCCAGGCCGGCAATTTTGTGGAAGGCCTGTTGCGTCTCAGGGGTGAGCGCCTCCCAATGAGGATCGGGGAGTTCTATCTGTCCCATAGCTCACCTTTTGCGGTTGGGAAGGGTGAAGTCTGCCAATTACTTATCCCCAACAACCTGCGCCAATAATTAAAAGTGACCTGAGAGAGCTGGCGCTCGCCCCATTGGCGCAAGAAGGCGGCAATACGCTGTCTGCCATACGCGGCAAACAGCCAGCGAACCTCATTCCAGGTGCCAAATTCCAGCGTGCGCTGGATGATCAGATCAGCATCTCTTTTCATATCCAGCCGAGCGGGGTCGTATTCCTGAAAGTGGGGCCACAAGCCTGGTGGGATATGCAGCCTCCATCTCGCCATAGAAAGCCGTTTGCCCAAAGGCCTGGGCCGTAAATCATCCGTGATTACCAGACCAAGATATCTTCGCAGCAGGTACTCGGTCAGAACTGAGACAGAATAGTTCCTCTCCTGGGCTATCTCAGCGATCCTCTGCCAGGTATCCTTCTGCAGGTGGAGGTTGCGCCGGTTGAGCTTCTCTTGGGTTTTTACCCGCCTGCGACGGTGAGGCAGATTGAGAGCCGGCATAAACTTCAGGAACGTTCGTAGCACGTAATCGGTGATCTTGCTAGAATGACTACCCTCCAGCACTGCCCGCCGCTTCAATTCCCCCCATACTATATCGGATAAATACAGCGTGTGCAATTCGGTTTCTAGCGATTCTGGATCGATCACAACAGCACCATTTATCACATCAGAGTCTGCTGGAACCAGCCACACTCAAGGACTCGCCAGACAACGCCGGGTACCCTCACGAACAAGCCAAGGGGCAGCAAACACCCTTCTCTCGCCTCTTTCAGGCCAATTCAGTGCAAACCGCCAAAAGTAACTTTATAACCTCAATCTCATCCCAGGTGGTTTGCTTAAGCAATTCGCCTTTTTCAGCCAGTTTTATAATTAATTTTCTTACGGCGAATTGCAGTTATTTCTATAAATACACTTAAATGTAATTATACTGGAAAATACCCTTTTCCAGGCTTTTTGGTCATCGTTTGGATACTTACACTTAAATGTAATTATATCAGGAATCTAAATCGGTGATTCAAAAATCCGTGATCACAATCATAGCAACACGGAATCTTCTTTACCCCCATTCGTCCTGGCTGCCAAATTGCGACGAATCAACCCCCAGGTGCTCCAGCAACTCCAGGGTTTTCTCTGTGGAGGGTGTCCCCATAGCCACTCTCCAGTCTCTGTTTTGAAAACTTCGATATTCGATGTAGGACCGCAGCCTGGCGATGATCTCCTCTGGAGCATCTTCAGCTATCCGGCGATAAATCCCACCCTGTCCTTCCTGGGGTTGTCCCTTGAGTTTCTCGACAACGTATCCCAGCCCCAGGTTATCGCCCTTGCTCGATGCAATATACAGCAAGCAAGATAGCATAGCCTCAACAGTCACACCTTTTTCAAGCAATACGCGTTTCACATGAGGACTGAAGGCATTCAATAGTTGATTTAGATCCCATTTTTTGATATTTATATATTTTCCTACATCCACCACCTGATCCAAATTGTCTAAGTCTTGATCTTGATCCTCTGTAGTGGTTGTAGAAATTAATTTTTCAGTATTTTCTAGATCAGTATTTTGAAAATATTCTCTTAGTGCTTCATCCAAATGGTTATTTAAAACCAGGTATTTTAACCCTCTCATCCACGCCCAAAAAACAACTCCCAGGTGTTCAAACGCGCCCATATTAGTATCGGTGATCTTCCCAATCGCGCCTGAGAACACTGTGGTTATCCTCCCGATTCCGCCCAGACTGGGGGCAGTGATGCTGTCAATTGCGCCCGAGTCTGTGGGTACGATCTCCTTAATCGCGCCCGAATCCTCGTGAGTGATACTCTGATTCGCGCCCAGGTAGTTGTTTGTGATCCTCTCAAACGCGCCCAGAAGGTCGGCTGCTACAGAGGGTTCAAGGTCGCAAGAGAGCCCTGGCTGGACGGGGATACCGTGTTTCTGGATAAGTGTCTGGACTGCTTCGTCAGTTTCCCGGACGATCCGCTCAAGCGAACTGTCGTTCATGGCTGAGACAATCTCAAATGCCTCCAGAAAAGCTGTTTTCTGTTCCGGGGTCAGGGTAAAATAGCGCTGGGCGAAGGGGAACAAGGCGGTGTAGAGCGCCTCATGGAGCGGGATCAGCGGGTCAAACAGCTTGACCTGTGCCTTGAACGAAGAAACCTGTCCGCGCCCGTCCGCCTCGGCTTCGATAATCTCGACAAATTGTGCCGCATACTCTTTGACAAAACACCTTTTCGATTGGGAGAGCTTTTCCAGGGACTCCCGGGATGAAAGGTCAGCGCTCTTCACTTCGTCTTTTTGGGCATGGGGAGCAGGGAACCACTCTCGCACGGTTTTGGGGCGCTGCAAGCCGAGGGCGCCGGCGAGCTCCTGATAGCCGCCGCGCAAAGTGACCGTGTCACGCAATTCACCGGTCTGGCGGTTGTAGAAACAGCGGTCGCGTAATAGAAGTGTTGCCCAGCCTGGTCCGTGGCCGAGCAGGGGTTGCCAGTGCAGCAGATAATACCAGCTGATGTGGAGCTGGTCGTTGGGGGGCAGAAGTCGCTCGACCAGTTCATCGACCAGATCAGCCAGTTTTTTCGATGCCAATTTGGCCTCGATCCCCAACGCCGAATAGATTACGTTGTGGATCAGGCACTCGTCGGGTCCTCCCTCCAGCCAATCCTGGGGAGGTGGCGGTGGAGGGAAGGGAAAGACGTCGCGCGGCTCAACACGGTAATCGCCCCTGACCAGCTGGGTCAAGACGCCGACCGGATCATCCTGGATGTTGAGGTCTGCCAGGTAGGCATGCAAGGCCCGGGTATCTCCTGGGGTGAGCGGGGCGGTGGAGCGAAACAAGAAGCGCGTCGGCCGTTTTTTAGTGATGCCGGCTTTTTCGTCCCGTATCCAGCGCTTTTCGCTGGTTTTATAGGGAACCTTTTTGAGAAACCAGCCCAGTTCCGGGTCGTCCAGGTGGCGCCAGATGCTACTCTCGGCGATGCCAGCGACCGCAGCCAGGAGTGGACCGGGCGCCTCAAAAGCCAGATTGGCTTTGGCCGTCGATCTGCGGCAGAGATAGAAGGCCTGGAAGCAGGCCACCACAATAGATGTACGCAAAGGTCCTATATAGGGGATCCAGCGCAACAGGTAGCCGGGTACGACCACTACCCTTTTGGGCGAGGTGAAGACGCCTCGCAGGCTGTTCTGAATCAGCGCCAGCTGGATTTTGTCCAGCCGGGAAGCCTCTTCGTCTGCCTCGGTTGGCGAGGCTCCGGCAACGATTTCAAATTGGTCTGTAGGAGCTTGTGCGGCCTGGCTGGCCTGATCTTGTTTCAGGGTATACCTGGCGATAATCTCATTTAGTGAGACTTCACGATCTTCATACACCACCAGCTCGATCCGCGCCTCTTCTTCGAAGACCTCCTTCAGCGCCCTTTCCAAAACCGGGCGAGCGTAATTTTGTGCCAGGCTGAGCGTGGCTCTGTCCGGGGCTCCGAACACAAACAACCCCTGGTGCGTGTCAATAAACAACAGTCGCAATTGCTTGATCAACTCGCCCGTGTCAAGACCGCTCGGGTGAGCCCGCGGCGAGACTCGCTCCCAGATGGCCCGGGTGGTGCTCAGCAAGGTATTAGGGTCTGTTACGATATTCGACGAAATGGTCGTATCCGCCATTCTTCTCTCTCCCCCCGAGCTTATTCGAGGAATGGCGCACGAAAGCCAAGCCTTGACTTTCTCTATTTTATCGAATAGAATTCAAGCATATAGAGAAAGCAAATCAACGCCATCTTCGGGCGCACTCCCCCAACGCTTGCCAGGCTCCGGGGAGTTCCGCTTTTAAAGGGGGTATTCTATGGTCCAGCGAGTGGTAGGACAAAAACAGATCAGGTCATAGGTTTAGCTCCCGGCTAAATCGTAGCATAGATTCCGGCAAGGTGCTGGCTGAAGGTCCATAACAAGCCAACACCGGAAAGGGGTGTGTGCTTACCTGAGTTTTGTTTCCATGTAGGCCTGCGTTGTGGCCGTGACAACCGGCAGCGTGGCGGTTTCCAGATGTCCTGTCGCCATGGCGTTCAGCACGCGCCCGCAGATGTTGATGACATCGCTTGGGTTGCCGAAAGTTGCCTCCCAGAGATACATCAGCGCTTCCGCCGGGAAGATCGACGTGCTCCGTCCGGCCACCAAGGAACGGAAGTTGATCATGGCTACAGTGTCCTCCAGGTCAAGATCGGCCAGGGTGTAGCGGTAGGCCTGTTCGGCCACCTCCGACACGCGCCCCAGGGCCACAGCCAGGCTGGGCCTACCAAATACGAAGACAGGCGCCACGCTGGATGCGATCTCGTACAATTGGCTAAATGCCTCTCTAGAGGGGTCTTCCTGAGTGTCGAAGACGATCACCGTTGCCCGTCCGCTAGCGGCCTGGGACTTGATGTAGCTCGATAGCTCGTCCCACTGGCCATCGACGCCTTTTCGCCGGTTAAGCGACAGGGCGTCTGAGACAGCTGCCAGCACCGCGTACTCTGTGTCAACCGGGACGTTGAGCAGATAGGCCATGCAGTATTCATCCGGCTGGCACAGGTAGTATGATTCCAGGCGGCGCGCCACAATGGATTTCCCCACCCCGGCATGTCCATCGATCACAGCCAGACCGGAGGATCTCTCTACCGCACCGAACAAACGTTCTAATAACGGGCCGTGCTGCGAGGTCAGGCAAAGAAATCGCGAATCCGGGATTGGGCTGAAGGGATCCTCTGAAAAACCCAGCGAGCGAAGGTAAAGGGTGCGGGCGGGATATCGCGGTAATGCCAAGGGGCGCTCTCCTGTCAAGTACAGGTGTGGAACTCCAGCGGGTGATTCTTGTCCTGATTGTACATCAATGTCCTTTGCCTGTCAAACGGTTTTCAGTCGATTATTTTCGCGTGGAAAGCTTTTGAAGTATAAATTAGTGCTTGCAAATACTTGTATTTTTGTTTATAATCTTTATAGTGGTTTGTTTGGCGCCCCTTTCGGCGCTCTAAAACAAGGGTCGTTGCCTACTTGTTCAATATACGGAGACTATGGACGCCAGGGTAATCGGGATCATCAACCATAAAGGGGGATGTGGCAAGACCACCACCGCGGTCAATATGTGTGGAATGATCGCTGAGTGGCCGCCGAGTGATAAGCTACGCAAGGTCTTGCTTATCGATATGGACCCCCAGGGAAGCGCACTGAAATGTGTCAGTTACGACCAGAACCCTGCCGGAGAGGGGGATCTGGCGGAGCTTATGTTGGCAACGCCGCCGGGCAGGCTACCCCTGGCGGTTCACATCCAGCGCAGCCCCTGGCCAGGCCACATCGATTATATTCCCTCCAAAGAAGAGGCCATGGTGGAGGCGCAGGCATTAATGACCCAGCGCCACATTAACCCTGTGGCGGTCTTGCGCCGGCTGATCAAGCCGGTCCTGAACCTGTATGACTATATCATTGTGGATACTGGCCCGACCCAAGGTATCCTGATGTGGAATGTCCTCTACGCGATCGATTATGCCCTTGTCCCAACGATGCTGGACACGATCTCTCTGCAAGAGCTTCCCAAGGTATTGCGAAACCTTGACCGGCTGGAGATCGAGTTTGACCAGCGACCGAAATTGCTCGGCGTCCTGCCGGTCTCCTACCGCAAAGGGGTCTCGATCCAGGAAGAAGTGTTGGAACATCTACACCAAAAGTTCCGCGGCCTGATGTTCGAGCCCGTTCCCTTGAACACAGATATTCCGGAAGCGTATAATGCCAGGCTCCCTATTCACCGCTACAACGCCAGCGCCCCGGCTACCAAGGCTTATGTCGCTGCCACCAAGGAGGTGATGAACCGTGTCCAAAAAGCGTAGACCGCCGATCAATATCCCCGGGCTGGACGCTCTCGAGGACCAGGGCGGCCGGTTGCCTGGCAGCTCGATTGAGGCGCATTACCTGCGTCAGACGGATGTAGAGCGCGAAGACGAAGCCGGTTTCATCGCTTCGGATTATCCACTGGCATTGATCGAGCCTGATTTTTATCAGGGACGCGGCGGCGTATTGCCGCGCAGCCTGACCTTCGACGTCATCCAGAAAAACACCACCCATTTAACAGCGTTGGAAGCGTGGATTAATGGCCTGGTGGAGGGCACCCCGGAGCACGAAGAATACCTGCGGCTGATCAGCCTGAAAGAGTCGATCCGCAGTGTAGGGCTGCTACACCCGATTCATATCTATATGGACGCCGAGACAAAGGCGTTCCGCCTCCTGGCCGGTGAGCGCCGCTATTGGGCTTTCTGGCTGCTGCGCATGGAGACCGGGGAATATGAAACCATCCCCGCCGTGATCCACGCCGAGCCTTCCCGCTTTCTGCAGATTACCGAAAACGAAGAGGTCGAGCCGCTTTC
>JBFYSV010000009.1:0-26592 GCA_041301185.1 Anaerolineae bacterium
CAGCTCTCACGAGCGACAAGCGACGATCTGCAGTTAATTGAAGGTGTCGGACCAAATACGGCTCAAGCGATCGTGGATTGGTTCTCTCGTCCTGCCAATCGAAAAATCCTGGATAAGCTGCGATCAGCCGGCGTATGGCCCATAGTCAGCCAGGAAACAACATCGGACACTTCCAAGGGAAATCTGGCTGGCATGACCTTTGTGGTCACAGGAACTATGGCGGATTTCACACGCCAGGGGGTTAAGGAGTATATTGAGTCACGTGGGGGCAAAGTAATCGATTCGGTCAGTAAGAATACCAGTTACCTGGTTCTGGGTGAGAATCCCGGCTCCAAAGCAGAGAAGGCCAGATCGCTGGGAATCCCCATTTTGAGTGAAGGTGCTCTCCGGCAACTGGCGGGGGAGTAGTAAACGATCTTAGGAGAAAATCATGGAAAAAATCAATGATGCAATAACCGAGCGGATCCAGGCGATGAACGCCCGGGTCAACATGCTCAAAAGTGCGGACCTCTACTTCTACAACCAGCCCGTTACCGAACTGCGGGGTGGAGCCAGGGTCCTGGTGAACGGGCGCGAGATGGGTATGTACGCATCGTATAGTTACCTGGGGCTGGTCGGACATCCCAAGATCAATGCCGCAGCTCGGGATGCCATCGACCGTTTCGGCACAGGTACGCATGGCGTGCGCACGCTGGCGGGAAGCCTGACCCTGCACAGCGAGCTTGAGGAAACGATCTCAGAATTCAAGCAAACTGAGGCTGCGATAACTTACACGTCTGGGTACGCGACCAACTTGACGGTGGTATCTACATTGGTTGGGCGGGGAGACTATGTCATATCGGATAAGCTCAACCATGCCAGTATTGTCGATGGGTGCTTGATGTCTGGAGCCAAGTTTGTTCGATTCCGCCATAACGATATGGAATCCCTCGAGCAACGCCTGCAGCAAATTCCTTCCGAATCGGCGAAGATGGTGATTGCCGATTCGGTCTTCAGCATGGATGGAGATATTGTTGATTTTCCGAAAATGGTCGAGATCTGCCGGAAGTACAATGCCTGGCTGATGATCGACGAAGCCCATTCTGTCGGCGTGCTTGGTAAATCCGGGCGGGGAATCGAGGAGCATTTCAATATGCCGGGCAGTATCGATATCAAGATGGGCACATTGAGCAAGACAATCCCCTCGGTAGGCGGCTATGTGGCAGGAAAAAAGGATTTAATTGAATATTTACGCCATGCCAGCCGGGCATATATCTTTTCGGCGGCTTTACCGCCTGCTCAGGCTGCTGCAGCCAAAGCTGCGTTCGAGGTGATTTTAGAGGAACCCTGGCGGGTTGAGAAGCTCAACCAGAATGCCTCCCAGTTTATTACCGGCTTGAAAGAACGGGGTTTCGACACCCTCTACACCCAGACTGCCATCGTGCCGGTGATATGCGGTACTGATGAAATCGCCTTTTCCATGACCAGTGCTGCTCAGCACCAGGATGTCTTTGTCTTGCCGGTGGTCTCTCCAGCTGTCCCGCCTGGTCTTGCCCGGCTAAGAGCAACCGTGACTGCTGCGCATGAAACGGACGAGATCGAGCATGCCATGGATGTGATCTACCAGGCTGGTAAACAAATCGGCCTGGTCAACTAGCCGGCAGCGGTTGTGTCCTCAACTCCTTATTTACGCATCAAACCCGGCCGAGAAAAGTCTATCCTCCGCCGCCACCCCTGGATATTTTCTGGGGCGGTGGCGGAACTCATTGGAGATCCTGCACCAGGTGGAACAGTCGATATCCTGAGTGCGGATGGCGAGTGGTTGGGCAGAGCCGCGTACAGCCCAATTTCGCAAATCCGGGCACGTATCTGGTCCTGGGATGCGAACGAGGTGATCAATTCTGATTTCTTCCATAAAAGGCTGCGCCTGGCAATCGAAATGCGCCAGTCACTACCCCAGCTTATAAATTCAAATGGAACACGCCTGGTTCATGCCGAGTCGGACCGTTTACCAGGCTTGATCATTGACCGCTACGCAGATTGGCTTGTTGTCCAGTTCTTATCCAGCGGGAGTGAATATTGGCGCCAGGCAATTATCGACGCTTTGGATGACCTCTTCCCAGGATCAGGAATTTACGAAAGGTCTGATGCGGAAGTTCGGAAATTGGAAGGGCTACCCGTGCGGACCGGTTTATTGCTGGGAGATGAACCCCCAGAGTTTATTTCAATTAAAGAGAATGGATTGAAATTCCAGGTAGATATCCGCAACGGGCACAAAACCGGCTTTTACCTGGATCAGAGAGAGAATCGCCTCCGTATTCGCCAGAGCGTAGCAAACAAAGATGTGTTGGACTGTTTTTGCTACACCGGCGGATTTACTCTGGCATCTATCGCCGGGGGAGCAGCATCGGTGGTTGCGGTAGATGTATCTCCTGCTGCGCTTGCTTTATCACGGCAAAACATCGAGCTGAATGGCTTCTCCGCCCAAGGTGTGGAATTCATTCAGGGCGATGTCTTCCAGCTGTTGCGCACATATCGTGATTCTCGGCGGAGTTTCGATGTCGTCCTCCTTGATCCGCCAAAATTCGCCGCAACAGCTGCCGTGGCAGAGCGAGCTGCGCGTGGTTATAAAGACATCAACCTGCTCGCCCTGAAGCTTCTCCGCGAGGGTGGTTTGCTGGCAACCTTTTCCTGCTCGGGCGGAATTGATGCGGTTTTGTTTCAGCAAATTGTTGCCAGCGCTGCCCTGGATGCGGGTGCGGATGTTCAAATAGTCGACCGCCTGCACCAGGCTCCCGACCATCCGGTGAATTTGAGCTATCCGGAGGGAGCGTACTTGAAGGGCCTGGTGGTATATAAAAGACCCGCAAGCGATTAAGGCCTGGCGGGTCTCTGAGTGGAGATGTCGGGATTCGAACCCGAGTCCGAAAGAATCGTCCCTCGAACGTCTACGAGCGTAGTCTGTCCTTGGTTTTCGTCAGGGTATCCGTGACCGACAACTGGATACTCCGCTTAGCTGCTAAAGCCCGAAAGCTCCTCTTTCACCTGTTTAGCAGCATATACCAGGTGGCACGCCAACTTTTTGACGCCCAGTCCTACCTCCGGTTAGCGAGCGGGGCAGGTGGACGTGATCCTTCTATGAGGACCAGCCGCTGGCTCCTCGCTTATGCAGCGAGAGGCAGAGCAGCGTAGTTAGTGCGGTTGGCACTTGTTTTTTTGCGCTGATTTTTCGAGGTCGGCGCCTCTCGGCTCGCAGTTCGGGGCTAGCCTCTCCCGTCGAAGCCTGTCATCCCCGTACCAACCCATTATACATCAAAAAGTTGTTACACCTTACGATTTTGTTGTTCGTGATATACTCTGAGCAACCAATCAACCCCGGTGGGGTTTCTTATCATAGAAACGCTCACCTACTGGTGAGGAGTATGCTGGATACGAGTGATGAAACCGCCCTGGTTCTTGCGGCACAGGGTGATGGTGAAGCTTTTGGCGTTCTTTATGAGCGTTATTTGGGACGCATTTACACATATATCTATTACCGTACGGGTAATAGTGAGGATGCCGAAGACTTAACCGCCCGGGTATTCTTTCGGGCAATGCGCCACATCGGCAATTACCGCCACCGCGGGCTGCCATTTTCGGCCTGGTTGTACCGCATTGCTCACAACCTGGTTGCTAACTGGCACCGCGATAATAGCCGCCGGAAAGAGGTACCTCTGGACGACACCCTGATGATACGGCATCAGGGAGATCATCCGGAGCACGAGTTGGTAATCAATGAGGAACGCAACCGCTTATTGCAGGTGATCCGTAATTTGCCTGCAGACAGGCAACAGCTTTTGATCCTTAAATTCGTCGAGCATATGTCGAATGCACAAATCGGCGAGATAATGGGGCGCTCGGAAGGTGCAGTAAAATCCTTGTATCACCGTACTTTGCTTAATTTGCGCCTGGAGTACGAACAAATCGGTGGTGATTGGCATTCAGGGAACAATGGATCGGATCTTGGAGAGTGAACAATCGTATGAGGTGGAAGATGAAAATCATCAAGTGGGGTCAATCAAATGAGGAGTTGGACATAGCGGGAATGGAGATGTTACTACAAACTTCTCTGCAACCCGTAGAACCCCGTCCTGAATTTAAGCGCAGGCTGCATACTCAGGTAATAAGGCAATTTCAGCCGGTCCAGGATGAGGTAAAGACTATCAAACAGCGCAGAGTGTGGATGGTTTCTGCCAGCCTGGTTGGCGGTGTTTTGACGATTTTTATGGGTGTGCGGTTCGTGATGACCCTGATTGCGATGATCGGGCTGATATTACAATTCCGGAAGGAAAATGAGAACAGGCAAGTCGTCGCGCTTCGCCAGGTTCGCTAGATTCAATTCACTATGATCTTGAGATGGGTGTCATGCAGTGCAATACACTGCATGACACCCATTTTAGTTTTACGGCAGATAAGATTGCTTTATTTTATCTGAAGTAGCAATAAGAGCATTGTAACCGGGGTTTTTGCTTTGACACTGTGGGGGAGTTTGGCATCCATGTGAACCCAGGTGCCAGGTTGAGCCTTTTGGGCGTCGCCGCCCAGGGTAAGGTCCGCTTCGCCGGAAATAAAGTATAGAATTGCTGGTGATGAGGCGGTATGCTCAGATAGCTCCTGCCCGGTGTCAAAGCCGAAGAGAATCGCTTTTATCTGCTCATCAGAATAAAATGTCCGGCTGATAATGCTGTTCTCGGGAATGGCAGGAATCTCATGAGCGAGATCTGCCAAAAATTGGTAGGGCAGTGTCATCACATCTCCTAGGTTATTGAAATCGAGTAGTTTTTCAATCAGCCACCTGGCTTCGGAGATCAGGTCAATATCCATGGGCAAAATGTGCTCCGGGGTAACTCTTATCAAAAAGTGGGAAGCAACCTGACTGACCTCGTTGGGGATTTGGTCTATTACGCATAGATATTTGAGCCGATCGTAAGCGCTGGGTCCAGGATCGGGAAAGCCGTTATTATTAAGATATTCTCCAGCTGCAATCCCGGCTGCTCTTCGAGCACATACCCGGGCTTTGCCCTCATTTCCTTCTGCTCGAGCGCTGATTGCATGATCCAACTCGGCTTGAATCTGGGCGTACAGGGGGTTTTGTTTGATCACGCAATAATTCTATCACGCCGGGAGTGATTCTTGACGATCCAGGTATATCCCCATTAGAATAGACCCATGACCCGAGATCTACGGCGCTACGCCCGGCAAACAAACGTACGGTTGTTGATTGGTTTTGTTATTCTTCTATTCCTGGTGGGGGATGGCTTTATCTATTTCTTTTATGGGAGAAACGCAGCAATCCTGGGATTGACCTGCATGTTGTTCGGATTGGCACCCCTGCTCCTCATCTGGCTTGCGTTATGGATCCTGGACTTGATTGTCCGGCGGGCGAACCCGGACTGACACGAGGCAATCAAGCAGATGAGATCTCACCAAGCAATGATCGAAGTTGATGGCTGGATCATTGGACAGCGAATACCCACTACGCCTGAACCCCATCCCGTGATCGTACTGCTGCATGGTTGGACAGGCGATGAGAACTCGATGCGGGTTTTTATGCCCAAACTGCCCCGGGATGCTTTGCTGCTTGCCCCGCGTGGACTGTACTCGACCCCGCTCGGCGGTTACGGCTGGCATACTTACAAACCGGATTACTGGCCCTGGGTCGATGATTTTCAATCTGCTATTGAGGGGTTGATTAATGTGTTGACCCCCGAGAACTTCCCCGGGGGTGATTTCACACAATTTAGCCTGGTAGGTTTCAGCCAGGGTGCTGCCCTTAGCTATGCGTTTTCCCTGGAGCATCCCTGGCTGGTGTCACGGATCGCCGGTTTATCTGGCTTTTTACCCGAGGGCGCTGCCGCGCTGGCTCGCAACCTGCCTCTCCAAGGCAAGCCGATCTTTATCACGCATGGCACACTGGATACCCTGGTGCCTGTTGAACGGGCTCGCCAGGCTGCCTCCACTCTGCAACTTGCCGGGGCAAGTGTATCCTATTGCGAGGAAGAAGTCGGTCACAAGCTCAGTGCAAGCTGCTTTCGGGGCCTGGAAAACTATTTTTCAAAAGCTAATCCGTAATTTGCCTCTCTTCTTACAAAAAGCTCTCCAGTAATCCGCCGACCTCTTGCATCGTGAATACAGGTCCATCCACGCAGACCAGCTTATCTCCCAGGTTGCAGCGCCCGCATTTTCCCACGCCACAGTGCATGCGCGCCTCCAGGGTTACATAATTTTGATCTGATGCAAATCCTAGTTTCTCTACCAGCAGCTTGTTCACAAAATGGATCATGATCGGTGGTCCACAGGTGATGGTGACGGCATTCTCCGGAGAGGGGGAGACTCGCTCTAGAAGATCAGTAATCAGACCGGTATGGTGGTCCCATCGATCATCAGGGTTGTCCACGGTCAGGTGGAGCTGGGTGTCCGGCGCGCTGCGCCACTCGTCGTACTCATCGGTGAACACGAGCAGGGATGGGTGGCGGGCAGCCCACAGAATGGTTAGATCACCATAGTCCTGGCGGTGATCAAGCACGGTTTGGATCACGGGACGCAAAGGAGCGCCTCCGATCCCGCCCCCTAAAACGATCAGATTCTTGCCTTTGAAGGACTCCATGGGAAAGCAATTTCCCAGCGGACCGCGCACGCCGATAATATCTCCATCACCCAGCTCGTGCAGCCCGGTGGTGACTGAGCCCAGCCTCTGTACGGCAAAATCGAGCATGTAGCCTCTTTCGGTGGTCGAGGCTATTCCGAAAGGTGCCTCGCCGATCCCAAATGCAGAGAGAAAAGCAAACTGACCGGGCTGGTAATCCAGGAAATTCTGGCTCCCGCCATTTAGCAGCTCTACACTGAAGAGCTTGATTTCATTGCCAAGCTCTTTCAAGCTCACGACCCTGCCCAGGCATGGCTCCATGGGGTTAAGACTATCGTTTGTCATATTCTGCCCACCTCCACCTGAGCTTGTTTCTCGACCATTGCAATGCCTGCCATGAAGTGTAGAATCTCGGTGATATCGACACCCGCCGGGCAGACATCGATGCAGCGACCACAGCCTGTGCAGGCTGCAGGCCCATATTGCTGCGGGAAGTAGTAATACTTGCAGTAAAACCGGTTGCGCAAGCGCTCGCCTTTTGCCGCCCTAGGGTTATGCCCGCCGGCGATCCGCCGGTAAGCCTCTCCAGCGCAGCTATCCCAGCAACGGATTCTTTCGTAAACCTTGTTGTCTCCCTGCTCTGATTGGATCTCATCGCGCACATCAAAGCAGCGGCAGGTGGGGCAGACGTACGCGCAGGCGCGGCAGCTAAGGCAGCGTTCAGCAATCTCTTCCCAATACAGCTGGTTGAATTGCTCCGGCCAGCTATCGAGTGCAGGGTACGCTAACCTTTCGGTAGTTATTTCTGGACGAATATATGTGTTGGGTTGAATTCCTGGTTCTATCACCAGCGGGTACCGCTCTAACAAAAAAGCGCCTTTTTCGGTAACGACTTCGAGAAGGTAGACATCTTCGATGGCGTGCAGCATCAGATCCATATGGCGGGGGTCGTCTGGAGCGCCGCCCATGGTTGTGCAGAAACAGGTCGCGCCCATCTCCGGACAGGCCAGGCCAACCAGGGTTGTGTTCTCTCTTCTCCGCATGTAATATGGATCAATGGGTTGCGTGGCAATGAACAGGGCATCCAATGCTTGTAATCCATGCGCGTCACACGGCCGGACTCCAAATAACACCTGCTCGCCCTCTGGAGAGGTTTCTCTGATGTTCACTTCATTCCCGATCTTCTCGATTGTAAAAAGAACTTCGGTTGGGGGAAAGAAGACATCTTTGATCGATAGTACCGGGCGGGTATAGTCCCAGGTGATCTCAGCTGCATTTCCGACCTGGCGATAGAGGATATTGCCGTCAATATCTCGGGGGGCGATCAGGCGCATCTGGCTGGCAATCTGGTCCAGCCACTGGATCAGGCTGTTCTTTGATATGACGGTTGGTGTGGTTCCAGGGATCATTCTTGAGCTCATTGCACACCCTCCTCGCCAGACAGGATTGTTACCAATGGGGTTGGTATGATGGTTACGCCTGCCCGGTGGTTATAACTTCGTTCCATCTCTTGAGATAACATCTGGTTGAGATAGCTAATCGGTATCCCCATCGGGCAAGCCCTTTCGCACTCATCACAGCCAATGCATCTCCCTGCCAGGTGATAGGCGCGCCCCAGATGGAAGGTGCGTTTTTCGTTCAATCCAACTCCATCCCATCCATGGGCTGCACCGACCCACAGTGAGTCGTCCCGCTCATACAGGCAGGTTGGGCAATCGCACATCGGGCATGCCTGGCGGCAGGCATAGCAGCGAATACAGCGATCAAACTGGCTGAGCCAAAAATCCATCCGCTCGGATGGCGTCTTTGCCTCGAGCTGAGTGAGGGTCAGACTTCTATTCGACAAACCGGTACTGATTGGAGCCTCTTTCTTCAGGTCACCGATCAGTATGTCAGAAATCACCGGATTCCGGTCTGTGCATTGGATGCAGCGTTGTTGTAACACCGGCTCTTGTTGGGTGTGTACCTTGCCATCGTATCGAGCCTTTTCTTGTATCCCCTGGCAGGCCATCCCGATGATGTACACCTGATCCCGCGTGTAGCTCTTCTCAGCGAGCTGCACGTGGATTGCCCGGCTGTCGCAGGCTTTGACCACCACTGCTACCCTGTTATTGGTCTGACCATCCCCGGCTTGAGGGAGCTGGTGCAGCTTATGATTCAGGTAGCCAGTGAGATTATGCGTGCAATCCTGGTTCCAAACTAACCGGCTGGTATCTTCGGGGTGGTAGACAAAAGTCGGACGAGTACGCCCGCGCCAATCTTGTTCATATCCGATTACACATGCAACCTGACCACTGTCGAGCAATTCCTGGGCAGTTTGGCGTAATTGCAGTGTTTGTTGCTCTAGAGTAGCGTTCGAGAAGCTGGCATGGGGGGAGGACTGGAGAGCCGGGGCTCTTTGATAGGATGGGTTGAATTCCCGCCGGTCCACCCTCCAGCGAACAGGCCCGAGCGCTCGAACGGTATCGACAAAATCTGTTACGATGCGGCTGAAGTGTTCTCCCTCAGACGCGGAAACCCAATCCAGGCGCAATCGCTCTTCTTCCAGCCCGGCAAAGGTCAACAGGGTCTTCAGCACCGGCAAGCGTTTGGCGGTGCGATGGTTCCCGCTATCGTAATGGCACTCTCCGATATGGCATCCCAGCACCAGGACACCGTCTGCACCTTGATCGAAGGTGCGCATGATCAACTCAGGGGAAACTCGCCCCGAGCAAGGCACCCGGACGGTGCGCAGATTTGCCGGGCTTTTAAGCCTGGCGATGCCTGCTGTGTCTGCGCCAGTATAACTGCACCAGGTACACAGGAAAGCAATGATTTTCGGTTCGTACATATCCTGACCTCCGTTACATTACCAACGTGATCAGCTGGCATGTTGCCTTACGCCAGCGCACCCATCATCTCGTGAACCAGCTGCTGGTCTGTGTAGTGGATCAAGGTCATAGCTTTGTTGGGGCAGGCGGCTGCGCAGGTACCGCATCCTTTGCACAAATAAGCATTGACCTGGGCTATACGTTTGCTTCCTGCCGGACCAATTTCCACCAGTTCGATTGCGCCATAAGGGCAAGCTTCCATACATTGACCACATCCTTTGCATCGCAGCGCGGCAACCTCGGCAATCGATGGGTCCATATTGATAACCCCTTGATCGATCAGCGACAATGCAGCAGCTGCTGCTGCCCCAGCCTGGGCAACACTATCGGGGATGTCTTTCGGAGCCTGGCAGGCGCCTGCCAGATAGATCCCCTCAGTGGCAGTCTCAACCGGGGCGAGCTTAGGATGCCGTTCGAGGAAATATCCATCTCGGCTGCGACTGACGCCGAATTGGTGTGCAACAAAAGGCGCATCGTCTTGGGCTTCAAAACCCGTCGCCAGGACGACCATGTCTACCAGAACATGGTCGGGCTGGTTGTAAAAAGACTCGTCCCAGCTTACCAAAAGCTTATCGCCCAATTGCTCTACCTGGCGGACCTTACCGTGATAGAAATTGACGCCTTTCTCCCGGGTGCGGTTATAAAACTCTTCATAATCTTTGCCAAAGGTGCGCATATCACGGTAGATCTCGTGGACATCAGCTTTAAGGTAATCGTGTACCAACTGAGCCAACTTAAGAGAATACATGCAGCAAGCTCGCGAGCAGTACTCGTTGTAATTTGAATCGCGGCTGCCGATACAATGCAAGATAGCCACGCTCTCCGGCGGCCTGCCGTTTGCCAGGAGAACCTTCCCATTGGTTGGTCCGCTGGAATTGATCAGTCGTTCAAACTCCAGGGCGGTGATGACGTTGTCTAAACGTCGATAACCCAGTTCTGGTGCCCGAATTGGATCAAAATCCTTAAACCCAGTTGCCAGGATAATCGTCCCAACTTCCAGGTCTATTAAGCTATCTTGCATCTCGTGGTTGATGGCACCTCGCTCGCACGCCGCCAGGCATTCCAGGCACTCCGAGCAAATCCCGCAGCGCAGGCAGCGAGATGCTTCTGCAACTGCCTGCTCTTCAGTTAGGGTCAGGTCGACTTCATTGAAGTTAAGGTAGCGTTCTTCTACCGGAATGCTTGCGATCTGAATCCTACCTTGCCTGCTCGATTCCCCTTTGGCAAGTTTGGTTTCAATGTCTTGCTGGGAAAGCTCAACAACGGGCAGCTTGCGTGGCTCGCGGATACCCTTCTCGCCACGCAGGTAACGGTCGATGCTGCGGGCAGCCTTATGACCCTCACCGATTGCGTCCACAACGAAGAAGGTCACGCCGCGGTGAACATCACCGGCGACAAACACGCCCGGCATGGTGGTCATCATTTCCTCGTTACTCTGGATGCCAATCGGAAAACGGGTGTTAATGCTACCATCTTGTGGCAGGAAACCGAAGTTGGGTCCCTGGCCGATTGCCCAGATGACCAGATCGGCTGGCAGGATATGATCCGTACCAGGAATTTCTTCCATGTCTGGGCGCCCGTGCTTGAATCCGTGGAAATTGACACTCACACAGCGCACGCCGGCAATCTTCTCGCCGTTCACAACGATCTCTTTGAAAGTGCGCCCGGCGCAGACCTTAACCCCCTCCTCCTCTGCTACGCTGATTTCCCATTGAAATCCGGGCATTTCGCCGCGGGGTTCCAGGCATGCCATGCTTACTTCACTGGCGCCAAGGCGGAGCACGGTGCGGGCAGTATCCAGGGCAACGTTACCTCCACCAAGCACTACTACTCTTTTACCGCTTAAATCCACTTTTTCCCCCAGGCATGCCTTGCGCAACAGTTCCAGGCTGAGCATGTTATCCGGATGGTTGGAGTTACGGACGGGGAGTTTCTTGGCCTGGTGAGCGCCGGTTGCGATCAAGACAGCATCATAGCCAGGCTTCCCGTTGCCCTTTTCAAGCAGCGTTGGGATATCATCAATCCAGGTGTTCAACCGAAGCTCAACACCTTCGTCGACAACTTGCTGAATCTCCCAATCCAGCAGCTCGGTTGGCATCCGGTGAGGCGGAATGCCGACTCGCATCATACCGCCTGCGACGGGTAGGGCGTCGAATACAGTCACAGCGTGCCCAAGGCGAACCATATCCAGGGCAGCTGTTAAACCAGCAGGTCCTGCTCCAATAATCGCGATCCGTTTGCCCGTGGGTGCGGGATTCTTGGAAAAAGGTGTTCCAACGATGGATTTATCCCGCATGTTGGGCAACTCGTCCCGATGGGCGTACGCCCAGTCCGAGACGAAGCGCTTTAAGCCCATGATGTTGACTGGCTCGTCGTATTTTCCACGGCTGCATGCATCTTCGCAGCGGTGATTGCACACCCGCCCGCATACACTAGGAAACGGGTGTTCTCTCCGGATCGCCCAGTAGGCATCAGCATAGCGTTTTTGGTGAATCAACGCAATATAGCCCTGGGCGCGCTGGTCGGTTGGGCAAGCGTCTCGGCAGGGTGCTACGCCTTTTTTGTCTATCGTGAACGCGCCGGGTACAGATTGGGCAGAGAAGCGATAAGCTGCCTTGCGTGTGCTCAGGTTCAGGTCAAAGGGGTTGCTGACATCAATCGGGCATACGCTGGCACAAGTGCCACAGCCGGTGCATTTATCCTCGTCTATATAGCGGGCTTTCCGCCGCACCCGTACTTTAAAATTGCCAACATAGCCTGAAACAGATTCGACTTCGCTGTAGCTCAAAAGCTCGATGTTTTTGTGGCGTCCAACGGACACCATTTTGGGTGTAAGTATTCAAGCCGCACAGTCTAGAGTTGGGAATGTTTTATACAGCTGGGCCATGTGCCCGCCGATGCTAGGCTCGCGTTCAACCAGGTAGACTTGCTTTCCAGCATCGGCGATGCGCAACGCTGCTTCGATGCCAGAAATCCCGCCTCCCACGACCAGTGTTGAAGGGTTGATCTCTACCTGGCGGATATCCAAAGACCGGTGGTGGCGCACCCGCTCCACTGCAGCGGATACCAGGCCTTTGGCCTTTTGGGTAGCTAGCTGGCGATCGTCAATAACCCATGAGCAATGCTCGCGAATATTTGCCATCTGGAAGAAGAACGGGTTGAGCCCAGCTTCCTGGCATGCTCTTCGGAAGGTTGGCTCGTGCATCAGTGGTGAGCAAGATGCTACCACCACTCTGTTTAATCCATAGTCAGCGATATCTGCCTTGATCAGATCCTGCCCTGGATCAGAACACATATAGGTATAGTCCCGAGCCAGGACGACTCCATCCAGTGTCTGTGCATACCTGGCAACCTCAGCGACATCTACGGTCGCCGCGATATTGGTGCCACAATGGCAGACATAGACACCTGTCCGTGGTTTAGAGAGGTTCATGCAATTACCTCCATCAATGCGCCTTCAATCTCTGCCAGTATCTGTTCTAGGGTGAATCCATGCTGGATTGCCGCCCCAGCCGGGCAGGCTGCAGAACAAGCTCCGCAGCCTTTGCACAGGACTTCGTTAATGTATGCAACCTGTCTCCCGACATAATCGACCATTTCAATTGCGCCGTACGGGCAAAGCCCCTCGCACGTTCGGCAACCTCCGCATTTTTCCGGGTTGACATAGGTGGTGAAGGGCTCGAGCACGACCTGACCGGCATCCATCAGGGATAGGGCTACAGCTGCTGCAGCACCTCCCTGGGCAACGCTATCCGGGATATCTTTAGGTCCCTGGCAGGTGCCTGCCAGGTAGACGCCATCGGTTGCTGTTTCTACCGGTGCCAGCTTGGGATGTCGCTCCAGGAAAAAGCCATCTGGGCTCAAGCTAACCCCAAAGGTCTTGGCCGTCTTCAGCTGGTCACTCTGTGGTTCCAATCCTGTACTTAATATCACCATATCGACCAAGGTATGGATTGGATGGCCTGTATACACATCAATCGTAGATACCTGAAGCTGACCGTTGTGCCTGGATACCTGGATGTTCTCGTCGTAGCGGATGAACTGAACACCATCCCTGCGAACGCGCTCGTAAAATGCTTCATAATCTTTACCGAAGGTGCGCATATCACGGTAGTATTCAACGACATCTGCTCCCACATAGTGGCGGAGGAGCTGAGCCAGCTTGAGCGAGTACATGCAGCATACCCGCGAGCAATATTCATGGGTGTTGCGGTCACGGCTTCCCACACAGTGTACGATGGCAACCCGTTCTGGTATACGGCCATCCTTCAGCCGGACTTCGCCGGTTGTTGGTCCACCCGAGTTAATCAGTCGCTCGAGCTCCATCCCGGTCAGGACGTTCTCATAGAGGCCGTAGCCATAACGGGGTTCAACCTGTGGGTCGAAATCCTTAAAACCGGTAGCCAGGATGATGGTTCCAACCTCAAGCTCGACAACCTGGTCTTGCTGGTCGAAATTTATGGCCCCGGTGGGGCAGAACTTCTCACACGCCCGGCATTTGCCGCGCAGAAAATAAGCGCAGTTATTGACGTCAATCACGGGAACTCGGGGCACTGCCTGGGGGAAGGGGAAGTAGACTGCCGGACGATTGCCTAACCCTAGGTCGAACTCGGAGGGTATCTTCTTCCAGGGGCACTTCTCCATGCACGTACCGCAGCCGTTGCATATGTCTTCATCTACATAACGCGCCTTCCGGTTGACGCGTACGCGGAAGTTGCCGACATACCCAGCTACCGATTCGACCTCGCTGAGGGTCAATAAGGTGATGTTTGGGTGGCGTCCCACGGACACCATTTTAGGGGTGAGAATTCAAGCTGCGCAGTCCAGCGTTGGAAAGGTTTTATAGAGCTGCGCCATGTGCCCGCCGATGCTGGCCTGTCTTTCTACCAGGTACACGTGTTTCCCGGCATCTGCCAGGCGCAAGGCAGCCTCAATACCTGCGATCCCGGCGCCAACAACCAAGGCAGATTGCTGGACATCCACCTGCCGTGAGACCAGCTCTTCATGCAATCCAACCCGCCTTACAGCAGCAGAAACCAAAGCGCGTGCCTTGCGTGTTGCTTGGACAGGGTCATCTGAAACCCAAGAGCAGTGCTCGCGGATATTGGTCATTTGGAACAAGTAGGGATTCAGACCGGCTTCGCTGCACGCTCCCCTGAAGGTGGTTTCGTGCATTAACGGTGAGCAGGAAGCCACAACAACACGATTCAGGCCCTTATCACGGATATCATCCTTGATAAGGGCCTGACCTGGATCTGAGCACATATAGGCGTAGTGGCGGGCGACTTTTACATCTGGCAGGTTCGCAGCATACTCAGCTACATCTTCTACATCAACCATCCCAGCGATATTTGTGCCACAATGGCAAACATATACGCCAATTCTTGGGCTGCCGCGCGATGTCGGTCTCATGAGCCGTACCTCCTTGTCTATACAATTGGGTATAAATTGATTATAGCATAGTTTGTGCAAAATAGCACAAACGATTTTTTGAATTGCTACTGGATACTTACGTGTATAATACAGGCGATTTTAAAAAATATCAATAGCCAGGGAAACATCTAATGTCACTCCATTTATATGACACATACTCGCGTAGTATGCGTGAATTCGTCCCCTTAAAGCCGGGTAAGGTAGGCTTGTACACCTGCGGCCCTACGGTTTACGATTATGCCCATATCGGCAATCTACGCACATACATTTTTGAAGATGTGTTGCGCCGAGTGCTGGAATTTAATGGTTACCATGTGAAGCATGTCATGAATATCACCGATGTGGGCCATCTGGTTTCTGACGCAGATACCGGTGAGGATCGCATGGAGAAAGGCTCGCGGAGAACAGGGATGACTGCCTGGGACATTGCTGAGCTTTATACGAATGAATTCAAGCAAGACATGCACCGTCTGAACATTCAAGAACCGTCCGTTTGGTGCAAAGCTACGGATCATATCCAGGATCAAATTGATTTAATCCGTTGTATCGAAGAAAATGACTACACTTATCCTACCAGCGACGGTATCTATTTCGACACCTCGAAATTATCCGATTACGGTCACCTGGCTCGCAAGGATATCGAGGGATTGCAGGCTGGGGCACGGATCGAGATGGGTGAAAAACGCAATCCTACCGATTTCGCCTTATGGAAATTCAGCCCGGCAGGTCAAAAGCGGCAAATGGAGTGGGACAGCCCGTGGGGTGTAGGCTTCCCGGGATGGCATATTGAATGCTCAGCAATGTCTGCAAAGTATTTGGGCGAGTTTTTCGATATCCATTGTGGCGGTGAGGATCATATCAGTGTGCACCATACCAATGAGATCGCTCAGACTCAGGCATGTTACGGTACCCGCCTGGCGAATTTTTGGATGCACGGATATTTTTTGCAGATAGACGAATCCCGTATGGGAAAATCCGCGGGCAACTTCTTGAGGGTGCAGACGCTCATGGAGCGCGGCTACGATCCGCTTGCCTGGCGGTATTTCTGCCTGAATGCCAACTACCGGACCAAGCTTAATTTTTCCTGGGAGGGTGTGGAAGGCGCTAACACCTCCCTCAATCGCTTGCGAAGTGCAGTCTATGATTGGGGCGAGGCTGGAGCGGTACACGAGAGCTTCCTACACAGGTTCAGCGAAGCCGTCAATGATGATTTGAACATGCCGGTCGCCCTTGCGATTACCTGGGAGCTGGTCAAGAGCGATCTCCCAGCGCCTACCAAGAAGGCTACTCTCCTGGTTTTTGATACAGTATTGGGTTTAGGCCTTGGCGAGTGGGTGCCTATAGAAGAAGAAATCCCCGGTGATATCCTCGCTATGTTGGCTGAACGCCAGGCAGCCCGGATGGAGAAACGCTGGCAGGATGCGGATGCACTCCGGGAGCAGATTACAGCGGCGGGATATGAAATTGAAGACACTCCCCAGGGTCCCCGCGTGAAAAGAAAACAGATCACTATCAAAGAATAGGGAATAACTCGATGAAACTTGCGATTACCGGAAAAGGCGGAGTAGGGAAAACAACCCTGTCAGCGCTATTGGCGCAAGTCTATGCAGATCGGGGTCGGAATGTGCTGGCGGTTGATGCTGACCCGTCGCCCTGCCTGGCGGGCGCTCTGGGTTTCCCGGATGAGCTGCGCCAGAAGCTCGAACCCATCTCCGAAATGGACGAGTTGATTTATGAGCGCACCGGGGCTAAACCTGGAACCATTGGCGGTTTTTTTACGCTTAATCCCCGTGTGGATGATATCCCCGAGCGCTTTAGCGTGATGCACCGGAATGTGCGCTTGTTAGAGATGGGCGCTGTCGATATTGGCGGCTCCGGCTGTATCTGCCCGGAGAGCGCCATGCTGAAGACCCTCTTCACCCATCTGTTATTCCGCAAAGAAGATGTATTGATCCTGGATATGTATGCCGGGGTTGAGCACCTTGGCCGGGCTACCGTGGATTTCGTAGATGCCATGATTGTTGTTGTAGAGCCTACCCGCCGCAGTCTGGGAACAGCAGGGCAGATCAAGAAATTAGCCAATGACATCGGTTTGACGAAGCTTTGGCTGGTAGGAAACAAAGTACGGAACGAGCAGGAAGCCCTCTTTCTGGAAAACGAAACTCCTGGGCTGCCGCTCTTGGGGACGCTGCCGGCGGACATGGGCGTCCAGGAAGCAGACCGGCTGGGTATCGCGGTCTATGATCATGTACTTGCCTTGAAAAGTGTGGCGGTTGAGATGGCGAATAAATTGAGCTTAGCGGTAGATGAAGGATAAGGGTAGCATAAGATGACCACAACAATTGCTTTAGCGGGAAAAGGCGGAGTAGGCAAGACGACAATTTCTGGGATGGTGATTAAATACCTGGTGAAAAACCAGCCCAACCCGGTTTTGGCGATTGATGCAGACCCGAGCAGCAATCTGAACATGGTGCTTGGGCTTGATCTGGATTGGACCGTGGGAGAGATCCGCGAAGATATGCTCTCCCAGGTCAAAGAATCGCTCACGGTGGGTGGGGCGGCGATGGGTACCATGCCGGGTGGGGTTTCCAAACGAGATTACCTGGATATGCAAATCCGCTCGTCGTTATCAGAAGGAGAGCGCTTCGATTTGATTGCCATGGGGCGTTCAGAAGGTCCCGGTTGCTACTGTGCGGTGAATCATAACCTGCGGGAGGTCATCGATTCAATCAGTAAAAATTACGCGTATATCGTGATCGACAACGAAGCGGGTATGGAACACCTGAGCCGGCGAACAACCCGCGATGTGCAGCACTTGCTGATCGTAACCGACCCGACCCAACGCGGGATTGTCGCTGCTGAAAGGATCGCCGGTTTTAGAAACGAGCTGGATATTCGCATTGAGAACGCGTATTTGATCCTGAATCGTCTGAGCGGCGAGATTCCTGCCGCTTTACAAGAGCGGATCAATGCATTAGATATCCCGCTGCTGGGCGTCGTACCGGCGGACCAAACCCTGACAGAGTATGAGTTTAACGGGAAGCCGTTGGTCGAATTAAATGATGATTCCCCGGTTTACCAGGCAGTCGCTGATATGATGCGCAAGATCATTCACTAAAAATTTCGGGGCTGTCCTGTTGAGAGGGCAGCCCCGGATGTTTTAACCTATCTGGGATTGAAGCAATCGCAGCAGCGATCGTCTTGCCAGCAGATCGGCGGTCACCATCCCTACCACGCACCCTTTCTCCACAACTGGCATGGCAGAAATCTCATGATATTCCAGCTTGCGGATCACTTCTACCAGGTTGTCTGCTGGATCAGCAGAGATCACCTGCCGGCTCATGATTTTTCCTAACAACTCGTCATTGGCAGAGCCCTGTGCTGTCGCACGGGTGATATCCCACTCCGTTACCACGCCGGTCAGTTCATTCGATTCGCTAAGCACTGCCAGGATAGGACTGCCGGTTTCCACTAACAAGGATGCTGCTTGCTGAACAGTGCTATCTGCTGGAATAGTCGGCATGGGCAGCATAATCTCTGCTGCTTTGCGATCGCGCTCGCTGGAGGCAATCCGGCGGATGCTGATCCGCTCGGCTGCTTCGCAAGGCAGCATATCTGCGTCCAGCAACAAGGTGTCAACCAACTCGCGCATATTGCGGCGGATAATTTTTTCGCGGGCAGCCTCGGCTGCCTGGCGGCGTACCTCTGCCAGCTCTCCAAGCTCATCAGCGTGATCGCTCAGCCATTGATCCACCGCTTTACGGTCGCCAAACATCGTCTCGGGGATGCGTAAATGATCCGGTGTCCGGATCAGCTGTTCCTGAGCGGCAAAGATGACCCCTCCCGAGTTGACCAGGTAATCGGTCGCAATCAGCACGCCACGCTGGCGGTAGACGGCGCGCTCCATGCGCGCCCGAGAACTCCGGCGGATTGGGTCGGGTGAGTAGGTGTTTGCGCCTTCAACGATCACTGCCCAGTTCCCCATCCGGTCGACGGTCATCGTGGGGTGGGTGGATGGTTCTGTATCGAGGTAATTGGCGATTGGAGCGGCGGGGATCAGGCAAAAAGCCGACTCGCGCAGCAGATCATCCGCCGCGGTAGCATACTTGGTTGGCAAGATCAGCCCTTCTGGGGTGAGAAGATGCTCCTGGTAATAACTCTGGGTTACGGTTCCGTACTCTTGCCAGGTGCGGAAGAGCTGCTCAACCGGCAAACCGTCCTGGTTGTATAAGTAGCCTTTGATGTCACTTACCCCGATCACCTTCGAGCCGGGTAGGCGTTGCTTGAGGATGCAGGCGGTATGTGCCCCGACTGCACCATAACCCTGGACAATCACGGTAAGCTCATTTTGGGAGGGTAGCGTTAAAGTTGCGAACTGCGGCAGGCTGCGCAAGCGAGGCATTTCTTCCAAGAGGGCTTGCAGAGCTATCACCAAACCTCCAGCCGCAGCGCCTAGCTGGTCAATCCGGTTGCCACCCATATCGACCGGTTTTGACACGGCGCAATCCAGCCCGTTCTCGATCGCGATTGTCTTCATATCCGCGTCATTCGTGCCGACGTCGGGTCCTGGCAGGTAAATATCCTTGTAGCGCCGCAACAGGCGGGCAAAGCCGCGGATCACCCGGGTGTGCGCCTCCGGGGTGAGCTGGCGATCTGTAACGATCCCGCATTTACCGCCCCCATAGGGAAGGTTCCCTGCGGCGTTTTTAAGGGTCATGCCGCGCGCCAGGTTGTGCACTCCTGCCGGGGTGACATCCGGCATCATCCGGATGCCTCCCATCGATGGGCTACCCATCGCCAGGTTATCTACCACCAGGTAACCGCCGATCTCAAGTGGCGATTCTTCGTCCCACATGCAGACAACCAGGCGGGGTCCAAGGCTATCTACCTTGATTCCTAACCTAGCCAGTCGATCAACGTCAAGGGTGGTGAACTCCATGTAGCAGCGCCCATTATCGCGTTCCAGGCGATTCTGCCAGGTTTGCTCGGGCAAATGCTCTTGTAAGAATGCCTCCATACGGCGCGGGATCATGGCAAACTCTCCTCAAAATAACCTTCCCGGAAGCTTAAATTTATAGATCAAGCTTCCGGGAAGGTTTTAGCGGTGCAAATTCTGGGCTGCGATAAAAGATAATCCGTTCTGAGTTAACGCCCAAGCGGTACGATTGGTTGCTTCGTATTTGTCCATAAAATTCAGCTGCAGATGATCCCAATCTCCGCTGGAAATTATCTCAGCCTTGTCACGGAAGTAATCCAGGATATCAGAAGGATGCTGGCGTGTCTGGTCGATTTCAGGATCCCCGCCTTCGTGTTTGGCGGAGATATTTGCCACGTGACCGGCAATCTGCACCAGCTCGTCACGGCGGTTATAAGGCTGGCGGACAATGCTCTTGTAGGTTTCGGTGATGTGATGCTCGAAACGGACTACCTCCTCGAAACCCAAAGCTTTACGGAACTGGGCGGTGATCTCCATGGTTTCATTGTCGATGGAGTTGCTCCAATTGAAACCAATTAAGGGGGAGGTGCCATCGTCCCGCGAGAAAAGTTTCGCGCCGATTAAGGTCCATAGCCCAGCATAAGGGTTATCATTGCCCATGTAAACCGAGATTTTAAATTCAATATCCACGCCTAATCGGTGCAATAGATAGCCAACCAGCACAGTGCCAGAGTTAATATTTAGAACCTGCTTCACTCCGTATTTCGTGTAGTAATACAGATATTCATCCAGCCACTTGAGCGGGTAATTGTTCGGTTGGCCAACTCCCCCGAAATAGCCTGTGATGGTCTCCGGTCCACCAAGATGGATATTTGACCCATCGGTGCCTTTCGTGTCCAGGGTCTCTACATAGCTTGCTCCGATGATTTGCATAGCTGCTGCAAAAGCTGGCAAGTCACCATCCGCTTCCTGCTCCTTCATTTTTCGCACCCGGATGAAACGCCCTGGAACCAATGATCCCTCTCCAATTGCTCGCTTCACTGCAGCAATCACATAAGGGAAATACTGGCAGGCGCTAATTTCCAGCGTAACCGCAAACTCGTCTGCAAATTTCATCGACGTGGCAGCAACACCTAAGACTTTCTGCCGGTAATCAGCGACGCTGATAAAAGCACCGCGGTCGCGCTGCTCCTCGAGCCATCTTAAGTCATCCAGATACCCAGGCTGGCTTTCATTTACCTGCTGTAACAGGTTCGGCAACTTGCGCGCTTCCTCTGCTTTACGGTTGATTTCCTCGGGTGTGCCGTATTTTGCCACTACATCGAGGAAATTGCTCACCACCTGGGTGTCCGGATTGAGTAGCACGCTGTTGATGTCGTCCAGGCGCTGGTATGGGATCTTAAGAAGCTCTCGGTAGTCTGGTTTCATTTTGCTCCTCCTTGGGACAGGCATTAGATCGGTCACTTTAACAAATTTTGCAGCTCGTCATATTCATCATCCGGCATGCTGAACCAGTTTTCCGGCTGGGGGAATGATTTGTCGCTTACTTCTTTCACGTAGGAACTCAATCCATCCAGAATCACTTTGCCGGCTTCGCCGAATACCTTCGCCATGCGGGGCCTAAACCGCGGGTATAACCCAAACATATCATGGTAGATAAGGAGCTGCCCGTGGGCATCCGGACCCGAGCCGAGGCTCATGATGATGCAGTTATCCGCACGCTGGGTAATCAGTTTGCATACCCGATCTGGCACCATTTCCAGCAAGATCATAAATGCGCCTGCTTGTTCGAGCGCCTTGGCATCATCGATAATCTTCTTAGCTTGCAGCGCGCCCTTTCCCTGCACCCGGAAACCGCCCAGCGCACTGACGCTCTGAGGAGTTAATCCCAGGTGACCGATGGCAGGAATCCCGGCACTGACAATGCCGCGGATGCGATCAGCCATCTCCGCACCGCCTTCTAGCTTGATGGCATCACAGCTGGCCTCAGCCATAAAACGTCCTGCATTTCGTATAGCTGTCTCGACACTCGGCTGGTAGCTCATGTAGGGCATATCGCCAATCAGGAAAACTTTGGGAGCACCGCGCCGCACCGCCTGGGTGTGGCGGATCATGTCTTCCATCGTCACTGGCAAGGTGGATTCATAACCTAGCATGGTCATCCCCAGGCTATCTCCAACCAAGATCATGTCAATGCCAGCTTGCTCCTGCAGAAATGCTGTCGGGTAGTCGTAGCAGGTGAGCCACGTGATCGGCTCATGATTTGTTACTTTCTTGAATAATGTGGGAAGAGTAACTTTCTTTCGATCAGTCATTGGATGTCTCCTAAAATAAGAAATTGTTTCTGCTGAATATTGATTCAGCTTTTCTCTATATTTATTGTACGTGAAAGAAGGGTTGATTTCAACTGATATATGTCATTGTACCTTGCGGTCAAAAGACCCAATGAAAATGGGCTTTCTTAGTCGATCAAGCAATCTTATCGAAGCCGGTTCCGATTGATCAATAAACCAAACAAGATCACAATCACAACCAGGGTACTAAAAGCGATCATCCATTGATTGGTACTGGGATTGGAAGGGGGAGGGATTGTGGGGGGAGTAGCTGTGGGCCTTGGTGTTCTGGTAGATCTTGGTGTACGCGTGGGTAAGGGGGTCTCGGTTGGTGTGGGAGAATTGGTAGCCGTCGGGGAAGCGGTCGGGGTCGCTGTGATGAGCACAGGGGTAGGTGCCTGGGTTGCTGCGGCGTTGGTGTCGGCAAGTACAGCTTCTACTACCTCTCCAGGTGCAAAAATGTCTAGCATACCGTTTGCAATGACCATCGCGTTGTTTAATCCTATGGCAAGTTGTGCTTTGCGTAGATCCAGGGTGATCACCGCATTCTCACCAACAACGCGTGCCCCATCCTGGTTGATCTCCAGGGCGGTATTCTTATTCAATCCAACTGCCAGATAGTCGCGATTCTGGTGAGCCAGCGAAAACAAGCGCCCCCATCGATTCTCGCTCATGAGCGATGGTTCAACTAAAATTGACAGCAGGGATAATCCTGGCTGGGTTGATACACTATCGGATAAGAAATTCCGCGAAGCGGCTAGTCCTTGTAAGGCAAGATTGTCCGGGGGCATCGCTTCGGCAATATAATATTCGCCCGCAAGTGTGGCTGCTATGTCGTCTAGCAGAATGGGTGTGCCATTCCGCCAGGCCTCCAGAACTGATCCCAGCATATATAGAGAGATCCGCGCACTATCTTCTCCAGTGACCAGGATTCCTGTGATTCCCGTCTGGTCAATTTCCAGACTCTGGGTGCCATCTGCGATCGATAGATACTCAACCGGCATTTCCAGGGCTGCCCCTAGGCGTTTAGCGCTAGATTCGTTCAGCAGCTGGCCTGATTCTCCGATGTTTATGATCAGAACTTTGCCTTCTGAGCCACCAGATACCTCAGAAAATCGTTTTAGAATGTCGTTGCTTTCGAAAGGTGGCTCTAGTCCTCCGCTGAGAAACAAAGTCCCCAACCCAGGATTTAGACGTAAAACTGAGAAGTCTCTGATCACAATTGGTTTTGCAGAATCCAGGGAGTGCTCTCGACTATTCAGGTCATAGGTGAACTCGCCCGGTGCAAGCAAGTTGACGAGGACATTTCGGGTGGAAAGAATCGGAGTACATGGCAATATCGCCGTACCGGTATCTCCACAACCAATATACCGGCTTGAGTTCGCGGCGTGGTAGGTTTCTGAATCCAACACCATCACGCTGGTACGACCAAAAATGTCTTTTATGAGCTGACCGTCTGGAGCATAAAAGCCGGTTCCCGTATCAATTCCAATTCCCAGGTGTGGATTTCCCGGCTGGTGGATTGCGGAAATTAACCGTCCCAGGTTGCCATCTTCATAAAAACTGCTGTCTAAAATGCTATGCTGAAACCCAAAAAGCAAGCCATGTTTCTCGGCATCTCCCTGGATAGTCACCGAATTGAAGTGAAGTGCATTTTCCTGGTTAAATCCCGGTTGGTACCCATCGAGCATAGCAACCGATTGGATCCTGCTTCCAGCGCCGGTTCCAGCGATCACAACATTTTGCTGGTGGGCGCGTATCAGAGCGCCTTCGATCAGGGTGCCACCGATTACGTGCATAGCAATATTGGCGTCCCCTTCGGGAATATAGACCGCAGAGATTTCTTGTGTGAAATAATCCAGGTTTTCGCTATTAAGAGCATCCTCGCGAGTAAGTACCGGCACAACCTCTGCATTACAGATATAGTTATATCCTGCGCTCTGCTGGCAGGCGGCTTCAATTTCATTTCTAAGATTTTCTGCATTATTGAGGGCTTGCTGACGTTCGGTTAAGGTGATATCTTCATAATCCGAAGCCAGTGTAATGGGCAGGACCAGGATATTCACATAGCCGCGGTGATGATGGGCGATGGCAGCCTCGGAGAAAGCGGGGAGAGTTTCGTTGTAACCTCCGCCGATCGGAATCAAGAGAGGTTCAGTCAGCGAGTTTTGCGCAGATACTGATCCGCTTAACAATACCAGTAATAATGAGCTTAACGTAGCTAGCACCAGAAAGGTTTTATACGTGTTACTGATAAATCTATTCTGGCCAGGTAGACACTGGATTTTGTTAGCCGCTCTAGAGGTTTGAGGGGTATATTGGTGCATGAATGCCTTATTTGCCGCGAAAAGCAAAGCGGCACCCAAGGGTGACACCTTACTAGCGGGGGATAGATTGCTGCTCTATTTTACCCTGAGAATATGGGTTATGATGGTTGCACCGCTGCCGCCAATGTTTTGCGCCATGCCGATTCTGGCATCAGGTACCTGGCATAGCCCGGCTTCACCGCGGAGTTGCTGCACAACTTCAGCAATCTGGTAGATACCTGTCGCTCCTACCGGATGACCGCGAGCTTTTAATCCTCCGCGGGTGCAGATCGGTATGCGCCCGTTAATCCCGATCATCTCATCTAAGCCCAGGCGGGGTGCCTGCCCGTGCTCGGAGAAGCCGCATGCTTCTAGCGATAATGCTGTCATAATCGAAAAGGCATCGTGCAGCTCAAATAAGTCGATGTCTTTCGGAGTAACCCCTGCCTGAGAATAGGCTTTCCGGGCTGATGATTCAGCCGCTGCCAGCCAGGTTACCTGCCTGCGGTCGTGGACTGCCAGTGTATCTGTAGCTGAAGCCGAGCCGGCTATGGTCACGATCGGACGGGCGCGCCCATTGCTATGCAGGCTGTCGGCAGGGACAACCAGCAAAGCCGCTGCTCCATCCCCGATTGGGGAGGCATCCATCAGATTGATCGGCTCTGCAATCATCCTGGCGCGCTCATAATCTCGCTGGGTAATTGCCTCTCGCAATCTGGCGTAAGGATTGTGGAAGGCGTTTGCATGAGCATTGATCGAGAACGGTGCAAAGTCAGTATGTTTCCAACCGTATTCATAGAGGTAACGTTTCATCACCAGAGCATTCAACGCCACAAATGAAACGCCATGAAGCGCTTCATAATCGGCATCGGCAGCTTCAGCCAGGGCGGCAGTGGTATCGACACCCTTTGTCTCGGTCATCTTCTCTATCCCCAGGGCGATTGCCGATTCCAACTCTCCCGAGCCCACTGCCATGATTGCCGCGCGTAAGGCGGTAGCTCCTGATGCGCACGCAGCCTCTATCTTTACCGCTTCGGTATACTTCAAACCAGCCCAATCGGAAACGAGCACTCCCAAGTGCTCCTGGTTGGTCAGTATGCCGGACAGCATGTTGCCGACAAAAAGCCCATCCACCCGATCCCGGCCCGCATCGAACAGTGCTGCGATTACTGCCTCGCCAGCCAGCTCGCGCAGTGATTTTTCCCAGTGCTCATCTATCGTTGTCTGTCCAATCCCAATGATCGCTATCTCACGCATTCCTGTCCTTTACTTTGTTCATGTGTTTTGTCACAGATTATAGTCTTCATTGCTCGCAGATGCTATCCATTTGGCGGTTGTGCTAGAAGCTCGAATAATGTAATTTCAGGAGGGCAATTATAACGGATCTGTAATTCGGCGGTTCCCAGGCCTCGATTGGTGTATAGGTACATATCTTTCACTTTGTACAATCCGTCAGGATATTTCCGACCGTGCAAGGGCAAGTACAGCGGTCCAATACGCGGGAGGACGATCTGTCCGCCGTGGCTATGTCCTGAAAGCTGCAGGTGAAACAATCCATCCTGCGAGCTAATCTCAGCATAGTCAGGCTCGTGGGCCAGTAAGATTGAGAAAGCACCTTCTGGGATCAGATCACGGACCCGATCTAACCTGTCTTTACCCACATAATGGTCGTCGATGCCTGCAAAGTAGATCCGATCCTGGCCGCGCCGGATGTGAATGGCACGATTATTCAGTTCAATAACGCCGGCTTCGTTGAGAGCCGAGCGTATAATCTCCGAATTGGTCCAATGGTCGTGATTGCCGAGCACAGCCAGAATACCATCATTGGTAATTAGCTTTCTCAGCGCTTCGGTAATCCCTCTTTTATACTCCTGGGGGTGAAATGAGACAAAGTCCCCGGTGATAGCAACCAGATCTGGCTCGTAACGGTTGATAATCTCGGTGACCTCTACCAGTTTTTCAAGAGAGAGCCATGTACCGAGATGGAGGTCGCTGATTTGAACCAGCCGAAAGCCGTGGAAACTCGCCGGGAGCAGGGGTAAGTACAGGCTTATTTGATTGCATTCCACCCAAGATGGATGGCTATTCTGGTAGAGCAGGCGTGTAGATC
>JBFYSV010000074.1:0-4390 GCA_041301185.1 Anaerolineae bacterium
CCCATGAGCAGGTCGCAAGCTAATAAGATCGTCTGGATCTCTTCCACAGTCGGGTCGGTGATGGCAGCGGTAAGGCCGCGACCGATTGCCAGGGATAGGTACGCCAGGTTGATGATCTTACGATCCGGCAAGCCAAAAGAGACATTGCTGGCGCCCAGGCTCAAGTTGACACCCAGCTCCTGGCGCACAAGCGCCATCGAGTCGAGGGTCACCTGCCCGGCTTTATGGTCCGCGCCAACCGTCAGTGCCAGGCAATCAATAACCACATCTTCGGCTGGAACACCGTAATCCGCTGCTCGATTCAATAGCTTGCGGGCTACCGCCAGGCGCGCCACGGGCGTGGCTGGGATGCCATCCTTATCAGTGATCACGCCAATCACCGCCGCGCCATATTCTTTCGCCAGCGGCATCACCTTTTCCAGCATGCTCTCTTCGGCAGTGGTCGAGTTGATCAGCGCTTTGCCGGGGTAGACCTCCAGCGCAGCTTTCAACGCATCTGGGTTGGCCGAATCGAAGCACAACGGCACCTGGACAACTTCCATTACCGCCAGCGCCGCCCCGCGCAGCAAAGCAGGTTCATCCGCGCCAGGGATGCCCGCGTTCACATCCAGGATTTGCGCACCGGCTGCCACCTGCTTGCGAGCATCTTCCTGGACGACCGTGAAATCACCCTGCGCCATGCTCTCTGCCAGCTTCTTCCGGCGGGTCGGGTTAATCCGTTCACCGATGATTGCAAAGGGCGTGTCAGGACTGATAACGGCAACCTTATCTTTATACGTCAGGCGAGTCTCCATTGCCGTCAATTGCCTCAACCGATGAGCTGGCGCACGGTTCTGACCGCGTTAGAAGCATCCGGAGCATATGCGTCTGCCCCGATCTTTCGTGCAAATTCGTCAGTCACCGGCGCGCCACCAATGACAACCTTGACCTGATCGCGCAGCCCGGCGCTTTGCAGAGCCTGCACGGTGGACTGCATATTGTTCATCGTGGTGGTCAACAAGGCCGACATGCCGATCACCTGGACACCACCCTGGGCTGCTTTGACAAACGCATCTGGCGTGACGTCTACGCCCAGGTCCTGCACCTCGAAACCCGCCCCCTCGAGCATCATCGCCACCAGGTTCTTGCCAATGTCGTGCAAGTCGCCCTTCACCGTGCCAATGGCAATCTTTCCAGCGGCTTTTACCCCGCTCTCCATTAGGAAGGGTTTCAAGAGCCCAAGCCCCGCTTGCATAGCGCGTGCCGAGACCAGCATTTCGGGGACGAAAAACTCACCCTCCTCAAAACGCCGCCCTACCTCGTTCATGGCAGAGATCAAGGCCTGGTTCAGGATCACCTCTGCTGCCACCCCCTGATCCAGAGCAGACTTCACACCTGCCTGGACTCCAGGTGCATTCCCTTCAATCACATTCTCATAAATTTCAGTCAGTTCCATGTCTGAATCCTCGGTATGATAGATCGTTTATCGCCAGGCACTGGCACCAGCAAGGTCTAGTGGTGCCAGTGCCTAGCGCGCGGTACAAATTCATCCAAGTTTATCCAAATGCCAGGAAGCCGCCACCTCATCGATGATGCCGTCCAGGATTGCATCCTGTGAAGATTCGATATCATCCAGTAATGCCAGGCGAGCCTGCTCAACATCGTGTGCTTCCAGCGCCTTGACAACACGGGCATGGGTGATCTCCTGCGACTTGCCCGCATGCCTCAATACCATGAAACGCGCCAAACGGTCGTGCAGATGTCCAATCATCTCGGCTAGCTCCTGGTTTCCCGAAGCCCTGGCAATCAGATAATGAAAGCGCCGGTTCTCATCCGTATAGCGATCGTAAGATTCGTCATCATCCCCAGTGTAGCCGGCGTGCACGCTGCGCAATTGTGTGATCTCGTTCTCCGTCGCCCGCAATGCCGCACGCTCCACCGCAGCCAATTCAAGAATTTTACGGAGCTCAAGCATATCGCGTAGTTCTTTCAGGGTCATGCGGGCGACAAAATACCCCGAACGCGGGCGGATCGTAACCAGGCCTTCCTGGTCAAGCATCTGCAGGGCATCCCGCACCGGTGTAACGCTGGTATCAAACTGGAGAGCAAGCTCTTCGACATCCAGGCGCTCACCCGGTTGCCGGCGCCCCATTATAATAAAGCGCCGCAATCGACGGTAGATCCTGGTCTTGGAGGTGTTGTCTGCCACAGATAGGGAAGGGATTGGCATTTTCGTTGCCCTCGGGTTAATTGTACCATGTGATGCGGTTAAATTCAATTTCTAATATATCAGAACGGATTTAACTTGACTTTTGATATATTAGATGCTTTAATATGATATATCACAATCCAGAATCGCTATCGCCACCTTGTGTTAAGCTGATTGATGTCCGACCCGCTAAGGAGGTGCCCCCAAGAATTCGCCCCGCACCCTTGTCCAACCATAACTTGAACCTAATCGTTTCAACAGTAACAAATGATTATTCGCAGTGAGACAGCCGAACCTTGCACCTGATCCAAGACCGTTGTAGACCGGTCTTGTTCACGTTACTGCATCGGTTCATTGCCAGCTCTCACCCACCAACCCTTATGGAGGCCGCTAAATCATGGAACCCAAGAAAATCCACCCCCTTATTCCCGAGGCTCAGGAGGAGTTGCGCAAAGGCAACATCAGCCGCCGAGATTTCTTACGGTTTTCCACCCTGTTAGGCATGTCCTTAGCCAGCGCAAAATACCTGGCTGCTTGTGCTGCTCCGCCCGCTGCCACCGATGCACCGACTGCCCCCACAGTCGCCCCTACCGAAGTGCCCATGACCGGTCCGGTGCGAGGTGGTACTTTGAAAGCCGCAACCCGGATCGAGCGCGTTGACCATCCCGCACGTTGGTCCCTGGTCAGCGCATCGTTTCCCTGGCGGCACATTTTCGAGTATCTGACCTATACCAGGCCAGATGGCGTCACCGAACCCTACCTGCTGGAAAACTGGGCAGTCAGTGATGATCTCTTGACCTGGACATTGAATCTCAAGCAAGGCATTAAATTCAACAATGGTCAAGACTTCACCGCGGATGACGTAGTCTTCAACTTCCAACAGTGGCTGAATCCAGACATCGGCTCCTCCTTGTTGGGAGCAATGTCCTACCTAGAAGCCGGTAATGTGGCGAAAAAAGACGACTATTCTGTCGTTCTGACCCTCAACGCTCCTTCGATCTTCATCCCCGAGCACCTCTTCCAATATCCAGCCGCAATTGTCCCCAAGACGTTTGGCGGCGACATCACTCTGGAACCCATTGGCACCGGTGCATTCACCATGGCTGAGTACGTGCCCGCCGAGCGCGCCCGCCTGGTGGCGCGCAAAGATTACTGGCGCATGGGCGAGGATGGCAAACCGCTACCTTACCTGGATGAGATCATCATGGTACAACTGGGCGAAGACCGCTCAGCCGACCTGGCTGCGCTCCAGACAGGTCAGGTGGATACTATTCTTGAGCCGTCTGTCCCGGTTTGGGAAGGCGTAAAGGATGATCCCAAGTACACAATCGTTTCCACGCCCACCGCTGCAACTCGCGTTCTGCGCGTGCGTGTCGACCAGGATCCATGGACAGATAACAAGGTACGTCAGGCGCTTAAGCACTGCCACAACCGAGAGAAAATCCTGGCAGTAGCCTTGCAGAATCAAGGTACGATCGGCAACGACAGCCATGTTGCCCAGGCGCATCCAGAATACGTCGATATTGCGCCCTTCCCATTCGACACGGAAAAATCCAAAGCCCTGCTTGCCGAAGCAGGCTTTCCAGACGGTGTTACCGTTGAGCTGGTTGTCCCCAGTGACTGGCCTGAATCGATGGCTTACGCCCAGGCATTGAAGGAAGACGCAGCCGCGGGTGGTTTTACCATCAATCTCAAGACGATGCCCGCTACCCAATATTGGGATGGCTGGACAGAGTGGAATATGGGCATTACCTGGTGGGCGCACCGCACGCTGGCACCCATGGTGTTGCCGCTATGTTACATTGCCGATGTAGATGGCGTCCCGGTGCCCTGGAACGAAACCCGCTGGGTGGATGAGGAGTTCAGTACAATCCTCAGGGAATCCGAAGCAACTTTGGATCTGGATAAGCGCCGCGAGCTTGTGGGTAAGCTCGAGGAAATCCAGAAAGACCG
Source organism: Anaerolineae bacterium (assembly GCA_041301185.1). Lineage (GTDB taxonomy): Bacteria > Chloroflexota > Anaerolineae > Anaerolineales > UBA4823 > JAQBDA01. The sequence goes on from JBFYSV010000074.1 coordinate 4,142, forward strand.
CGGCTCGATCTGCACCCCGTTCTTCATGAACGTGTGGAAGATCTACACCCCCAACTTCCACGGAATCGTGCCATCACCAGAAGAGTATGCTATCTTCTACGAAACCTGGAAAGAAGCCTAAACCTGACCTGGGTACGGGGTCCGATCCCCGTACCCAGTCTTTAATAATAGAAGTTACGCAGTTCAGGGGAAAATCGTGGGTGTTTGGGCGGGCGACGCCCGCCCCAACACCCCGATACGCCCACCAAC
>JBFYSV010000076.1:0-10512 GCA_041301185.1 Anaerolineae bacterium
GTAGCTTTGTATAGCTGGATAATCGTGCGCCCGGTGGTCGATTTCCCGCAACCGCTCTCCCCCACCAACCCCAGCGTTTCACCTTTACGGATGGCAAAAGAGACATCGTCCACAGCCTGGACCGCGCCAACCTGGCGTTGGACAATGATACCCCGCATGATTGGGAAGTGTTTGGTCAGGTGTTCAACCCGGATCAAGTTGTTGTTTTCGATCATCGAAGCTCACCTGTATAGATATCCACCCAACAAGCTACCTTGTGTCTGGGCAATAGCTCTTGTACAGCGGGATTCTCCTGGCGGCACTTATCCACCACGAACCCGCAGCGGGCTGCAAAGGGACAGCCGTGCGGCAAGGCGATTAAGTCGGGCGGCAAACCCTCGATGGTATCCAGCATCTCTGCCCGGGTGCTATCCACGCGAGGCAGTGAGCGCAATAGGGCTTTGGTATAAGGGTGGCGAGGATTGTGGTAAAGCTCCTCCACTGCCGCATCCTCAACAATAAACCCCGCATACATTACAATCACTCGCTCTGCCAGACGAGCTACCACACCCAGATCGTGGGTGATCCAGATCAAAGCCTGCCCAAACTGCTCGCGCAGCTGTTTCACCAGCTCAACGATCTGGGCCTGGATGGTGACATCCAGGGCGGTGGTCGGCTCGTCAGCAATCAGCAGCGCCGGGTTGCAGGATAGCGCCATGGCAATCATGGCGCGCTGGCGCATGCCTCCCGAAAACTGGTGTGGATAATCGCTCAATCGATTTCGAGGCTCCGGGATGCCTACCAACTGGAGCAACTCTGCGGCGCGCTCTTCTGCCTTTTGATCACTTAAGCCCAGGTGAAGCTTGAGGGGTTCTTTGAGCTGAAAACCAATGGTCAGCACTGGATTCAGGGAGGTCATTGGATCTTGAAAGATCATGGCGATCTGGCTGCCGCGCACATGATGCATCTCTTCACTGCTGAACTCCAGCAGGTTGCGACCAAAAAAATTGAGCTTATCTGCTTTAATCTCTGCTGTTTGGGGCAATAATCTCATCAGGGAAAGCATCGAAACGCTTTTTCCACAGCCACTTTCGCCGACGATCCCCAGTGTCTCCCCCTCGCCCAGTGTGAATGATATTCCGTTGACTGCATGGACAACGCCATCTTGAGTATTGAATACGGTGCGTAAGTTGCTGATCTCGACGATAGCCTTCCGTTCCAATTCGGCCTCCAGACTATTCGCTTGTATCCGGCACTATAGCGAGCGATGATGGTTTAAATATTTTATATGTGCGATGAATGATGTCAGTATCAAAACTTATACTATATTATAGCGCGTAAGGCAAGTAAAAAATTATTTTCAACAGGGATTATTCCTGACATTCATAACAATTTAGGACTTACGCAGTTGGTGGGTTTACGGGGGCGTTTGGATTAAAATACACCCATGAATCTCTACTGGGAACCGATCACCCTCAACCTGACCACTACCTTCCGCATCGCCCATGGCGCCAGCGACCAGCGCCATAATGTCATCGCCCACCTGGAGCATGCCGGTCTGACTGGCTCTGGCGAAGCCCCAGCCGTGGTCTATCACGGCGAGTCGCAGGAGGGGATCATAGCTTACCTGGAATCAGCCATACCCCTCCTTGGGGATGATCCATTTCAACTGGAAGATATCCTCAACAACCTGCCCGCCGGCAGCCACGCCGCCCGCGCCGCGCTGGATATCGCCCTGCACGATTTGTGGGGAAAGATTGTCGGGCAACCCGTCTACCGGCTGTTTGGATTGAACCCCGAGCGCACACCGCCCACATCCTTCACGATCCCCATCGATGAGCCTGCAGTAATGGCGGAGCGTGCCCGTAGCTCCGGTTTCCCGATCATCAAGATCAAGCTCGGCGCCGGGCAGGATGAAGCGATCGTCGCCGCCATCCGCAACGCGACCGGCGCCCGTCTGCGCCTGGATGCAAACGCCGGCTGGAGCCGTATAGAAGCCCTGGACCTGATCCCGCGCCTGGTTCAGTATGATATTGAGTTAATTGAACAGCCCTTACCAGTTGGCGATATCCAGGGACTGGTGGAGCTGCGAGCCCGGCTGCGACAGCAAGGTATCGGCGTGCCGATCTTCGCCGACGAAAACGTCAAATTCGCCCGAGATGTTGCCGCCCACCAGGGCGCGGTAGATGGGGTGGTCATCAAGCTGGCGAAAACCGGCGGCTTGCGTGAGGCGATGCGCGCCATCGCTGTCGCGCGATCTTTGGACATGCAGGTGATGATCGGCTGTATGGTTGAGTCTTCTCTAGGTGTTACCGCGGCTGCCCATCTTGCCCCGCTATGCGATTACGTCGACCTGGATGGTCCGCTCCTGATCCGGAATGATCCCTTCCTGGGTCTCCGCTACCAGGACGCCCACCTGCTGCTCTCCGACCAACCGGGGTTAGGTGTCAGCCGCAGGGCAGCAGCATAGGGACCCTCCATGCCAGCAAAATCCTTCAGGGGCTATTCCTCCTCACCCTCTCGCATGCGCGCATAAGCCTGGTAGCGCTCCGGGTGGATCTGCCCTGCCTCAACCGCTTTCAGTATGGCGCACCCGGGCTCGTGGGTGTGGGTGCAATCGCTGAAGGCGCACTCTGCCACCCGCTGGCGCATCTCTGGGAAGTAGCCGTCCAATTCCTCTGGCTGGATATCCCACAGCGCCAGGGCTTTCAAGCCCGGTGTATCCGCAATATATCCGCCTCCCGGTAAGGGGTACATCTCTCGCACCACGGTCGTATGCTTGCCTTTGCTGGTCGCCTGGCTGATCTCGCGTGCCAGGAGATCCAGCCCCGGTATGAGGGAGTTCAGCAAGCTGGATTTCCCCACCCCAGATGGTCCGGCAAACACCGAGATTTTCCCTTCCAACTGGTTGTAGAGATCATCTATCCCCTGACCATTTTTCACGCTGGTGTACACCACCGGATAACCCAACTGCGGGTAACGCTCAAACAAACCTTGCGCTTGCGCCTGGGAGACCAGGTCGATCTTATTGGCTACAATCAGAGCCGGGATCTGTTGCTTTTCGGTGATAACCAAAAAGCGGTCCAGCATCCCTAAGTGTGGAGCGGGGTTTTTGCACGAGAACACGAAAACTGCCTGGTCTGGATTGGCAATGATGATCTGCTGGTATTCGCCCTTGGGGGTTGGCGCCAGACGAATGAGCATGCGTAGGCGCGGCTCGATTGCTTCGATCACCCCCTTGCCGCCTCCCAGGGGCGTCGCCCGCGCCCAATCCCCGATCGCAGCCACGTCTCCCAGGCGCGGGCCTTTCTTCAGGCGGCCACGCAACCGGCACACCAAATCTCCCTGGTCTGTCCTCAGGGTGTAAAAACCAGATTGGGAGCGGATGATCAAGCCAATAAGTGTTTCCAATGTTGCTCCAGATAAGGTTTGCTGTCTCTATAAGAAAAGTGAATTCTCAGCCAGGGGATTTGACCAGCACCCGGATTATGGCTCAGGCGTTGTTGCGGGTTCAGGCGTTTTGATCTCGTAAAAGGTCGATTCCCAGGGATACACCTTGGCTGGCTGGCCATAATAATACAGCTCAACGATGCGCCGGAAAATCGGTGCAGCGTAATCTGAGCCCTCACCAATGTTTTCGACAATCACCACCGCGGCGATATCCGACAAGTCCTCGCGATCCGCGTCCGTATAACCCGCAAACCAGGCATGCGGCTGTCCAGAGCCGGATTGGGCGGTCCCCGTCTTGCCATAGACCGGGATATCCAATCCGGTAAAACGGTGCCAGGCGGTTCCATAAGGATTGGTGCTGGCGATAACACCCCGCATTGCATCCTGGATCACCGCCAGGTTTTCATCACTCACAGGCAGCTCCCCGGTTTTCTCGGCTTTGAACACGTTACTTTCCTGCCCTTCCGGAGAGACAATTCGCTCAACAACCTGCGGCTTGTAAAGTGTGCCGCCATTCCCGATCGCGGCGATAAAGGTAGCCACCTGAAGCGGTGTAACCAGGGTCTCTCCTTGTCCAATCGCCAGGTTGACAGCGTCCACCTGGCTGGCTGGATCAGGGATATTACCCGCCTCTTCTTCGACCCCTTCAATGCCGGTCGGTTTTCCCAAACCGAAACCGCGCGCCATATCCGAGATTGCCGTGGTGCGCTCCTGATTAAACAAGTTGAGGCCAATATGCCAGAACCAGGGATTACACGAGCGGATCAGACCTTGTGGCAGGGTCAACAAGCCGCTGGGGGTCGTCTGCCCATCACTCAGATAATACTCATAGGTCCAATCGTTTAGCCTGGCCCCAGCCAGCTCTTCGAAAAAATAACCGCATTGGTAAGAAGATTCAGGAGTGTACAGCCCGCTTTCCAGCGCGGCAGCAGTGGTGATTATCTTGAACACTGAGCCGAGCGGGTACTGCCCCTGCGTGGCGCGATTGATCATCGGATTAGCCGGGTTTCCATAGATTTCGTTGAGCAAGGTCGTGTAATTGAGATTAAGTGGCTCAAAGGCGTTCGGATCAAAGCCTGGCGAGGAAACCATCGCCAGCACCCGCCCGGTGTCTCGTTCCATTACCACAATCGCCCCCCGGAAACCATCCAGGGCCTGCTGCGCCGCCAGTTGGAAGTCTTTATTGAGCGTGGTATAGATCGCCTGGGAGGGCTTGGGGTCTGTCTCTGCCAGCTTGGTCACCACCTCCCCTTGTGGATTGAGCACGTACAGCGCGCCGCCGCGCATCCCGGAGAGGAAATCCTCTCCCCATTTCTCCAGTCCTGCCTGCCCCACGCGCTCGTCAATCCGGTAACCCTTGCGCAGGTATTCCTCCACTTGCCCTTCCTGGATCTGCCCTACGTAACCGACCAGGTGGGGTGCAATCCCGCCATCGAAATAATAGCGCGCCTTGTAAGGAGTCAGCATCAACCCGCTTAACCCTGAGAGGTCGCCAAAGCCCTGTTCGACTTCACTGGCGGGCAGCTCGCCCAACGGAATATACCAATCCGAACCTTCCGGCACGGCATCCAGTTTCGCCTGGAGCTCGTCCTCTCGCAAACCGGTCAGGCGTTGCACCAAGCTATTCAGCGCCTCTCCCTGTTCGGGATCAAACAGCGCCGGGCGCAATCCGATCGCGGTTGCATCGGTCTGGGCGACCAAGGCGTGCCCATCCCGGTCATAGATATTTGCGCGTGACGGGACAAAGCGCTCCATACTGAGATAGTTACCATTCGCCAGCTCTGGCATCAGCAGCGCCTCATCCCATTGCACGCGCCACTCGTCGTTTTCCAGGCTCAGGTTCATTAATATATCCCGGCTAAGATCGCCGACCAGCTTGCTGCTCAAGGTCGTGCGGAAGTTCACCTGGGCGCTGGTTGGGCTCAATACCAATACAGACAAGATTTCATGGTTCACTTCGCTGAAAGCGCCTTCTGATGCCATGCTCCGGTAAAACTTCTCGAAATCCTCTGCACTGACAGCATCCTGGCTGATGGATGTTAGCATTGAGTACATCTTGCCATAATCATCCGCCTTCCAGGCTTCCAGATATGCCAGGGTTGCGGAGCGGGCATCTGGCACGCCGGTGGTATCCACTGAAACCACTCCCAGGGTAGCGACGGGCGCGCCCGTCTGAGTCGGCGTTACCGCTCCAGTCTGGCCGCACCCCGCCAGGCTGAGCATGATCACCAAAAGTAACCCGTAATAGGCAGCATTCCGACTCATCATATTACTCTCTTAAGCACCTTCTGGAAGATCGGGCAGGCATAGTTAATTTCCTTCTGGCATGCCTGGGCGATATCCCGTCGTGGCGGCGCACCCGCCTGGATCAATGTTCGTGCCAGGTGGCATAATGGCAATCCCATAACATTGGCAAAACAGCCCTGCAGATTGTCCACCGGGTGAAATCCTGAGTGCTGGATTGCATAGGCACCAGCCTTGTCCATCGGATCACCGGTGCGAATATAGGCCATCATCTCCGCATCCGAATAATCGCGCATGGGCACATCTGTAGCGCACCAGTCTGTTCGGATTGATCCATCAGAGCGGCGCAAGACAGTCAGGGCAGTATAGACCTGATGTACTCTGCCGCGCAGGCTACGCAGCATCCTCTCGGCTTCGTCTTCATCGGCAGGCTTACCCAGAATCATATTTCCATCTACCACTGTTGTATCCGCGGCGACCACAAACACATCTTCCGCAGGGTCCGCGATCGCGAAGACCTGCCCTGCCGCGGCCTGGCCTTTACTCATCGCCAGGCGTAACACGTAATCCAAGGGTTCCTCCCCTGGTAGAGAACGCTCATCTACATCTACCGGTGATACACGAAATTTCCAGCCGCCAAGGAATAGCAACTGCTTGCGGCGGGGCGAATTAGAAGCCAGTACCAGGTTCACCATCAAATTTTAACATAACTCCCTGGTAGTATCGTTAAAGGAGAAGTAGAATCAAACCACCCCAAGGACTGCCATCGCAAGCGCTGAATTGTAAACCTACCATTCAGCTAAGTAGAGATCACTGGGCGTTAGCCGCAAATTTTTCAATAAATCAACACACTCAAAATGATCAGCCGTCGCGTACAGAACGAATTTGATAGTCAAGATCGGAGGTCAACATGCAAGCACTCAAAGACCGCATCCTTCGGGAGGGAAAGAATCTGGGCAATGGCATCCTGAAAGTAGATGGCTTCATCAACCACCAGGTCGATCCTGAATTAATGAATGCCTGTGGGCAGGAGCTGGCCCGCCGTTTTCAGTCCATCGGCGCAACCAAAGTTCTCACCGCCGAGATATCGGGGATCGCCCCCGCAGTCACCACTGCCCTGCACCTGGGGGTGCCAGTCGTCTACGCCCGCAAGCACAAGCCCATTACCATGCCCGACCAGGTCTTCCTCACCCTTACCCCCTCCCACACCAAGGGACGTATCGTCGAGCTGATCGTCTCACCGGAGTACCTGGCAGGCGGCGAGCGGGTTCTGATCATCGACGATTTTCTGGCAACCGGCTCGACGATCCTGGGCCTGGTGCGCCTGGCTCAAACCGCCGGGGCTATTATCGTGGGTGTCGGAGCGTTGGTCGAGAAGACCTTCGAAGGCGGGCGCCAGGCTCTGCAGCCGCTGGGTGTCAAGATCGAAGCCCTGGCCCGCATCAAGCTCATGGAAGGCGAACAGATCTTGTTCGAAGAAGATTGACCCATGCCAGACGCGATTGCTATACTGGATTTTGGCTCGCAATACGCCCAGCTGATCGCTCGCCGAGTGCGCGAAGCGCAGGTGTATTGCGAGCTATTCCCGTGGGATACCCCCTCCGAGCAAGTAATGGCTGTACACCCGAAAGGGTTCATCCTTTCCGGAGGACCGGCGTCTGTTTATGAATCAGGCGCAGCGTACATTCCATCCTACCTGCTGGCAAGCGGGCTGCCGATACTGGGTATCTGCTACGGCATGCAGGCGCTTACCCACGCTCTGGGCGGGCGGGTTGCCGCCTCGTCCAGGCGCGAATATGGTCCCGCCCAATTGGAGACCATCCAGCCCAACCCGCTTCTCTCTACCGGCGTCCAGCAGGTATGGATGTCGCACGGCGACCGGATCGAGGCGCCTCCCCCGGGTTTCACGGTGCTGGCTCGCAGCGAGAACTCTCCCTCGGCTGCCATGGGCGACCTGCAGCGCAATTATTACGGGGTGCAATTCCATCCTGAGGTACACCACACTCCCGGCGGGTCGCAAATCCTGCGCCGGTTCGTAGTGAACATCTGCCAGGCATCCCCTGGTTGGACGCCTGAATCGATCATTGCTGCCAGCGTTCAACGCATCCGCCAGCAGGTAGGAAACGAGCTGGTTTTATCGGCTGTTAGCGGCGGGGTAGATTCGAGTGTGGCGACTGCCATGGTTCAGCGCGCCATCGGCGAGCAAATGGTAGCCATATTTGTCGATACCGGTCTGCTTCGCCAGGGCGAAGTAGCTCAGGTGCGGACTGCCCTGCACGCCAACCTGGGCGTTGAGCTGATCGTGGTAGACGCAGTCGAGCAATTTATGACCTCACTGCGCGGCGTGACGGACCCAGAAACCAAGCGGCAGATCATCGGCGAGCTGTTCATCCGTATCTTTGAGCGGCATGCCCGGCAGCTCGGCTCGCCGCGTTTCCTGGTCCAAGGCACAATCTATCCGGATGTAGTCGAATCCAGCGCCCCCGACCGCGCTAAGGCTCACCGCATCAAGACCCACCACAACGTTGGCGGGCTGCCGCAGGAGATGGACTTCGAGCTGGTCGAGCCGCTACGCTATCTGTTCAAAGATGAGGTCCGCTCAGTGGGTGAAGCGCTCGGCCTGCCTGCCAGCCTGGTCTGGCGCCAGCCGTTCCCCGGCCCTGGGCTGGCTGTGCGCTGCCTGGGGGAGGTCAACCTGGAGCGCCTGGAGCGCTTGCGGTCTGCGGATGCTATCTTCACCCAGGAACTGGCGTCCGCCGGGCTGCTGCGCATGCGGCATGGCGAAGACCTGCTGTCTGGCACTGCCCAGGCTTTTGCTGTCCTGCTGCCGGTACGGTCAGTGGGCGTGATGGGCGACCAGCGCACCTATCAGGAAGCTGTGGCTTTACGGGCTGTGACCACCGAAGATTTCATGACCGCCGATTGGGCTCGCCTGCCGCAGGATTTGCTGGCGCGGATTGCTAACCGCATCGTCAACGAAGTCCCGGGTGTGAACCGCGTCGTCTACGACATCACCAGCAAACCTCCCGGCACCATCGAGTGGGAGTGATGCCGGGTAATTATTGCTCTTGAATGGAAGTTGGCGGCTTTGCCCAGTCCCAAATCCAATACAAGACAGCGCTGGCAATCCCCAACCCGAGCGTCTTGAACAGATCTTCCACCGGCCAGGGCAGATAGACGTATCGCCGCAGGTACCAGGGCAGGAACCACGCCAGGATCAACCCAGCCGCCACCAGAGCTCGCCGCAGCCACGGGTCTGGACGAGTATGCTGGGCGGTCCACGCCCAGGCTGCCAGGGCGACTTGCAAGCCGGCGAAAGCCTCCCGGTAGCGCGGGTTATCCCACTGGTCACCGCCTCCCCGGTAAGATGCTATCAAGATTCCCAGCCACACCACCAGGCTCAGCCCCAAAACCCAGCGGATCGAATTTCCCGCGGCTCCCCGATCGATTCTGCGCAACGCCCTGACCGGCGCATACACCAGGAATACCAGCAATAAAGTCCAACCAACTGCCCGCCAGATAGCAATCCCCCGCCAGATGATTGCCCCGGTGGCATCACTCAACGCGGCTGGCAAGAATGGCTGAACAACGCCATACACCAGCAGCATCGGGGCGTGCGTCCATTCCGGAGTAGAATCGAAGATCTTCTGCACCCAGCCCGAAGCGCGCTCGCTCAGATGCGCCTGCCAGTCGGCTGACTTCTTCACCCACCAGCCAACCAGCTCGACCGGGTTCGAGATCCCTTCTGGGGCAAAGCTACCCCAGGTTACCCACACCCCGATCAGGATCACCACCGCCAGAGCAACCAGGATCAACCCTGCTTGCCGTTTCTGGCGGAACTGGCTCCAGATCATCTCGGGGTTGGTGATGAGCGTTTGCAGGATCAGCATCAGCATCAGCAAGCCTGCAAACGGCGGCGAAAAAGGCAGGAGCAAGACCAGGGCCGTAATCATCCACACCAAGCCGTTACGGGTATGATCTCTCAGAAAAGAAGCCAACCCATAGAAAGCTGCTACAACCAGGGTCACGGTGAAGGCTTCCCGCATTTGCGAGCTTCCCATCAAGACAGCTTCGGGGTAAAGCGCCATTAGCCAGGCAGCCAGACCCGCCACCCGATCATTCCAGGCGCGCCGGGCAAACGCCCAGGTGAACAGGATCGCCAGTGCCGAGAAGGCGGCGCTCAAAACAATCATCAGAAGCGACTGGTGAACCCCTCCACCCAAATAGCGATAGACCGCCGCGCTCATGAACAGCAACCCGCCGTACTGGTCGTAACGCCGGTAGCCCCCCTGAAACGCCTTGACCAATGGTTTTTCGGATTGGGCCAAATCCCAGGCGCTGGTATCCCGGTCGTAAGCATCCGACATCACATAGCCTGCCGTCTCAGCCGGTGATGCGTACCCCCAGGCAGGTAAACCGGTGTACCACAACACGCCCAATCCCAGGCGCAAAATCGCCGCGCCAAGCAGCAGTGCTGCCAGCCATCTGGGCGGGTTTTCTGAGCGGACCAACCGCCAGCCTGCCAGCAAGAGACCGCCCCCAATCAGCACGATCACCAGGAAAGATAGCCATCCCTGCACGTTTAGGAATCCGCTGGAGACCCATGCCAGGATCAATGCCAGGCAGGTCCCTACCGCGATCCAGGCTAACCACGAACCTGCGCGCCCAAAAGCACGGCTTTTACCTACTGGGTTGTTGACCGGTTGGGGATCCATCCTGCTCATATCTTGATCCCCTCCAGCACCCGCCTGGCTCGCTCCTCCCACGAATATCTCAGGGCGCGAGCCCGCGCCCGCGAGCCAAGCTCAGCCCGTTTTTGCGGGTCGCCAGCCAGCTCCC
>JBFYSV010000077.1:0-3605 GCA_041301185.1 Anaerolineae bacterium
GAAGGAGAGACACCTGATCGTCCGCTCGTTCCAGACAGCCCGGACAGCAGAAGAAGGGTTGCGGGCGCGCCTGGCCAAAGCGCATGCCGAACTGCGGCAGTTGAATGAGCGCAAACAGGGCAGGAGGCGGATCGAAGATGGCGCTGCAATGCGAGTGGCTGCTGAAAAGGTGCTGGCACAATACCGGGTAGCCAGTATGTTGCAGCTGAAGATCAGCGAGCAGAGCGAAGAACGCACCGTCCGGTCGTACAAAGGGCGTGCAGTCCGTACCGAAACCGAGCAAATGGCGAGTTTGCAGGTGGAAGTGGATGAACAGGCGGTGCAACAGGCCGTGGCTTTGTTGGGATGGCGGGTATATGCCACCAACGAGCTTACCGAGCGCCTGCCCTTGGAGCAAGCCGTGCTGGCTTACCGAGAAGAGTATGTGATCGAACGTGGGTTTGGCCGGTTGAAGGGTAAGCCCCTGTCGTTGACCCCAATGTATTTGCAGAGCGACGAGCGAGCGACGGGCTTGATCCGTCTGCTTTCGATTGGACTGCGGATGTTGACGTTGATCGAATACCGTGTGCGGCAGCAACTGGCGGAAACGAACGAGAAATTGGCCGGATTGTACGCTGGCAATCCCAAACGTACGACCGAACGCCCTACGGCTGAAGCCGTGCTCCAGATTTTCAAGGGCATTCACTTGTCGGTGGTATCGATTGGGGAGCAGGTCTTGTATCATGTCACGCCGCTCTCGGAGGTTCAGCAGAAGATTCTATCCTTGTTGGGCTTTCCACCAGATATTTACATCCGGTTGGTGAATGGGTTTTCAAAACCGGCCGGAAAAATGACCGAACCGTGAGTTATAAAACAATATTGGCAAATAACGGCAGTTTGCCAGGAAATATAACGCCACCCAGCCGTTATAGCGGGTGGCGCGCGAACCTGCCCCTAAAACAATTCTCCTAGCTGTATCAGCAATTTAGCACTGGACTAACGGAGTTCTATCGTGAATTTGATCGCAGTGCGAACCTTCTCGTCGATCTCCACATCCACGAATTCTGGAGTAAAAACGATTGTGTAACCGTCTTCGGCCAGATAGCTCTTAGCAAGCGCCATCGCCTTGACAGCCTGGTTGATTGCACTGGCTCCAATCGCTTGCACCTCGACGCGCTTATTCTCGCGAAACACGCCGGCGATTGCACCTGCGACGGCAGACGTGCGCGATTTTCCTGATACTTTGATGATATCCACGGATCCCTTCCTCCCCGGCACCCAATCGCGCTGGCCGTAACGGCAGCATTGCTGTGAAATATATGCACGTTGTATCAAGATTCTACAAGATATTTGCCTGGGAAGCAACTAGCAATTATGGGCATCTTGGTTAAACGCAAATTTCGTTGTAAACTATCCTTATCACGAGTGTTCCGTCAAACAAAATGATAAATAAAGAGGAATTCAATGACGGAACACTTTAAGCTTTGTCCAGGTGTTAGATCGCTAATTTCAACTTCAACCACGAGCCTGGACAAAGCACAAGGCAGGAAAATTTTGCACCCTCACAGGAGAAACCAATGCAATCCAAAACCTATACCGATTTAGACGTGGCGGAGCGCACCCTGCTGGGACCCGGGCCGAGCACGGTAGCTCCGCGCGTGCTGCGCGCCATGGCAACCCCCCTGCTCGGGCACCTGGACCCCCAATTCCTGGCGTTGATGAACGAGGTCCAGGAGCTGTTGCGCTACCTGTTCCAGACCGAGAACGAGCTGACGATCCCCATCTCCGGCACAGGCAGCGCCGGGATGGAAGCCGCCCTGTGCAACTTCATCGAGCCGGGCGACCGGGTGCTGGTGGCTGTGATGGGCTACTTTGGGGAGCGCCTGGTGGATATCGCCGGTCGTTATGGGGCACAGGTGGACCGCCTGGATCGCCCGTGGGGTGAGGTATTCGACCCGGCGGAGGTCATCGCCGCTTTGCAGGCAAAACGCTATAAACTGGTCGCCATGGTGCACGCCGAGACATCCACCGGCGCCTGCCAGCCGGGGGTAGCCGAGATTGCCGAAGCTGCCCACCGCAGCGGCGCATTGCTGGTACTGGATACCGTTACCTCGCTGGGCGGCCTGCCGGTGGAGATCGACCGCTGGGGGGTGGATATCGCCTACAGCGCCTCGCAGAAAAACCTGTCTGCCCCGCCCGGGCTGGCTCCACTGACCCTGTCGCCCCGGGCGCGCCAGGCGCTGAGCCAGCGCACCACGCCCGTGGCAAACTGGTACCTGGACCTGACCAACCTCGAGAAATACTGGGGGAAGGAGCGCACCTACCACCACACCGCCCCAATTACGATGAACTACGCCCTGCGCGAGGCGCTGCGCATGGTCGCCGAGGAAGGGCTGGAAGCCCGCTTTGCCCGCCACCGCCTCAACGCCGCCCTGCTCTGGCAAGGGCTGGAGGCGCTCGACCTGCCCCTGCTGGTGCCGGTCGAGCACCGCCTGCCCACCCTGAGCACCCCGCTCATCCCGCCCGGCGTGGATGATGCCGCCGTGCGCCGCCGCCTGCTGGATGATTACAATATCGAGATCGCCGGCGGCTTCGGCCCGCTAAAGGGCAAGGTGTGGCGCATCGGGCTGATGGGCTACAGCAGCCGCCGCGAGAACGTTGCCCTGCTGCTCTCCGCCCTGGGGCAGATTATGGCGGAGGGCTGAGGCCGGGTAAAACCTCTCTCTTGCCACGCTCGCTGGAGTATGGCACAATACACCCATCATGACACGCTGGATCGGTTTCATTCTGGCTATTTTGGTCGGGGCGGCAGGCGCTATGCTGTACGGCTGGCTGATCAGCCCGGTAGAATACGTGGACACGCCGCCCGAGTCGCTGCGCGTGGACTATAAAAGCGACTATGTCCTGATGGTTGCCGAAGCATACAGCCTGGACAATGACCTTGCCCGGGCTGTGCGCCGCCTGTCCTTCCTGGGATCGGAGCTGCCGGAGGAAATCGTGCGCCAGGCGATCCTTTTCGCTGAGAACCAGGGCTATACCGATGCCGATCTGACCCTGATGAAAAACCTGGCGCGCAACCTGGAAACCTTCCCGCCCGCCCTGCAAGGCGGGTCGCCATGAATGAGAAACGCGGCCCCTGGTATTTGCTCACCGGGCTGATCCTCGGCATCGGCCTGGGATTGCTGTATGCCTGGGTGATCCGCCCGGTGCAATACACCAACACCGCCCCCAACTCGCTGCGGGCAGAATTCAAAGACCAATACCGGGTGATGATCGCGGCTGCCTATATGGCAAACGGCGACCTGCTGCGCGCCCGCGCCCGCCTGGATCTGCTCCAGGATGCCGACCTGTACCGCACCCTGGCGGAGCAGGCCCAGCGCACCCTGGCAGACGGCAGCTCTCAGCAAGAGGCGCGTGCTCTGGGTGTGCTGGCGGTAGCCCTGGGGCAGGCGCCCGCCACTCCAGTTCAAGCCGCGACGGCTGCCATCACGCCAACTCTGGCAAGCGACACGCCCACCTCCGCCGCGCTAACCCTGACCAGCCCGCCACCCATCTCGCCGACCGGCGAGCTTCCCACCCTGGCAGCGTCCACCATGCAAACTTCAACCTTACCGGCGCCAGCCGCC
>JBFYSV010000079.1:0-2803 GCA_041301185.1 Anaerolineae bacterium
AGGGCATGGGCGCCAGCTTGCACGTCACCCCTCTGGTGCTTGATTTTGGACCGGTCCTGACCGGGACAACCAGCGCGCCGCAGTCCGTTATGATCAAGAACACCGGCACTGCAACCCTGACCGGGATAACGGGTGGCGGTATAAATCCACCTTTTGAAGGTTCCCAAGATTGTGGCGACTCATTGCCAGCTGGTGAAATCTGCCAGTACACCTTTTATTTCAAGCCCACTTCCTACGGGTATTACACGAGCACCTCAAAAACTGAAACGGCTATCGGTTCATTCGAGATCCATTTGATCGGGGGGATTAAACCTCCGGAGACCAAGAAAGAATTTATTCCCGACAGAATCCCGCCGGGAGGAGTCTCCAATTTACAAATTTCATTAAAAAACCCCAACCCTGCAGCCACTTTGTTTGATGTCGAGATCACCGATAACTTTCCTGCGGGCCTGGTGATTGCCTCTCCGCTTAATTACACCTTATCTCCCGGTTGTGGCACGCCTACATTCTTGCCTGTGGTCGGGAAAAATTCCTTTAGTCTGTCGGATGGCACCATCCTTGGCAACCAGGTATGCACTTTACGCTTGAACGTGACCGCACCGACGATCAACATTTACAAAAACACAATCGATTCTGTAATTGCCCGCTATGCAGTAGGCGAACCGGTAACGGGCACCCTGTTTGTTGGTTACTACACCTACATTCCTTACACCCCCAAATAGGGGTTTTCTTGGAGACATGGTCATGGAATACCGTAACCTGGGACGAACCGGATTACAAGTATCTGAGCTTTGCCTGGGTACCATGCAGTTTGGTTGGACGGCGACTGAGGAGCAATCCTACCCGATCTTGAACGCAGCTTACCAGGCTGGTATTAACTTCTTCGACACTGCCGATATCTATTCCCGCTGGGTGCAAGGCAACCCGGGAGGAGTGGCGGAGACGATCCTGGGCAACTGGATGAAGAAGTTCAACATCCCCCGCCATCAGGTTATCCTGGCGACAAAAGTGCGCGGCCGGATGGGGGATGGTCCAAATGACGAAGGCCTGTCTCGCGCCCACATCATGCAAGCCGTAGATGCTTCCTTGCGCCGCCTCGACACCGATTATATCGACCTTTACCAAACACACTGGTTCGATGAGAACACCCCGATCGAAGAGAGTTTATCCACCCTAACCGACCTGGTCCACCAGGGGAAGGTCCGCTATATCGGTTGCTCGAATTACCCCGCCTGGCGGTTGATGGAAGCGTTGTGGGTTTCTCAGAGCAAGCACCTGGCGCGGTATGATTCGCTCCAACCCCACTTTAATTTGGTACACCGCGCCGAATTCGAGCGTGAGCTGGCAGAAGTGTGCCAAAGCTATCAGCTTGGTGTGATACCGTATAGCCCGCTTGCCGGCGGCTTTCTTACCGGGAAATATCGCAAAGACCATACACCCGAGAGCTCCCGGCAAGGGGGTGCAAGCAAGTACTTTAGCGAGCAAAACTGGGCTCTACTCGAGAAAATGGACTCAATTGGCAAGGACCGAGGCTGGCATTCGATGTCACAAGTCGCCCTGGCCTGGTTGCTAAGCGATCCACTGATCACCAGCCCAATTATTGGACCCCGCAGCCTGGATCAATTACAAGATAACCTGGGAGCGGCTGGGTTACGGCTGCTCCCGGATGAAAAAGAGTCACTCGACGAATATAGTGACTGGAGAAAATTCAACATTTAGAGATAAAAAGATGAAACCCCACACCGGCTTATTGTTATCCATAACGATCTTGATTGCAGTAGTTTTCCTCTCTGCATGCAGCCAACAGAAAGAGGTCGCGGTTGGAGAAAACGCCCCAGATTTCAGCTTACCTTCTGCAACCGGATCAACTGTCTCCTTATCGGATTTCAGAGACCAACGCCCTGTTCTGCTCTACTTTCACATGGCAATGGGTTGACCGCCTTGCATGCAACAGATCGTTGATCTGGAAAGTGATCCCGAGTTCCAAGCCCTGGATGTCGCCTTGCTCAGCATTGCACTCGATTTGCCTTCAGAATTAGCCGCAGGTGCTCAAGAATATGGTATTCAAACCACACCTCTCCTCACGGATGAGGATAAAAGCGTTTCTCAGGCTTTTGATGTCTTGAAATGGGCTATTGCCAGCGGGGAGCCTGGACACACATTTATCCTGGTTGGCAAGGACGGTAAAATCACCTGGATTAAAGATTACGGCTCGCCAGATGATCCAAATCGAACAATGTATGTCCCTGTGCCTGAGCTAACCAGGGCAATCAAAGAGAATCTTGAACCATAGCAACAATTCTATGAATCTATCGGGTGGGGATTATGGACAATCAAATTGATTATGACCTAAAATCTGTAAAACTACCTCGCATGGCGGGGGGATTGTTAAAATTATTTGCAGGATTGTTGGAAAGCCCGGCAACCCGCGGATTGTTGCTGGGCAATTTGCTTAACAGTGGTGGCATCACCCGATTCCGCCAGCTTGAAGTGGACGCCCCGCCGACTTACCTGCCCTTATACCCATTCTCCATTGGCAATGAAGAAGCGAAGGAAAAGACAGACCTCAATACCATTGCTGATTTAATTTCCAATAATTCTTTATTAGCCTCTTCCCCATATCCGAGTGTTCGAGACTACGCCAACGCTTACCAGAAAGGGTTGACAACCCCCGAGGCTGTCGCGAGATACATCCTTGAGGCTGTAGAGCAAGACCGGCAATCATCTTCTGCGATGAATATGATGATCGCTCAAGATCGTGATGATGTGTTAGCACAGGCACGCGCCTCCGCCCAGCGCATTC
>JBFYSV010000080.1:0-26340 GCA_041301185.1 Anaerolineae bacterium
TGCTCTCCATGGTGTAGCCTTTGCCTTCTAAAAAAGCTTCGAGCAACATTCGTTCCAGGGTAGATTGGGGGCCATCGGCGACGCAGCGATCAATATCCTCTGGATTGGTGGTTGGGTTTTCAGACATTTTACACCTCCAAAAACTGCTACTTCCCCATCGAATTGAAACATTGCCCTGCCTGGATCCAGCTATCAGGTGAGACTGGCGTCTACCAGCGGTTCCACCTCATGCCGGGTGTAATCCGGCAGGATGATTGGCGAGGGCGGGCTTTCATCTAAGCCCAGCGAACTGCGTGCATGATTCCATTGAGTGATATGATCCAGGGATGGCTCACCGGGCGAGTGAGTTTGTACCCAGAGCGCGGCAGCCGTGCCAGCCCGCCGCCCGAAGACGCAGATATCTAACAGGCTGTTACCCATCAGGCGATTGCGCCCGTGAATGCCACCCGCCGCCTCGCCAGCAACGAATAAGCCGGCAATGCCTGTGCTGCCATCCGGCTGGATGGCTATGCCGCCGTTTTGGTAGTGCAGGGTGGGATACACCAGGATCGGCTCGTGAATCAAGTCGATGTCAAAGCGCTTGTACTGGCGCACCATGGCAGGCAGCTCCCTGGCAATGGTGCCAGCCCCGTGGATCAGGTCGATCATCGGCGCGTCCAGCCAGACGGCAGGCTGTTCGGTTGGGGTAACCACACCCCGACCGGCCTGGCTGCACTCGCGGATAAAGGCAGCCGCCTCAACATCCCGCGTTTCCAGCGGGTAGACAAACTGCTCTCCATCCCGGTTGCACACCTGGGCGCCCAGGCCGCGCACTTTTTCAGTGACCAGCTGTCCAAGGATCTGTTCGGGATAAGCCGCACCAGTTGGGTGATATTGCATCGTGTTTATGAAAGCTAAACGGGCTCCAGCGCGATATGCCAACACCAACCCATCGCCGGTAGCGCCGTAATGGTTGGTTGTAGGGAAACCCTGGTAGTGCAGCCGGCCGCTGCCGCCGGTTGCGATAACAACCGCCCTGGCTCGCACGGTTATCCAGCGCCCGGTGTCCATGTCTTTTAACACCGCCCCGGCGACCTGCCCGTTCTCATCCAGGAGCAGCTCGACAGCCGGGCGAAATTCCCAGATACGGATAGAACCGTGACCATTCGCAGCCACATTCGCCTGCGAGCGCACCTCATCCCGCAAGGTGCGCATGATCTCGGCGCCGGTGTAGTCGCGGGCAGCGTGCATCCGCTTGCGGGAAGTGCCCCCACCGTGAATGGTGCGCAGCGTCCCATCAGGCTCTTTGTCGAACATCGCGCCGAGCGATTCCAGCCAGGCAATCACCCTTGGTGCGTCGGTGACCAGCGCCTCCACCAGATCCGGGTCATTGGTATAGCCACCGCCGCCCACAACATCCAGGTAATGCATGGCAGGCGAGTCGTTGTCTTTATCCGCCGCCTGGATACCGCCCTGCGCCATCATTGTGTTGGCATCTCCGAAGCGCAGCTTGGTAGCAAGCAGCACATCTGCGCCACCGGCTTTAGCCATCAGAGCTGCAGAGGCGCCGGCTCCGCCGGCGCCAATGACCAGGACATCGCAACTGGTATTTAACAGCCCCTCATCCAGGTTAAAGGAGGGATCTATCAGGGGGGGAGCTTGCAAAGCACCGACCAGCTCTTTTGGGGCGCGGTCCCCTTTATTTGCACCCAACTGAAGCTCTTTGAACGCCGCTTCAATATAGTCTGGGTGGAAGTTCTTTAACACAGTCTGGCGTTCCTCCGGGGAGAGGCGCGGGAAGGTTTCGTGGAGACGTTGTGAGCGTGTAGCCTCAACTTTTTCGATTGATTCACTTAAGGGTGGTGGGTAAGACATGCGTACCTCAAGACATGGGTTCTAGATCAATCGCTGCCCCAGGGCAATTCATGCAGGGGGTTGCCTGGGATATAGTGATTCTCCTGGCGAATACGCTGGCTCAGAGCTGTCAGGAACAATGTGAGCGGCACTTTGCGGTGGCATTCCTCCTCACACATCCCGCAGCCCGAGCAGGAAGCCAGCCAGCGGCTGGCTTGCACCAGCTCTGAAAGGGACGCCCGTTCGGCAGACGGTACCTGGTTCTTGCCCACCCAGGAATCAAGCTCCCCATGATAGAGCGGGCAAGCATACAGGCATTTGCCGCACAGCGAGCAGCTAGCAAACCATGCCAGCAAGCAGCCGAGATCGTCAAAGCGGCAATTCCCTGGGGTTCTGGTGACCAGGTGCTTGCGCATCCCGGCATGGGCATCGGCGACTGCTCCGACCAGAGTCTCGCGATGGCTGACCTGGTACTCTGTCGCGGGGTGCTCGACCAGGATGCCCAGCCCCAGGCAATGGTCGCAGGTTTCATCGTGTGCCAGGACGAGCACATATTTATCGAGATCCACGCCGATTGTGCCGATTACAGCATCGGCTCCCCAGGGGGCAGGCCAGTCGCAGATCTGGCAGGCGGTGCGATATTTCTCCATTTGGAAACCGGCAGCAGAGATGTTACGCAATGTCTTGCGGGTGAGCTCATCCGTGTTTTGACTTTTCAACTCTCGCTGGTAATCTTTGGCGTTATAGGTGCCCATGCAATCCACACCAAAGATCACCATTTGATCCTGACGAGAGCCAGCCGCACTCAAACGCGGCAGCTGCCCCTCTTCTGCGCCCCATTTGCACATCTCTACGTATGTCCGTAGCTCGCACGGGCGCAGGATGGCCCCCATGCGCTGGCCTGGGTGCTCCAGGCGGAGCTGGTAAGCCTTCCCGGCGGCGTTGCCCAACATCAATGGAGCGAATGGGTTCACTCGCTGGAGATCAGATGGATCATCGATGATTTGGGTAACGATGTTGGCGGTTTGGGGATCTTCAACTGGAGCCAGCAATGCGATGGGTTGGAACTGGTCCCACCAGGCGACCATGAAATTACGCACTGCCTGGAGTGTGTTTCCGCTTTGGACTTCAAGAATTCGATTTACCTGCATTAGGAACCTCCATTAATGTTTAGAGAGTTGCCAGGCTCAACTCTTCGGTAGCGATGGCAGCCCGCGCTTGTTGGATGGCAAGCTGGAGAGTCTGGTTGGAAACCAGGCCTCGCACCATCCGCTGCGGCTCGATCTGGGGTGTAGGTCCCGGTCCGGCAAAGATCATTGTCGTGCGATCGATCGATCGCTGGAGCATCTCAGCAGTAGCCAGGCGCACCTGTGCAGCAGAACTACGCAGGTCTTTGGATGGGTTTGTGTCCGCCTGCCAGGCGGCATGATAGACAAGCCACCGTGCGCTCTCAACATCCACGCGCATCTCAGCCAGCATATCCTGGATCGCCGGGCGGACGGCGAGAGGGGCTCCTAAAGAGACCCAATCTCGGGCGTGCTCCACTGCCATTTCGATGAGACGGTCAACAATGCCCACATAGCGCGCCCCGATCCGTATCCAGGCGCGCGGGGCTTCGTCCGCGCCCAGCTTCAGCGCTCCCCCTGGCTCTCCGAGCAACGCCTGTGCAGGGGAAGAGCAATCATGCATTTCTACGATCAATTCCTGGCTGGAATTAATCGATATCCCTGGTTGACCAATATCCACCAGGAAGGCAGTAACACCTTGGGGAGCCTGTGCGTACAAGATTAGAAAATCGTCTGGTTTGGGGAGGGTGCTCAAAGCTTTGCGCCCGCTAAGCACATAGCTGCCGTTTACCGGCTTTGCTGTGGTCAGCCAGCTTTCCGGGCGGCTGCCGTTGGGTCCAGGCTCGCGAACTGCCAGGATGGCGCGCCGCTCTCCTGCCAGGGCGGGTTCTAAAAAATGGGTAACTTGTTGGTCTGTGCAGGCGAAGAGCGAAGCCGGCACTTCGCCAATTTCAAGCGGAATGAATGTCTTGCCCAATTCTTCTTCAATCAGACAGGCGCTGACGGTATCCAGACCACCGCCTCCGAACGCTTCGGGCACAGTCAAACCCCATAAGCCCATCTGTTCGATAGCCTGGCGTAAGCGAGCGCGTTCCTTGTCTTCCAGCGTGCCGCTGGTGAAGTACTTCATCTCCAGGGGCCGAGCTTCTTTCTGGACGAAACGCCGCAGCATATCGCGCAGCATGATGGTATCTTCAGGAAATTCGAAATCCATAGTATCAAATCCTGGTGCTTAGTTGTCTACCCTCGCCTGGAGGCGAAAGGCAGCTCTATTTTTCGATCTCCCTGGCGTTGTAACGTACTTGCAGCTCAGCCAGGGGTAGTGATTTCAGCTCACGCAACTCTGATTGGTAGACCCCTGCCTCGATTTCCTGGACTCTCAGGCGCAGGTGCTGGGCGGGAGGCGATAGGTACTTGCCGTAAAGCCTGCGCCCCAGCTGGGCGACGTTGGGCGGTACAAGCTCGCCCGGACAGCGAGCCACACACAGCCCGCATACGATACAGTCAAAGGAGATATCTGCCAGAGCAACCAGGTCGCCTCTCAGGGCAGCAGACATATAGCTCATGACATCGATCTCTTGCGGGCAGGATTTCGTGCACGTATTACAGCCAAAACAGCGTACAATCTCAGGGTAGAGTTCCAGCAGTGTCTCTCCAACCGGCTGGAGCTCTTCTAATAGATAAGCCGGGCGCTGGGCAGGGAAGAAGGCAATTGGTCCCAGTATCATGCCGGGCACTACCACGGTCTGGCAAGCCAGGGCAAAGTGCAATTGGTGATCACCCGCCAGGCGATAAACAGTGCTGCATGCTCCACAAAAACCACCCCGGCAACCCACACCGCGAGTCAGGTGAAATCCAGCCCATTCGTAGGCTCTCAAGATGGTCAGGCCATCGGGGACTTCGTATCTCTGGTTGTAGATATAGATCTCAATCATGTTTCACTTCACCCGTTCAACAGCAAATCGAGTACCAGCATTTCATCTGAGGTTGCTTTTGCCAGCAGCTCAGCCATGCCTTCTGCCAGGTGGGTTTGCACCAGGAAGTGCTTGATGGTAGGGTCGACCTGAGGGCAGGCAAGGGCGCAGTTGCCGCAGCGGTCGCAATCTTCGCCAACCAGGGTTTCCAGCGCCATGGAGGTGCGCGACTCGGTGCGCAGCTTGCGGCGCGGGTCGCGCGCCAGCACAGGGCAGGCGTCCATGCAGCAGCCGCAGCCCAGGCAGGCTTTCGTGCCCGCCAGATTTTCGGTCACTTTGAGCATATGGCTGGGACCGAAGCCGGAGCTGAGCAGGCGGCAGCGGGCAACCGGGGGGCGCGGCTGTGAGAAGATCAGGCGCAAAATCGGTTCGATGCGGCGCGGATCAGTTTGAACGCGTAAGGGCATAATGATCTCCTGGGTAGCTGGGTAACCTGCCTCAGGCAGGGGTTAATTCAAACTTAAGCTCGCGGCTGATACGGCTGATGATGGCGGTCAGGGGCAGGTGGTTGGGGCAGGCTTGTTCGCACATACCGCACGATACGCAAGAAACCAGCCAGCGCACTGCAGCTTCGCGGTTTGAAACTGGCTCGCTCCCGGCTTGAGCTATCTCAAAAGAGTAGATGGGGCAGACGTCCAGGCATTCACGGCAGGGGGCGCAGTTCTGCAGATGTGTAATCAGCTCTTCGACATCCTGGGGCAGGCTCTCGTTAAGGTCTCGGATCATGTGCTCCAGGGTGCGAGTCCGGCGCTCGACCAGAATGTTGACGGTTTTCTCATGCTGGGCAATCAAGGCGGGCGGGGCCTCCCCGTCTGTGATCTGGTCCAGGTTTAACTTGCGGGCAGTTGCATCATCTTTTGCCTGGACAAGCAGGACGTGCTTGACCGGCAATCCCAGCAGGCAGACCAGTACGTCGCCCTGGCTGGCCTGGGGCGAGGTGCACATCTGGCAGGCGTGGCGGAAGCGGTGCAGGGCGATTCCACCCTGGCGGGCATGCCCGAGGTTTTCCTGAGTTAGCTGCTCCACAGAGCCGGCCTTCTGGACGCGCCACTCGAAATCATCCTCCGGATAGCTGGCAAGGCAATCCACGCTGATGATGAGCCAGTTTTTCAGGTCAAGCTCTTCTCGCCGGGCAATCTCGGTTAGAGCGCGCTCCTCGCAAGAGCGCAGGACTGCACCAAAACGCCCTTGGGGATGTTCCCGGGCATAATCGACCACCAGTTTGGATGCGTTGACCGGCATGAGCGGTACACACGGATCTGCTACCTGGAGAAGATCCGTGCTCTCCACAATGTGAGGTGTCGTCTCTGTCTCCCCTTCCTGATAGACGGGTAAGAGCATACCTTGCAGCTCGGCCTGTTGCCAGAGATCAAACAGGAGCTGGCGCAGGGTTTTTAACGGATCGTCATGGGTATAGATCATCCAGGCATTTGTCATGTTTGCACCTTCCTGATAGAGATACCAGTATGGATTAAGACAGTTCGGTCTGAGGCAGGATAAGCAGCTCGCTGTCCACCTGCCAGTTCATCAAGGCATCGATCTGGCTGATAAACTGCTCGAATGTGAAATGATGCACATTAATTGCGCCAGACGGGCAGGTGGCAGCGCAAGCCCCGCAACCCTGGCATAGCACCGGGTTGACAGTCATTACATGGCGCAGCGGGTGCAGCGATAGGGCGCCAAATGTGCACACCTCAGCGCACTGCCCGCAGCCAGCGCAAATTTCCTCATCAATGAATGAGGTTGTAGCTTCCACCTGCACCTGGCGGCGCATCAACGGGATCATGGCAGCCGAGGCAGCTGCCCTGGCTTGAGAGATGGTATCGCAGATATCTTTCGGTCCCTGGCAGCAACCAGCCAGGTAGACGCCCGCCATGGAAGTATCTACCGGGCGCAGCTTGGGGTGTGCCTCCATCATGAAACCATCCGTCGATCGAGAAAGCTTGAGCAGACTGGTGATCTCAGCGCTATTTGAGCGCGGTTCCATCCCAACTGCCAGCACGACCAGGTCTGCCTCAACCTCAACGGATTCGCAAAGCAAGGTGTCTTCAGCCCGCACCACCAGCCGGTCGCCACGGCGGATGATCTCCGATGGGTTGCCGCGCCGGTAGAGGACGCCGTCCTGGCGTATCTGGTCGTAGTACTCCTCGAAGCCCTTTCCGTAAGCGCGCATGTCCATGTAAAACACAGTTACCTGTGAGTTGGGCAGGCGCTCGCACACCAGGTGCGCCTGGCGGGCGGTCACCATGCAGCAAATCCGCGAGCAGTAAGCATTGCCCACGTTTTGGTCGCGCGAGCCGACGCACTGGATAAAGACGACGTCTCTAGGTGAGTGCCCGTTGGCAAGGAGCTCACCGGCAGCCAGTTTTTCAAAATCGAGGGTGGTCACCACCTCGGGGTAGACGCCATAACCCAATTCCGGCCTGCGCCGGGCGTCAAACACGTTGAATCCGGTAGCTACGATAATGGTGCCGGCGGGCACTGAGACGGTCCGATCATCCTGTTGCACCTTCACCTGGAAGTTGCCCACGTAGCCATCTACGACTCGGACGCGGGCTGAAGTCATCACCTGGATGAGCGGGTGTGTGGTCACCCTTTCGATTAAGGGTGCGATCAGTTCCGCGGTTGATTCCAGGGTTGGAAACGTGCGGTGCAAGAGGGCGACATGACCTCCCAGCTGCGCTTCCTGCTCGACCAGGGTAACCTGGAAACCGGCATCGGCAATATCCAGGGCAGCCTGCATACCGGCCACCCCGCCGCCAATCACGACCGAGGCCGGGGTCACCGGCACCTGGCGCACCGCTAAGGCTTCAAGCCCTCTGGCTTTGGCTACCGCGGACGAGACAAGATGCATAGCCTTGGCGGTAGTATCCGGGTGGCTGGGGTGAACCCAGGAGCACTGCTCGCGGATATTTGCCATCTCAAACTGATAAGGGTTCAGCCCCGCCTCGGCTACGGCGGCCCGGAAGGTGAGCTCGTGCATGCGCGGCGAACAGGAAGCGACCACAACCCGGTTCAGGTTTAAGTCCACAATATCTTGTTTAATCAATACCTGACCAGGGTCAGAGCACATATAGGTATAATCGCGGGCGATCACCACGCCGGGTAGCTGAGCAGCTAAACGGGTCAGGGCTTTCACGTCCACAGTGGCGGCGATATTGATGCCGCAGTGACAAATGTAAACGCCGATCCTGGGTTTATCGCTCATATTTTTGCTTCTCCGGGTACGCCGATGTTCGCCAGCAGCCGCTGATCTTGGAGTTTAATCACTGACCACCTCTGTTCGCTTGCGTCCAAAGAGGAAATATGCAATCGGACCAATATAGTTGATGAAGACCACAACACTCCAGATGCGCTTATCGCCTCCGGTGATCTCCTGTGGCGATCGTTTGCGGAGATCGATCAGCGCTGCAACCAGCAAAAACACCTGGGTAAATCCAACCACCACTATTGTTGACTTTACACAGGGGCTTAAGTCTTCCCATCTCTTCCGCTCACAAGATGTGCTCATTGGTTTTCCTCTAAAGGGCTTCTCTGGCAATTTCAGCGATGTCCAACACCTGGATACGGTCTTCGGCGTTCAAATGCTTGACGGCTTCCTCCAGGGTCAGCAGGCAGAACGGGCAGGCAGTCGCCAAAACATCCGCTCCGGTTTCCAGGGCTTCTTTAACGCGCAGCTGTGCCAGGCGCAAGCCGGGGTTTGTGCCTTCCAGCCACATGCGCCCACCGCCACCCTCACAGCACAGGCTTTTCTCTCGGGAGCGATCCATTTCTACCAGCTTCAGGCCAGGAATGCTCTTTAATACAGCCCGGGGTTCATCGAATATCCGGTTGTGTTTGCCCAGGTAGCACGGGTCGTGGTAGGTCACTGTCCGCTCGAATTTCTTGGAGAAGGTGAGCTTTTGGGTTGCATCGCTTCCGCTTTCTGGCAATAGACTTGCCAGGACCTGGGTGTAGTGCTGCACTTGCAGGCCGTTTTGCGGATAATCGTTCTTGAAGGTATTGAAGCAGTGAGGTGAGGTGGTGAACATCCGCTCCACCCCCATGCTTTTGTAAAGCTCTTGGTTCTCTTCTACCATCATTTCAAATAGCCCCGCTTCGCCCAGGCGGCGTACTTCACTGCCGCAGCAGCTCTCCTCGCCTCCTAAGACTTTGAAGTCAAGGCCAGATTCCTGAAGCAGTTGCACCAGCGCCCGGGACACCTTCTGCACGCGCGGGTCGTAGCTGGGCGTGCAGCCTACAAAGTACAGGTACTCAGCCGGCTCTTCGGCGGCTTTTATGTCCAGGTCACCGATCCACGCGGCGCGATCCTCGCGCGGCATGGTGAGCGGGTTGCCGTGCCTAAAAGTGCTTTCCAGGGCGGTTTTGACATTGGGATGCACGCGGCCCTTCTCGACGACAGCGCTGCGCAGGGCAATAAATGCCTCCATGGGGTTCACTTGCTTGGGGCAACGGCTGTAGCAGGTGTTGCAGGTGGTGCAATCCCACAGCTCCTCATACCCTTCCAGGTTGAAGCTGTTTCCGGCTACCAGCAGGCGATAGATCATGGTGCGCGGGTTGATCTTGGTTTTGATTGCCATCGGGCAACCCGCGGTGCACTTGCCGCACTGGATGCAGGCGAACAGGCCATGCTCCCGGGCAAATTGGCGACTCTCGATCATAAGCATGTCCGGCTCCTATTGGTTGAATGATTACTTGCGTAGTTGGTGGTTAGGTACGGCATGAATCCCCTCCTATACTGCGCAAGCATTCCGAGTTTTAGACAATAAAATCATCGCAGCCGAGGCGGCGGCTTTGGCATGGGCGACGGTATCGGGGATGTCTTTTGGTCCCTGGCAGCAACCAGCCAGAAACACGCCTGGCAGATTACTATCGACGGGGCGCATCTTGGGATGAGCCTCCAAGAAATACCCATCCTCACCGCGCGCCAGGGGGAGGATTTCATCCAGCTCATGGGAATTCCGCCGGGGCTGCATGCCAACCGCCAGAACCACCATATCGGCCTCTACCTCAACAAGCTCACCCAACAGGGTGTCTTCGGCGCGCACCAGCAACTTATCCCCCCGGCGGATGATCTCGGAAGGGTTGCCCCGCCGGTAGAGGACTCCTTCCTGGCGGACGCGGTCGTA
Source organism: Anaerolineae bacterium (assembly GCA_041301185.1). Taxonomy (GTDB): domain Bacteria; phylum Chloroflexota; class Anaerolineae; order Anaerolineales; family UBA4823; genus JAQBDA01. Next base: position 10,003 of record JBFYSV010000080.1, read on the forward strand.
GAACTCCTCAAAACCCTTGCCAAAGGCGCGGATATCCATGTAAAAGACAGTCACTCGCGCTCCAGGAATGCGGTCGTGGGCCAGATGAGCCTGCTTGGCAACTGCCATACAGCATACCCGTGAGCAATAGGAGGGTGAACCATTTTCACCGTTTTCTGCTAAAGAGCGATCGCGCGATCCCACACACTGGATGAACACAATCTCGCGCGGAGTCTGCCCGTTCATGACAATCTTTCCTGCTGTCGGCCCGGAGGCAGAGGCCAACCGCTCGAATTCCAATGTAGTGATCACCTGGGGATATTTCCCGTAGCCTAGCTCAGGTCGGCGGTGCGGGTCGAACAGGTCGAAGCCGGTGGCGACGATAATTGTCTGGACTTCTACATCGAAAAACTTCTCAGTCTGGGCAAAGTTTATCGCCTTGGCATCACAGGCATCCTGGCAGAGGAATGTCTTGCCACACACGCCGCGCGTCAGGTAGATGCACGCTTGCGGGTCCACAGTGTACACCAGGGGCACAGCCTGTGGAAATGGCACGTAAATTGCGGCCCGATTGGCGACACCGGCATTATGGTCAGAGCCGGGCTCGCCGCGCACACGCCCGCTCAAGCGGCAAGCGGCGGCGCACAGACCACAGCCGCGGCACTTGTCGACATCAACGTAACGTGGCTTTTCCTTGATCCGCACCTGGAAATTCCCCGGCTCGCCACCGATCCCGGCAACCTCCGAATAAGTATGCAGCTCGATATTGGGATGCCGGCTGACATCCACCATCTTGGGGGTCATGATGCAAGATGAGCAATCCAGGGTAGGGAAGGTCTTATCCAGTTGCGACATCCGCCCGCCGATGCTCGGCGACCGCTCCACCAGGTATACCTTGAAACCGGCATCGGCGATGTCCAGCGCAGCCTGGATACCGGCAATACCTCCGCCAATAATTAGGGCTGCGGGCTGGTGACCGTTAGAAGCGTAATCTGTCATCATCTTCTCTCACCGATCTCAACCCATTCATCTGCCTGGAAAGTGATCAACGGCAGCGGTTCTTCCAGGTTGGCACCCGGGTGATAGCCGAAGGACTCTTGCACCTGACCGCCGATCAGGCTGAACACCACCCCCACCGGAATATCGGATGGGCATGCCGAAGTGCACATACCGCAGCTTACGCACGAGAGCCCCATGTGGTTCATGCGGGTCAGGTGGAAAAGCATGGTGTCGGCCGGCAGGCGCATCGCTCCTTTGCGTCGGGCTGCGTTGAGGTAATGCTCCGGCGGGTGACCAAAGGCAGATGTGCAGAAGAGGCAAGTCTTGCAGTAGCACAGTGGGCAGGCTGTCGAGCAGTTATAGCAGCGAATGCAGGTGGCAAAAACATCGAACAGACCCCCATTTGCATTGATGCGCTCCTGCATGGCTGCCAGCTCTTTTTGCCGGGTTTGCTGGCGCTGTGCGAGTAAGGGCTCGATGACTGCCTGGCGGTTCGCCGTGGGGAGCTCATCCACCGCACCAATGTTCAGAACCTCGGCGAGCCGATCATCCAGCGTAACCGGAATGCCGGAAGCCAGGTCTGCACCAAATAATTGCAGGTGGATGTTGACACCTTCTGGAACCGGCTGGGTGCACATCTGGCAGGCCTGGCGCAGCTCGTGACCATTGTGCGCCCGCCCCTGCGTGGCTGCGCCTAGGTAGTCTGCCAGGTTGAGCTCGCCGGCGCGTTGCATGGCGGTAAAATCGGTCCACTCGTAAGTGCCAGCACAGTCCATGCTGATCAGGATCATATTATCCAGCGATGCTTGCTGCAGCTTGACCAGCTCGATCAGGGCGCGCAGCTCGCAGGGATGCAGCACAACACCAAGCGCAGCCGGGGCTTCTTTGCCGGTCATGGCAGCTACCACCCGCGCCGAGTTGATCGACATTGCCGGGACAAGCGGGTTGGCATGTTCAAGCTGATCCACGTCTGCCACCAGCGCCGGTACAGTCACGCCGCCATCTACTTCCATGGGAACAAACACGGCGTCAACCAGGCCGCTTTCCAGGAGCTGCCGTAGCAAACCACGCACGGCAGTAAGAGGATTAGAGTTTTCTACGGGAATAAATCCATTCATGGGTGCCTCTCTTGAAGACGATGCTTACAGGCGTCTGTCGTCGATATTCTCCAGTTTAGAGAGCAGGTCACACTGCCCAATTCTGGCGCAATGGGTTCGGCCCCAGGTCTTTCAAGGCGGTCACCATTTCTGTGATCGTATCGGCAAATATCTGCCCCTCGCTGGCGCTGATCCAGCGCAGCCACACTCGCTGGTCGTCCAAGCCGGCGGTCTTGAGGATTTGCTGTAATGCTACATAGCGGCGGCGTGCTTTGTAGTTTCCGGTTTGGTAATGGCAATCACCGGGGTGGCAGCCGCCGATAAGAACGCCATCGACGCCATCCAGCAGAGGTTTGAGTGCGTAAACCGGGTCGACCGCCCCGCTGCACATGGTGCGGATAATGCGCACATTGGGCGGGTATTGCAGGCGGGAGGTGCCTGCCAGGTCTGCCCCGGTGTATGTGCACCAGTTACACAGAAATGCTACAATGCGGGGTTCAAAACCATTCGTGTCACTCATGGTCACTCCTTGATGCCCTTCCTGTCCCGGCAAGAAGGGCTGGGTGGGTTATGCGCTGGCTGCTTCCAGCATGTCGAATATCTGGATGAACTCAAAGCCTCTCAGCTGGCTGGCTTTGTTGGGGCAGGCTGCCACGCAGGCGCCGCATCCCTGGCAGAGTACCTCGATCACTTCAGCATGTTCCATGCCGGGCTCCAGCACCCGTGCGCCGTAAGGGCATATTTCCACGCACAGCCCGCAGGCTGCGCACAGCTTGGGATTGACAGTTGCCACGATCGGCGTGGCCTCCAGAACTGGCTTGGAGAGCAAAGCCACAACTCGGACCGCCGCCGCCTGCGCCTGGGCAATGGTTTCTTCGATCGCCCGCGGGGAGTGCGCCAATCCAGCCAGGAAGATGCCATCTGCCGCAAAATCAACCGGGCGCAACTTGACATGCGCCTCCAGGAAGAAACCAGTCTCGTTCACTGGTACCTTGAGTATTTGGGCAAAGGCGGTGTTACCAGGCTCTGGCTCAATCCCGGTGCTCAGCACAACCCAGCTGGCTGGCAGCGAAACCTGCCTGCCTTCCGGCTGGATTTCTAGCTGGACATCCAGGCTGCCGTCCTGGCGCGGGGCTACCACTGGCTTGGATTGGGGGTCGTATTCCAGGAAGATCACCCCTGCCTGGCGCGCCTGGCGGTACAGGTATTCTCGGAAACCGTAGCTGCGCAAATCCCGGTATAGCACCACCACTTGGGCAGAGGGAGCATAGCGTTTGATTTGCAGCGAATTCTTGAGCGCCTGGGTGCAGCAAACCCGTGAGCAGTAGGGATGGGCTTCATCCCGCGAGCCAACACATTGAATCATGACCACGGTTTGACCTGCAAGCGCCTGGGCAAAATTCGGGTCTACGAGCCTTGCTTCGAGATCTCTCTGGGTCAACACCCGCTTGTGCTGCCCGTAGAGGTACTCGCTGGTTTGCAATCCCTGCGCACCGGTGGTTACCACGATGGCGCCGTGCCCCAACTCAATTTGCGAGCCATCCGCCTGCATGATCGTGCTGCGGTACTGGCCTTTGTAACCTTTGACCTCGCTCACTTCTGATTGGGTAAAGACCTGAATCCGGGGATCGGCGGTCACTGCTGAAATGGCATCCTGGAGCAGCCTTTGCGGATCCTCGCCAGGACGGGTGGCGGTAAAGATATGGCGTAAATTACCCCCCAGCTCGGGCTGGCGTTCGATCAGGAAGACCTCGAAGCCTTGCTGGGAGATGGAAAGGGCAGCAGTCATACCTGCCAGCCCGCCGCCGATCACCAGGGCACGCCGGTCAACATTGAAGGTGCTGTGCGACAGGGCGTGCAGCTTGCGGGCCTTGGCAACCGCCATAGCAGCCAGCTGTTTGGCTTTGCGGGTAGCGACCTCCGGGTGGCCTTTATGCACCCACGAGTCCTGCTCGCGAATATTGGCCATTTCGAACAGGTGCGGGTTCAAGCCTGCCTGGCGCAGGGTATCCTGGAATAAGGGCTCGTGAGTGCGCGGCGTGCAGGAGGCTACCACCACCCGGTTGAGCCCTTCTTGTTCAATTTTCTGGCGAATTTTTTCCTGGGTGTCTTGTGAGCAAGTGTACAGATTTTGCTCGGCGTACACCACCCCAGGCAGCTTCTTGGCATACTCGACGACTTGCGGCACATCTACCACAGAGCCGATATTGATGCCGCAATGGCAGATGAACACCCCCACCCGCTCCGGCTCCTCGGTCACATCCCGCTCGGGCGGGTATTCTGGGGTGCGCGTCAGGGTGCTGCGTCCCCCTGCCAGGAGCGCTGATACCTGGGACGCGGCGCACGAGGCCTCAATGACAGACTCGGGAATGTCCTTCGGCTCTGTGAACGCCCCGGCGGCATATACCCCCGGCAGCGAGGTGTGAGAAGGAGCATAGGCATCAGATGCAACAAAACCGTACTCGTTTAGCGACAGCCCCAGCCGTTGTGCCAGGGCGCGGGTCTCTTTAGACGGCTGCAGCCCGACCGACAGGACTACCAGGTCGAATTCTTCCTCGCGGATTACGGGATGAGCGCCGTTCTCGCCTTCATACATCACATACGATAGGCGTAGATTGCGGCTGCCTGGGACTTCTTTCACGGATGACACCATACAGCGGATGTAGCGCACCCCGTGCTCTTGTTTGGCGCGATCGATGTATGGCTCGAACCCTTTTCCGAACGAGCGGATGTCGATGTAAAAGATTGTCGGCTCAACGCGCGGGTCATGCTCTTTGGCGATGATGGCTTCTTTGGTGGCATACATGCAGCACACCGATGAGCAGTAACCGCCACGCGGATCGCCTTCCCGTCCGGTGGTGCAATCTCGCGAGCCCACGCATTGGATCCAGGCGATCTTGCGCGGGTGGGCGCTGTCGGATGGTCTCTTTAGGATACCGGCGAACGGCCCGGAAGCGGACAGCATCCGCTCGAATTCCAGGCTGGTGACCACGTTAGGGTAATGCCCATAGCCGTACTCAGGTCGGATATCACCCGGCATGGGCTCCAGCCCGGGGGTTAGCACCACTGCGCCGACGTTCAGCTCAGTCACTTGTTCGACATCCGCATGGACGATGGCGTCAGCCCGGCAGACATAGACGCATTGGTTGCACTCGGAGCAGATTCCGCAGTGCAGGCAGCGGGCTGCCTCAGCCCGCGCCTGCTCCTCGGTCAGGCAGGCAGCGATTTCGGCGAAGTCCGCTATGCGTTCCTGTGGAGTGCGCTTGGGCATCTCGGCGCGGGGCGCGAACGAATTGACCCGCGAATAGACTTCATCGGAATCCAGGTGGACAACCGGTTGAGCTGCACCCGGCTCCTGGATAAGTCCGAGCACAACCACCTTTTGCCCCAGATAGCTGGTAATTGACCTGGCAGCCTGGTGACCGGCTGCGATCGCGTTGACGATAAAAGATGTCCCGGTTACAGCGTCACCGCCCGAGTAGATGCCGGGTATATTGGTGGCGAGGGTATCCACATCGACAATCACCCGCCCGTTGCGCATTCGCTCAACCTGGAGCAGGCATTCTGACTCGGGGCGCTGGCCGATGGCAAAGATCACCACATCAGCGGGGATGACCGTCTCCGTCTCAGGGTGCTCATCGAATACAGGTCTGCCTTCCTGAAACCCATGGAAGTCCACGTTAACGGTGCGTACTCCGATCACCTGGTCGCCCTGGCTGGTGACTTCTTTGAAGGTGCGGGCCGGGAAAACCTGAATGCCTTCTTCTTCGGCTTCGATCACCTCCCAATCGTGGGCGGGCATCTGCTCACGCCCTTCCAGGCAGGTCATGCCAACCCATGATGCACCCAGGCGGATAGCGGTCATGGCCGCGTCGATGGCGACATTGCCGCCCCCCAGGACAAGCACCCGTTTGCCCTTGATCTGGGATGCGGGGTTCTTCTCGCCTGCCATGAGTGAACCGCCGTCCATCCCCAGGCTAATCTGGCGTAAGAACTCGGTCGCCAGGAGCACGCCGGGCAGGTCCTTGCCCGGGATGGGCAGCTTAATCCCGCCATGAGCGCCAATGGCAACGAATACGGCGTCGAACTCCTCTAGCAAGGCTTCTACGTTATCGACCCGGTGGTCCAGCTTCAGGTCTACCCCTTGTTCCAGGATAGCATCGATTTCGCGCTGCACGCTCTCGGGCGGCAGGCGATGAGCCGGAACGCCCACGCGCATCATCCCACCTGGAACGGGCAGGGCCTCGAAAACGGTCACCTGGCAGCCCTGGCGAGCCAGGTCTTGGGCGCAGGTCAAGCCTCCCGGGCCGGAACCCACCACGGCAACGCGTTTGCCGCCCAGCGAGCCGTTCCCGCCGGATGCCTGCCGTGCGGCAATGCTCTCCAGGATCGTAGCCCGTTCTTCAGAATGCTCCCAGGCCCAATCGGCGACAAACCGTTTGATGGCCATGATATTCACCGGCGAGTCCAGTTGTGCCCGGTTGCAGGCATCCTCGCAACGGTGATTACATACCCGCCCGCAGATGGATGGGAAGGGGTTATCCTCCAGAATGGTGCGGTAGGCATCCGCAAAGCGCCCCTCTGCCACCAGGGCTATGTAACCCTGGGCGCGCTGGTGAATAGGGCAGGCATCCCGGCAGGGAGCTACGCCTTGTTTTTCAATTGAGTAGGCATTGGGAATGGCCTGGGGATAGAGCTTGTAAATGGCCTTGCGCTGCGAGAGCCCGCCATTGAACCGGTCTGGCAAGACGACCGGGCACGCTGCGGCGCAATCACCGCAGCCGGTGCATTTAGATAGATCGACAAAGCGCGGGTGTCGGCGGATGGTGACGGTGAAATCTCCCGGCTTGCCAGAAATCGCATCCAAATCGGCACCAGTCAGCAGCTCGATATTTAAGTGCCGCCCGACTTCCACCAGCTTGGGAGACATGATACACATGGCGCAATCATTCGTCGGGAAGGTCTTGTCCAACTGTGCCATTGTCCCGCCAATTGCCGGCGATCGGTCCATCAAGTAGACCTTGATGCCGGCCTCTGCCAGGTCTAGCGCGGCTTGCATCCCGGCAATGCCTGCGCCGACCACCAGTGCTGCCCCGCGAGGGCTTTTTGTGTTTGTATCCCTGTTTTCTTGAGAAGGCATAGTGTCGCTCACTCTACAGCAAGTCCCACGGCTTTCACCAATGGGCGTGGGTCAATCAGGTGTTTAGGCCACCATTGACTGGCCTGGGGTAAGCCCAGCGCCAGGCCGATCAATTCTGTAATGTAAAAGGCTGGCATTTTGGGGTCTTTGGTCTGGCGCATCTCCAGGTTGACCTGGCATAAAGGACAGGCGGTTACCAGGGCATCTGCACCTGCCTCCCGGGCGCGTTCAGCCAGGCGACCGACCAGGTTTTGGACGACATCCGCGCGGCTGAGGGATAAACCTGCTCCGCAACAATCCGTCGCATTCGACCAGGGCTTTACTTCTGCCCCCAGCGCCTGCAATAGCTCGCCCATCACCTTGGGGTGGTCAGGATCATCGAACTGGGTTACCTCGGGTGGTCGCAACAGCAGGCAGCCATAATAAGCCACAACTTTCAATCCGATTAGAGGCTGTTTTACCCTGGCAGCGATCGAATCAACGCCATAATCCTCGTAAAGCACTGCCAGGACAGGCCGCACGGCGACCTCCCCGGTATAATGAAAACCCACGATTGCTTCTACGTGAGTGCGAATATCTGGGTCTTGGCGCAGTGTATAGTCAGCTGATTTTAAGCGGTTGAAGCAGGCGGCACACGGCGTAACCAGGTCGAGGCCAGTTTCCTGAGCCAGCGCCAGGTTGCGGGCAGGCAAAGCCAATGATAGGGTGTGGTTAAAAGCATGGGCAGATGAAGCCCCGCAGCAGTTCCATCCATCCAGCTCGACAAGGCTCATATCTAACGCGTCAAAAACCGCCCGGGTAGAAAGCCCATACTCGAGTCCAGTGGAGTGCGAACTGCAACCTGGATAAAACGAATAAGCCATAGAATTACTCCTGGAATGCCTTGTCGACAGGCTTTGGCTCAGGTTGATCGTCTGCTAGGCACTTCTGAAAGATATCCCGTACATCCGAAGCGGCTCCGGACCGCTGAGGTAATACTGGCACTTTACCGCGCAGGAATAGACCCACCCCGGCTCCAACATCATTCATCAGTGGGGTCTTAGACAGGACTTTAAACAGCCCCAGCGTGAATGCCTCATGGGAGCGTCCCAATCGCTGGACAACACCAATGAAAAGCCGGTGAAAGAGGAGTGCATCTCGTTCACCGGCCGTGTATCCTTCTCGTAATGCAATCTGCCGCAGGGCATCCATGACGGCAGCAATGTCAATATCATTTGGACATCGTGTCGCACAGGTGTAGCACCCCACACATAACCAGATGTCTCTGCTCGAGAGCACTGCCTCCTGCTGGTTGAGTGCCACCATGCGCAGCAACTGGTCGGGACCGTAGTCCATAGCTTCAACCACAGGGCAGCCTGCTGTGCATTTACGGCAATGATAGCATAGCTGGATGTTCTCTCCTGCCAAACACTTGGTTTCAGACATCAGGTCAGTCAACATAAGCGATCCTTTATACATTGGAGGAATGTACCGATCCGGTCTTGCTCTCCGGCTCGGGGTTTTCCAGGGGGAAGGTAATCTTGAATTGAGATCCTTTATCAAGCTCGCTCTGGACAGTCAATAGCCCGCCGAAGCGATTCAACAGGTCTTTGACAATCGTCAAGCCCAAGCCGGTGCCTTCCCTCTCCATGGATTTTGCATTGGGGGCGCGGAAGAATTCCTCAAACAGGTGTACCATGGCATCTGGTGGAATGCCGATGCCGGTATCTTCCACCATGACTGTGGCGTCGCCATTTGTGCTGGAAAGAGCGACAGTTACCTGGCCTCCCGCAGGGGTGTATTTGATTGCGTTGGAGACCAGGTTATTGAAGATACGATCCAGCCCATCTGGGGTTGCCATCACCAGGGTATTGCCACAATCGGCTTTATCACACCAATTCAGGGTGACTCCTTTATCGTTGGCTGGGACTTCGAAGCGTTTGATGACTCGCGCTATTGCTTCTTCTAGGGATACTGGCTCGCTCTGTTGATGTACCTTCAGCTCGGTTTTCCCTTCAGCCAGGTCGAGCAGGTCGTCGATCAGGGTTTGCAAGAAATCTACCCGGCGCGAGGCGCGGCTGAGGATATCCATTTGTTGCTCGGTGACTTTGCCTGCGTAACCGTCAACGATATTGCGCAACAGGCTGCGTGTGACGCTGACCGGGGAACGCAGCTCGTGGGTAACCATGCGCACAAACTGGCTCTTGACTGCGTCCAATTCCTCGATCGCCTGGTAAGCCAGAGCGTTTTCGATAGCGATGCTTCCCTGGGCGGCGATTGCTGCCAGAAAAGCCTCATCATCCGGAGCAAAACGTGCCGGCTCAATGGCGTATGCCCGAAGGATGCCCAAAGGCCCGCTTTTACCCAGCAGCGGGGCGGACAACATCGATTGGATACCTTCCTGGCGGGCTTCTTCGGGGTATTGGAGCTTTGGGCTGTTAGGCGCGTCGGGGATATTGACCAGTTTGCCGGCGAGCACTTCCCGCGCCAGCGGGTTGGCTTCCACTTCTACCGGTCCTTTGTTTAGGTAGGCAGGAGATAGTCCGTACACAGCCGCTGGATCGAGTTTTTGACCGGTCTTATCGAGCAAGCGGATAGAACAGGCGCGCACCCCCATAGCTTCTACGGTGCTCCTTACCAGCCGATCCAGAACCTGAGGCAATTCGAGCGTAGACCCGACCAGACGGGCGCCCTCGTTGAGCGCCTGCAGCCTGACGGTTGCAATTTGCAGGCTCTTTGTCAGTCGGACAATTTCTTCCTCTCGCTGCCTCAGCCTCTCATGGATAGAGGTAGTCAGGTATGCCGCCATCAGAGCGGTGCTGGTGAAGAAGAAGAGCACCGAGATGACGTATACCCCGTTTTGGTAGAGAGGTGTATCCAGCAGGCCGCTAATTGACTGGTGAGGCAGAATACCCGTGTATTCCAGCAAGGCGGAAGCCGAAACCAGCCCGATTGCCAGAAGGGCGAACGTGTACGCGATGCGCCGAGGAAAAAAGATGGAGGCGATTATGATGTGGAAGAAGAAGAACATGATCGCCGGGCTCTCGATGCCTCCAGAGAAGTGGATCAGCAGAGTCATGGCTACCCAATCCATTCCTACTTGCCATTTCGCCAGCGACATGTATTTCTCTGCCCGGGCATCTTTCCCCGCCTGCGTGCCTTCTTGCGCTAACCTGCGCTCCTGGAAAAAGAAAACCGCGTTGTACGCCAGGATTAAAGCCCCGATAGCATATAACTGGAGTGCAGGGGCGCTCAGGTCGAATACATTTCCTATCACCCAGGTTGCCAGGAGAACGCCGATTCCGGCAATCCAGCGGATCCGAATCAGCCAGCCAAAGCTGGCAACCAGTTCGGCTTCAACCAGATTGCGGTCGTAGGTCAGTCCAGGCGTTCCCCTGGTAAGGCCGTTTTCATCTAGGTCAAAACTCTTTGGCGCGGGGGCTTGCATCATTCTCCCAGCAGTTCGCGTACTTTGCTCAGCAATACGTCTGGCTCGACCGGTTTTTCCAGAAAAGTTTGTACCGGCAAGTAGTCCTCATCCGGCGCGAAGCGTAATGGCGTGGTGGTATGGATTGCGGTCAGCATGATGATGGGGGTATTGCGATACTCGCTCATCTCAGATTGGGGATCGGCGCTGTGCAGCTCCAGGGCAAACTGGAAGCCAGCCGTGGTCGTGTCCATCATCACATCCAGGATGATCAGATCCGGACTCACATCCCTGACTGCAATCTTGCCAGCGCTAAGGCTATCTGCTTCGGAAATCGCGTAACCGGCGGATTCCAACGGCAGGCGCAAAGCCAGCCGTAAATCGGGATCATCGTCGATCAAAAGGATCCGTTTGGGGTTTGTGTTTTTTTCCATAATTCTCCCAGAATATGCTTTATAAGGGGGGGCATTGCCTGCCTGACCGCCGGGCTAAGTTTATCACCGGGCTGGATACAGGCAGGCTCTACACCGTAGAGAACGATTTCATCCGGCAACAAACCCAAAGTTTGCGCCAGTGACAGGCTTTCCGCCAGGCCGGGCTCATGCAGCGAGCGCACCTGGTCGCTGGCAACCAATTGGATTTCATCTTTTTCCAGGCGGCGCCATGTGCCGGGTTCCTCGCCCATGCAGACGGCGTCGATCAAGATCACCCGCTGCCAGCCCTGGAGGAAGTTAACCAGACCCCATCCGGGGGTGCCAAGCTCCTCTATCTGTACGCCAGCGGGTAGCGCCTCTTCTGCCAGCAGTTGGGCTGCGCAAGCCCCCAAACCGTCATCACATTGCAGCGGGTTGCCAATCCCAATCACCAGAGTCCTGGGTTCCATGCCTGTATCTTATTATCTGCCGTTTACTTGGTTACAAGCTTGGCAACATGCACCGAGCAAGATATGCAAGGGTCGTATGCTCGCACCATCATTTCAAGATCCAGCCGCATGCCATCCACCGGTTTGTCCATGATCTGCGGTACCAGTACCCGCATGTCCGCTTCCAGGTTGGCGATGTTTTGGTTGGTGGGGATTATGCAGTTTGCCCCGGTGATATTGCCGTCTTCGCCGATCCAGTAGTGATGGAAGAGAATGCCGCGCGGCACATCGCACGACCCTACTCCTTCCCCAGATTGGCGGGTCGGCGCAACCGGTTCTTCGGGCGTAACCCCTTTCTCAAGTAACTGGTCAACAATCAAGATGGCATCTTCGATGCAGTGGGTAATTTCAACTACCTGGGCACCTGAGTTTAGATAAGTATTGGTGACCTTTGGTTTCATACCTAACGCAGCCGCAGCAGCTTTTGCACGCGGGTGGAGCTGGTCGTAGTTGTTGTTGAAACGCGCCAGCGCGCCGACCATGTAAGATTCACGTTGGAAGCGGGTGAATTTAGCTGTTGAATGAGGCACCATGTACTCGTTGGTTACCTCCCGGTAGCTTTCGATGGGCAGCTTCATGCCGTCGCTACTCTTGATCTCCCCGTCGATGAAAGCGTACTCATCCGGTTTAGTGAGCGAGATATACTCGGTGTCCCGCTCGAACTGAGGCCAGGGCAGCGATGCAAAAAGCTCTACCGTGGCATCTACATCTGCTCGAGCCGCCTCCAACCGCTGGCGCAAGCTCTCGAGCTCAGCGCGCTTTGGGAAGTGGGTAAAACCACCAACGGTCATCGCAATCGGGTGGGTGTGCCGCCCGGTAACGATAGCGCACATATCCCCAGACAGTTTCTTCATGCGCAAGGCGCGTAACACCACTTCGGGGTGGCTTGAAGCCAGCGGGATAACGCTGCCTACACCCAGGAAGTCCGGCGCGACTAACATGTAGACGTGAAGAATATGGCTGTCCAGGATCTCTCCATGGAAAGACAGCTTGCGCAGCAACACCGTTTGCTGGCTGGGCTCAATGCCGAGCGCTTTTTCGCTGGCTCGCAGCGAGGTGGTCGCATGACCGGTGGCGCAAATGCCGCAGATGCGGCTGGTGATGTGGGAAGCCTCTGTGTACGGGCGACCGAGCAGCATGGCTTCGAAAAAGCGGGGTGTCTCTACGACATCGAAGCGGCATTCTTTGAGCTGGCTATTAGCAACTTCCACGACAATATTGCCGTGACCTTCAACGCGCGTGACGTGATGAACATCGATTCTTTTGCTCATAATGGTTCTAGCCTCCTGTGGCCTTCTCAGCTTGCATCAGCTTCTCGCGCACCTGGTAAGCGGTGAACATGGTGTATATTGATGTGATTTCTTCTACGCTCATGCCATGCTCGGCTAACACATTACGCATTGAGGAGTCGTTGGGGTCGGTGATGAAGCCACGGCAGGCCTCGCAAGATTGTCCGTAGGTGGGGCAGATCGCTCCACAACCTGCTCGGGTTACTGGTCCCAGGCATACTTTGTTGAGAGTGAACAGGCAAGCGTTCTCCTTAAGCTTGCACTCAACACATAGCGGGTAATCTGGGATCGGAGGCTTTTTGCCCAGCAATAGGGCTTTCACACTATTGATAAACTCGGTGCGGTCAATTGGGCAGCCCGGAATGGCAAAGTCCACCGGGATGACGGCATCGATGGGGCGTGCATCGTAGGTCTCGTACCAATCTGCCTTCTCCCCATAGACATACTGGCGCACATCCTGCAGCGGGTGCAAGCTCTTTAGCGCATTGACCCCGCCCAGGTGAGCGCAGGTACCCAGCGCAACCACAATTGCAGCTTGTTGGCGGATTTGCTTAAGGCGCTCTTCATCGCTTTGGCGCGTACACGATCCCTCGACAAACGCGACCAGGTAATCCTCGCCTTTCTCGGTCATCGCCTCGCGAAACTGGACAATATCAACCACTTCCAGTAACTCGGGGTGATCTTGCAGGGAATCTACTACTGTAAGCTGGCAGCCTTCACAACTGGTAAAGTCAAAGAAAGCGATTTTTGGTTTATGATTCTGGCTCATAGTGCCTCCTCCAGCCCTTTGATTTCTTTATATGAGAATACGGGACCGGACTGGCAGGCATATACGTTGTTGATCTGGCAGTGTCCGCACTTGCCTACACCGCACTTCATGCGGCGCTCTAAAGACAGCCAGATATTGCCTTCCGAAATGCCTTTCCCGAACAGCTCCATCAAAACAAACCGGTACATAACCGGCGGTCCACAGGTTACTGCCACTGTGTTGCGCGGGTAGACAGAGATTTGCCGGAAGAGAGTGGTGATCACCCCCACATTCCCGGTCCAGGATTCATCGCCCCGGTCAACCGTCAGGAGCAGTTCAACATCCTTGCGTTCTCCCCAGCGCTTCAGTTCGTCTTTGAAGAGCAGCTCATCAGGGGTGCGGGCACCATATAGGATGACGACGCGCCCGAACATGGCTCGCTCATCCAAAACCTGGTTAATCAAAGATCGCAATGGAGCCAGACCAAGACCGCCCGGTGCAAAGAGCAGGTCTTTACCTCGGAACTTCTCGATCGGAAAACCACGCCCGAACGGGCCGCGGATGCCAACTCGGTCACCCGGTTGCAGCTTATGCAGCGCCCCGGTTACATCGCCGACTTTGCGAGCACAAAACTCGAAGCTCTTTGCGCTGCGGCTGGGTGAGCTGCTGATACTGATCGGTGCTTCGCCAACCCCTAGAATGGACACCTCAACAAACTGTCCGGGGCGGTGACCCAATGGGGCGCTGTTTGGCAACTCCAGCGTGAACACCTTTTCCAGCTCGGTGAGCTGTCTTATCGACTTAATGGTTGCAAAGGTCGGCAGGAAGAGTTCTTCATCATGTGCTGCCTCTGCTATGGGAGGATGAGATGTAGTCAGGATCATAATCGGCCCTCAACTTCTAATTGGCGGTGGAGCTCATTGAACACTCCAACCGGAGTGATATCGACCAAACATGCCCGGGCGCAGCGACCGCAGCCGACACATCCCAGGTAATTGTGCGCTTCCAAAATATATTTACCTTTTCGCATAAAGCGATGTCTCTGGCGTAAGGCGCGGCTTTTCCGGAAATTGTGCCCGCCAGCGACGGTAGCAAACTCATCAAGCTGGCACGAGTCCCAGGTGCGTAACCGTTGGCCGTGACGCAAATCTAGCCCAATTTCATCGTATACATCGAAGCAGAAGCAGGTCGGGCAGACATTGGTGCAGGCTGCACATGCCAGGCAGCGCTCGCCGAGTTCATTCCACAACGGGCTTTTCATACTCAGGTTAAGCAGAGAAGGCAGATCGCTCACATCGAAGTTCAGCCGGTATGGGAAGCGCGGCCACTTCTCGCTGAGCACAGCATTCAAGCGCTGGATCGTTTCCGTAGTAGGTTCGTTGGTGGGTACTTGCTTCAGCAATGCTTCGCCAGCCTCTGTGCCAATATCCACTGCATATGCATCTCCCAGATCGGTCAGGTGCAGGTCGTAGCCTTCATCCGCGCTCAGGGTACCCATCGATTTGCAGAAGCTGTTTTCATCGCAGGGTGACAGGCATTCTATGCTGACGATTAAGGTATTTTTGCGGCGATCCAGGTAGTTGGGGTCTGTGTGACCAGCTGAAAAGACCTGGTCGAGCAGCTGGACGGCGTGCAAATCGCAGGTGTGCATCCCAAAGATAATCGTCGGTTTTGCCTGCGGAGGGGGCTGCAAAACACCGCCATTTGAATTGTCAAACTCGAACAGAACTTCTCGGGTTGGCAGTAAATATTTCTTGGGCGGCAGGATTGTGGTGGTATATTCCAATTCCAATTCAGCCGGGTCGGTGATTTCCTGGAATGCATATCCGCCTTTATCCTTTATTGGACCGGCAATACGATACTGCGGTAAAAGCTGTTCAATGAACTCGGTCAGTTTCTCTTTTTGTAAGATTTTTAGGCTCATATGGAGGACCTCTCTCCTTTTACAAAGTAATAAAATTTATATGGATTGAATGTCACGCGCACGTTTTCGCTCCAAGACTCGTTTTACCAGCTTGAGACGAAAATGGTCTGTGCGCTCTCGCTCGTCCAGAGCAATCTGGATATAATCACGCTCCGCTTCCAGGCGCGGAATGAGCAAGTGATCCAGAGCATTAAGACGGCGGGAAGTACCTTGAATTTCAGCCGCCAGCCGGGTGAGACGAAGCTCGCTCTCCGCAAGCTGGAGGATGGCATCTACCTCATATTCAAAAGCCGAAGCTGCCTCATCTACCGTGACCGATGTACCAACAATTGAAAAGCCTCTCCCTAATGCTGGGCGAGTGACTTGCTTCTCTTCGATATGCGGCACACGTACACCCATTATATTGGTGGTGCTAACTTGCAGGGATAGCTCCTGGCGAGAGGCAATGGCTGCAGACTTCACAGCTTCTGACCCGGCTATTGCCTCCGCGCGTGCCAGAGCCAGACGTGCTTCGGCAGCAACTTGCTGCAATACATCGGATTTTTCCAGCACCCGGTCAGCAGTTTGCAATAGTGCCTTCATTAAGGCGGTTCGTTTCTGCTCCAATAATTCGCGACCCTGTTCTGCCAGAGTAATTTGCGCCTTACGGGCAAGTAATTCCATCCGGGTGCAGGAAACTTTTAGCATTTTGATCCGTGTCTTGGGCGAACTTATTGCCTTCTACGTAGCGTGATACTGTTCGAGATATTCGCGCGGGATGCGTTTGAGCATCTCGGCAGGCATATCTGCCAGCAATTTCCAAGCCAGCGTCAAAGTATCCTCAACCTCTCGGTT
>JBFYSV010000081.1:0-6810 GCA_041301185.1 Anaerolineae bacterium
GTGAGCAGCGTAGCTGCTCACAGGCCACCCCCCTAAACATTAAAATGTAAAGCACCCTTGACATGTAAAGCAAACTTTACTATAATATGTAAAGCGAGCTTTACAATGGAGGTGATATGGAAAATCGGCTGGAAGAATTGCGCGACCAAAAAGGCTGGACTCAGCAAGAGTTGGCAGACCAGGTGGCTGTTTCGCGCCAGACCATTATCTCGCTGGAAAGCGGGCGCTATAACCCGTCGATCCTGCTGGCGTTCCGCCTGGCGCGCCTGTTCGAGATGCCCATCGAAGACCTGTTTCTATACTCTGAGGAGGATTTGAATGGATAGCCAAAGCAAATGGATCGCCACCCGGGTGCGCCTGGGCTGGGCGTTATTGGCAGTTGGGGTTGTGTTGGCGGGAGCGGGAGTCTGGCTTGAATTCCAATACCTGTATGTGGCGAATAACTTTCGCATCCTGACCGGCCTGGGCATTCTCCTGGGCGGGATCGGGATCGGTTTCGTCGTGCGCTACCGCCCCGCCCTGAAGGACACCCTATCGGCCCGGCGGCTGAATGCCGAGGAGCGCGACGAGCGCACCGTACTGATCCGCGCCCGGGCCGGCAACCGCGCTTACTGGGTCTCGGCTGCTCTGATCTATGTTGGGCTGATGTGGGTCTCCTTCGCCTGGGCCGGTTTACCCCAGCTGGGCAGCGACGCCGTGTGGTATTACCTGGCAGCCTGTGTGTTGATCCCCTTCGGCGTGTATATTGCCAGCATCTTGTACGACGAGCGGAATTTATAACAGAGTCAAAATGGATTCAAATCAGTCGTTTGGAAAGAGCGTGTTGCAGCGCGTTCTCTGGCTGTATGGCGCTTATATGCTGCTGAACAATGCAGCCTACCTGGTGGGGTATTATTGGATGCCGCCCGGCCTGATGCGCAACAGCCCGCAAACAGCCGCCGGGCGGGCTGCCGCCTCGGCGGGGTCTTTTGAAGCGGAGCTTGCCCTGACCTTGCTCTTCAACCTGGGCATGGTCGCGTTTATCGCCGTCTTGCTGAACCTCAACCAGGTCAACGGCACCCCTACTGGCTATGTTTATCCCCTGGCTTTGGGGTTGACCGGCGGGCTGATTGCCGGCACCAACTCTTTTGCGGCCTCGGACCTGGCGGACTATACGGTATGGGAGGGCATGGCGCTCTCGCTGAGCATCGGCAACCTGGAGATGCTGGGTTATATCTGCGTCATCGCGGCCACGGTCAGGCTGGGCATCTACCAGTACAAGAGCTGGTGGCGCTGGAGCGGGGAGTGGAAAGCGGTGAAGACAGGAAAGCTGGCTGAGGTGCGTTTCGACCGCTACGAAGTGGCTTTCCTGATAGTTGGGATTGCCTTGGTGGTGTTTGCGGCCTATCGCGAGACGCTCATGGCGTGGGGCATGCTATAGCGGCTCCCCCACCCTGAGTTGAGGAAACAAATTTCACACCAAGGGTCTACCCTGATTTATAAGGTAGACCCTTGGTGCAGTTCCCGGTCTCTCTTACAGCATGTTACAATGGTTTACCGTCTATCCATCCCATCTTGTTTTTTATAGAATGCGCTATGCCTGACTCCCCTCTCCCCACCCCTTCCCGCAGCCTGACGATTCTCAAGATCGTTTTCTACGTCCTGGCGGGTTTGATTCTGCTCCTGGGCCTGGTTGCTGGGATCAGCCTGCTGAGCAGCGCCGGGCGGGTTGCTGAGAACGCCACCTTGCCCTTGCAGGTCTTGGGCGGTGGTGCCATCTCCGACCTGATCGCGCCGGTCATCACCGGCTTGCTCACCAACCTGGGCATCGCGGCGCTTGTCTTCTCGGTTATCCTGAGCGCCCTGCTTTACGCCACCGGTCGCCTGCTGGGGCATATCGCCCTGCTGGAAGCGCGCCTGGCGCGCCTGGAGGCTGGCCCGTTGGGCGAAAACCGTTGAATGAAACACAAAGACCACGAAGAAAGTACAAAGGATGCTAAGCTGTTTTGAGGGATCTTGGGTGGTATTTTCAAACTGCAGCAGCAATCAATAGGGTCTACCCTGGTATGTAGGGTAGACCCTTATGTAATTTGAAGCTACGCAGTTCAAGCGAAAAGTGGCACCAATTGCGCAAGTTCTAATAGCAATACTCTTTGTGGTCCTTTGTGCCCTTCGTGGTTTAATCTCTTTCCCGGCTAAAACATCGCCGGCTGCTGCCCGGAGCGGAAGACCGTTGGCAGCGGCATGCCGGGCAGGTAGAACTGCCAGCGACTGGCAAGGAAATCAAGCGCTTCCTGCAGACGTCTCTCGGGCAGGGCGGTGTAGATATGCACCCCGAACTGGTCCTTGAACTCCTGCTGGGCGCGGGCGTGGGCCAGCGAGCGCGGCTTGACCTTGCCAGACTGGAACATGGCCTCGCCCACTTCCTGGATGCACTTCTGCACCAGCCGCGCCTGCTGCGAGTTGACCGCCGCCTCAGCGATGACCCGCGCCTCCACCGCCGCAAAGCGCCCGCCCAGGTCTCCCAGGGTCAATCCGACCCGAGCCAGCTCCTCATCCACCCGCCCGCTGAGGGTGTCCAGCTTGTTCTTCAGCCCGCGGAAATCGGCCATCAGCTCGGCCAGATCGCGCTCGTAAGGCGTGGCATAGGAGTCCACCTCGGCGATGATCTCTGGCGGCAGGATCTCGCCCCGGTAGACGAACCAGGCCGTCTCGGCGAAATCGCGCTTGAACAGGATCACCTTGGGGCGGATCGCGTCCTTCACCCGCCGGGCGTCGATCGTGCCCAGCCAGTACGGCAGGGCGCGCAAGTTCAGGCAGGCTACATCCTTGGTGCGGGTGCCCTCCTGGTAAGGAGTCTCCAGCGGCAGGTTGAGCAGCTTATCGGCGATGGCTTCGTCATCCTGGATGCGCCGGCGCTGGCTGCGGGCGTCCACCCCCAGGCCGCGGCACAGGTCGTTCAGGCTGATATAGAACTGGCGGTCGCTCGCCAGGTAGGCTACATACACTTCGCTATAAAACTCAAAAGGAAATCCCTGGATGATCTCGGGCATGCTGTACTCCTGGAGATACGGGGTTATGATGACCCTGTATCTTGCTATCGGGTGGGCGGTGCGCCGGCCGGGCGGCGGGCGGCGGGCGCCAATGGGATTATAGCATGCTGGCAAGGCGCCCTGAGCGGCAGTCGAAGGGCGATATTCACCACAGAGAGCACAGAGTCCACAGAGAAATTCTTGTCATCGCGGAGAGCGCAGAGAAGGGCTTGTTCGCCGGGCAGAGCCGCTTATATTCCCAGGATGCCAAAGGCAGCGCAGCGGCGCTCCTGCTGCCTTATGGGTCTACCCTAAAAATTTTCTAGGGTAGACCTTTTAGGGTCGACCTTGACAATTCGTGGGTCTACCCTGTATAATTAGCTTGGGTCTACCCTGGCGAAACGGATTTCGCGTTTTTGCCAACTGCAACGACACCATCTCCCGCGGGGTGGGGGAGGAGGTGCGAGGTGAAATAAAAAACTCTGTGTTCTCTGTGACTCCGTGGTGAATTCCTTATGACAATCTTTGCTGTGGTCAACCAAAAAGGCGGCGTGGGCAAGACGGTCACCGCCGTCAACCTGGCGCACGGTTTCGCCCTGCGCGGCTATCGCACCCTGCTGGTCGATCTGGACCCGCAGGGCAACGTCGCCGATTGCCTGGGCATACCCCCCGGCAACGACCTGTATCAGCTGCTCTTCCCTGGGGTGGGCCTGCCGCTGGCCCTGGCAGCCACCGCCAGCGGCAGGGAAAACCTGGACGTGGTGCGCTCGGATAAGACCAGCGCCAACCTCAAGGTCGCCATCGGCTCGCTCTCCGACCGGCCGCGTGAGTTCATCCTGGACGACGCCCTGGCGAACGCCCCCTACGAGGTGATTATCCTGGATTGCGCCCCGTCGGTGGACATCCTGCATACCCTGGCAGTGGTGGCGGCCCACTATATCCTCATCCCCACCCGCCTGGACCAGCTGGCAGTGAAGGGCGTGCGAGATATGCTGGTCACGCTCAAATCGCTGGAGCGCATCAGCACCTGCCAGCTGGGCGCGATCATTCCCACCTTTTACGACCGCACCACCAACGAGAGCTACCTGCAGCTCAAGCACCTGGTGAAAAGCTTTCAAAACTACGTCTGGCCCCCCGTCCCGCAGGACGTTGCCTGCCGCGAGTCCACCCGCTTCGGCAGGACCCTATGGGAGTATGCCCCCCACACGCGCGCCCTCACCGGCTATACCGACCGGGCCGGCAAGCTGATCGGCGGCTACCAGCAGGTGGTCGAGCGGGTGGAGGAAGGATTGTTGCAATGAGCCCCGCTAAACGACAGCCTAAAGACGATGCCAGCAGCTTCATCAATTTCGAGGAGACCGCCCAGATGGCTGACCCGGCAGTCAGCGCCCTGCTGGCGCGCACCGAGCGCCGCCAGGCGGAGGCTCACCTGACCCACAAGGAGCGCGAGAAGAAAAAGAAGGAGCGGGAAAAGATCCGCGCCCGCCGCCCGTATCACACCACCTACGACCTGCCGGTGGAGCTGCGCCAGCGCATCAAGGAGCTTGCCGAGCAGCACGGCGTGCCAGCCAGCCAGCTGGCTACCCTGGGCCTGCTGCGCTTTGTGGAAGATCTGGCGGCGCGGCGGGTGGACCTGGCGGAGCAGAAGGTGGCCTCGCGCAGCCCGCGCTACGATTTCAACCTGGTAATTCCGGTCGAGGATTACCCGGCGACGTTTGCCGTGCCGCGGCGGGGCAAGAAGAGGAGCTAACTCGGAGGGACAGATGGCAGACATAGCAGGTGGTCAAACGGCGGCTCAACCACTGCCTCCCAGGCAGTGGATCCGCATGATCATAACATTTCTCCTCATTCCACTGGTTCTGATGATCAGTGCAGGGGATTTTGGTTGGTGGCAGGCTTGGGTCTTTTCACTGATGTTCGTTGCAGTTGGCATTGGGAGCCGCATATGGGCAGAACGGCGGCATCCGGGTTTGCTGGCTGAGAGAGCGAATTTTGAAAATGCTCAAGACGTGAAGCCGTGGGATAAAGTGCTTTCTCCGTTGATGGCGGTGAGTGTATCCTTCCCAATGGTCATCGTGGCTGGGCTGGATCACCGCTACGGTTGGTCAGCCAGATTCCCGATTTGGCTCAATATCCTCGGTTTCATCTTGATCGCAGCTGGCTACGCTATCGCTGCGTGGGCACTGGCGGAGAATCGATTCTTCTCCGGCGTGGTGCGGATCCAGACCGATCGAGAGCACGCGGTGTGTGACACAGGTCCATACCGGATAGTGCGCCATCCCGGTTATGCCGGGAGTGTTCTTGCGCTGCCGGGCATTGCGCTGGCATTAAGCTCGGTGTGGACGCTCATCCCGGCGGCGATAGCGCTGGTCATCGCCGTGATCCGGACCGCCCTGGAAGACCGCACGTTGCACGAAGAGCTGCCGGGGTACCGGGAGTATGCGCAGTGCGTGCGCTACCGCCTGGTTCCGGGGATTTACTAACTCTATCCTGCGCCGCGTGGTTTCTTCTGGCAGATGCTTCCGGCGGTGATACAAAGAGCAAAAAACCAGGGTCTACCCTGTAAGGTAGACCCTTGGGAGAGCCTATGGATATCTGGAAAGACCCCGCATTTGATAAGAGCATCCTGGGCATCGCCCAGGCCTACGGGCCGTACGAGTTCTGGACGCAGAACCTGCAGCCCGGCATGAACCCCGACGCCACCTGGCGCGGGTTGCTGGTGGTGGCAGCGCTGAAAGACCGCCAGTTCGCTCCCAACGCCCGCAACCTGCTGGGGAACGACGACAGCCGGGTGCGTGCCTGGGCCTGCTTTGCCCTGGCGCACCTGAAGGACGAAGCTGCCCTGGAGCAGATCCTGGCGCTGAGAGAAGACCCCTCGCGCCGGGTGAGCTTCCATGCCCGCCGGGCAGCCCAGGTGATTTCCGGCAGGCCGGTGCCGCCCGGGCGGCCGCTGTATGTGCACCCCCGCCTGGGGCCCGCCCGCCTGGGCGAGTTGATCTTGATCTCGGATGATGCGCCCGAAGCCGGGAAACGCCTGGCGGGCGCCCTGGGAGCGAAAGGCTACCGGGTCACGCAGACCTTCACCGAGAGCGAGACCCTGGCGGTTGCCCTGCGCTTCAAGCCGCTGGCAATCCTCACCGATAACCAGAAGGGGCGCGATAACCTGAGCGGGCTCAACCTGACCTGGGATGTGTGCCGCACCCCGGAGCTGCGCGAGACGCTGCTGTTGATGCACACCGCTGACCTGGTCGAAGTTGCTTTCTTGTGGAACGGGGGGGATTGGTTTATCTCGAAACTTGCCAGAGAGGATGCTGGCGCTCGGATTGTAGAATATCTCGGCGGATAGGCAGCTTTTCCAGTCCAGGTTCTTGGTTGCGCATAGGTGCTTCGTATAGGCGTTAGATTATTGCCGGTAATTCGCGGTAAAAAGTGTTTTCTGCCCTCGTCCCGGGTGGGCGCCGAGCAGCACGAGTTTGCTCCTGTTTATTCCGCAAACGGCTGGGCAAAGCGCCGCTCGTAGGCGCCGTTCTCCTTGAGCATATTGTCAAAGTACGAATGGGCAACCTGCGAGCGCAGGAAGACCCGGAAGACCGGCCCCAGGATCGCCGGGAAGCGTTCGGGTTGGACCATGCGCTGCAGGGCGGCCGGGTCGAAGCGGCCCTGTGCAGCCAATCCTGCCCCCAGGGCGCCCAGGCTCTCGAACAGGCGGCGGTTGGCTTCAGGCGGCATTACCCGGGTGGCTTCGCCCCCGCCCCGCACGGCTGTGCCGAGATAGGGCGAATTCAATCGCTTTGCCAGC
>JBFYSV010000082.1:0-6857 GCA_041301185.1 Anaerolineae bacterium
GTTGGTATTTAGCCGAGAGCCGAGAGCCGAGAGCAAAGCCCTCGGCTCCAGTGATATCGGTTCGCGGAGTGCGTCTCGTAGATGTCAGCTTACCGGCTTTAGCAGCTTTGCTTCAGGAGTATCCATTACCTGGTCGACCAGGCCGTACTCCACGGCAGCCTGGGCATCCAGGTAGTAATCGCGATTGGTGTCGCGTTCGATCGTCTCAATGGATTGGCTAGTGTGAATGGCAAGGATCTCATTCAGACGGTCTTTCAAGCGCAGGATCTCGCGAGCCTGGATTTCGATGTCGGAAGCTTGTCCTTGTGCACCACCTAGGGGCTGGTGCATGTGGATGGTGGCGTTTGGCAGGGCGTAGCGCTGTCCCTTGGTGCCGGCGGTAAGCAGGACCGTGCCAAAGGAAGCGGTCATCCCGACTGCCAGGGTGCTGATCGGGTTGGGGATCATTTGCATGGTATCGTAGATCGCCATACCAGAATACACCATCCCACCAGGAGAGTTGATGTACATTTGGATCGGTGACTCGGAGTCTTCGGCGCTTAAGTACAGCAGTTGGGCGACAATCACGTTCGATACCTGGTCATTGATCGGCGTTCCCAGGAAAACGATCCGGTTACGCAGCAGGAGCGAATAGATGTCATACGCTCTCTCGCCGCGCGAGGAAGTCTCGATGACCATGGGGATTAACGATGTTGGAAAATTGGTGTTCATGTTTCCTCTCAATAATGATAAAAAGCTACTCTTCTGATTTTTCCTGACGATCAGCATCAGCCGGCTCGGCAGCATCGCCGGATACAGTTTCGGTTTCTGTCAGGAGCGGGTTTTCTGCTGTTGGGGTTGTTTCGGGCTGCTGCTCGTCACCGGCAGATTCGCTACTTGCTGGTTCAACCTCGGTTACCAGACCGCGGGCGATATCCCGCAGCCGGTCTTGTGTACGCTCGATGAGCATTTCGATCATGACATTGCTGACCAGATTGCTGCGGGCTTCATCGGTCTGGAGCATGCGCCGGAATTCTTTCTCTTCCATGTAATACGACAGCTCGTCCAGGGTGCGGTTGGTTTCGGTCTGGAGCTCATCCGGGTTGATAAAGATCTTCTCAGCTTCCCCTAGCTCCAGCAGCACCAGTGATTTCTTGAGACGGGCTTCGGCTACCGGAGTGACCTCCTCGCGCAGCCCCTGCATATCGATCTGGCGGGTTTTCAGATATAAATCGATATCCAGGTTTTGCTGGGCGAGGTTGTTCTTCAGCCGGTCGATTACGGTTTCAATTTCCTGCTCCAGCATCTGGGGGGGATACTTGATGGTCGAGATATTGACTACCTCTTCAATGAGCTTCTCGTCGTATTCCTGGTTGTATTCTTCTTCGGCGTGCTTTTCCAGGTCCTGGCGAATAGCTGTCCGCAGTTCTTCCAGGCTGGAATAATCTCCGATGGTTGAGGCGAACTCGTCATCTAGCTCGGGCAAGGAGCGCGAGTTGACCTGTTCTACCCTGGCGTGAAAAACTACCGCTTCGCCCTGGAGGTACTCATGCTCATAGTCTTCCGGGAAAGTGTGCTCTATCTCTACCTCGTCTCCGGCAGATAAGCCGACTAACCGGCTTGAAAAGCCAGGGAAGGGCCAATTAACAGATTGCTCGCTGTCCTCGGCCTCGATGGTGATCGGGTACTCCCGCTCTCTCACCAGGGTGGCATCTTCGCCTTCTTTGGCTTGCAGTCGCTCCCCGCTCAGGCGAACCCGGAGGTTATCCCCAACTTGAGCGGCTCGCTCAACCTGCTCGACAACCGCCTGCCGCTCCCGCAGGTTCGACAAAACCTCGTCGATCTGAGTCTCGGAAACCGGCTGGGTTTCGTAGGGTATGCGGATCGAGGCATATTCACCTAGCTGGACTTCTGCTTTGCGCGGGATGATAAACTCGAAAGTCGGTGGATCCAGGCTGACGATATTCTCCAGGGTGCCCATGCCGAAAGGCTCGATCTCGGCTTGCTGGATGGCCTGGGGGTAAATATCATTGACCAGGATTTCAACCGCTTCTTCGATAATTGCTGGTTCGCCGAGGTGGCGGACGATTACTGGATAGGGTGCTTTGCCAGGTCTGAATCCAGGAATCTTCACCTGCCTGGCTAACTTGCGGGCTGCCCGCTGCTTGGCGTCCTCGAAAGGCTGCGGCTCTACTTCTACGATCAGCTTGACCTGATGGTCTTCCCGGGGTTCAGTTTCTATTTTCAAAGCAAATATCCTTGATATGTTGAATTCCTGGTAACGTAGGTGCGTTGTTACCCGGCCGCGCTGGATTATAACATGCGTTCTTCAGTGAAGAATGTATGAGTTCTATATGAATAAACTCCGTCTGGATTCCTGCGGCTGAAGAGACCCAGTACCAGGCGGGAATGTCGCTCGAGTGGGGAAGGAGGGACTTGAACCCTCACGCCTTGCGGCACGTGATCCTAAGTCACGCCTGTCTGCCAATTCCAGCACTTCCCCGGTAAACATGTTTGAGCGAGTGAAATTATACCAAGTCCGAGGCGGGCGTCAATGTTAGGATATAATGCAGGGCGTTTGCTTTCGTAAGTATGGGCAGGAGCAAAACCGATCACGAAGGCGAGGAATCGTTTTGGGAAGAGTAATCCATCTCGAGCGTGCCGGTAAAGAGCGCAATCGACTTGCACGCCTGGTATTGACTGCCATCCGATTATTGGGACAACAGGATGGGATCAATGAGCGCACCCGCGACCTGGCGGCTTTTGTTGGCCTGGCGTTAGGCGATATTTACGCGACCGTTGATCCAACCGTAGAGGCATGGGAGAAGCGCGGTTACTGGGTGAAGGCTGATCGTTACCGGATGGAGTGGATGTGGGCAGACACCCTGGGTAAGAAAATGAGAAATGCGGTGCTGGATGAAGATTGGGGTGTTGTGGCTCTGACCAGCGCAGAGATTGGGGGACGGCTGGCGAAGGTCGAGGCACTCAAGAAACTCGCTGGTGAAGAGCCCTGGGTTGGCTCGTGGAATAAGCTCAAGGCAGGTGAACCGGCGGGTTAGTCCGGATCTTTGCTGCTGCCTATAACTTCACCGTAGCCGCCTCCCCCGGGGGTGGCTATGTGTAATATTTCCCCAAGCTCAGCACGCAAGGTGCATTTTGCCGGGAGGGGGATGGATTGCTCGCCCCGTTGCAGGCTGTTCTCGCCGCACTTGCCGGGGAGACCGCCTTGCAAACCATAGGGTGGGAAACGCCGTCTCTCGCTGATCAGGCTGATCTCTACCTCGCAGAGCAGCTCGATTGAGCGCAGGATGCCGTCACCGCCGGAATACCTGCCTGCCCCGCCTGATCCTGAGCGCACCTGGTAACGGTGTACTCGCAGCGGATAGGCATACTCCAGGGCTTCGATAGGTGTGTTTAATGTGTTGGTCATGTGGCTGTGGATGGCAGAGATACCATTCCGGGTGGGTCGAGCGCCGCTGCCGCCGGCAATTGTCTCGTAATAGGTGAAAGGTAAGTCATTCCGGGCATCCCAGCCGCCGATGGTCACGTTGTTCATGGTTCCCTGGCTGGCAGCCGGAACCTGTTCGGGCAGTGCCTGGGCGAGAGCGCCCAGCAGGACATCCACAATTCTTTGTGATGTTTCTACATTGCCACCGGCGACGGGGGCGGGATGGACGGCGTTGACCACGCTACCGGGAGGCGCGATTACCCGGATGGGCAAGAGGCAGCCGGCATTGTTGGGCACGTCTTGACCGAGGAGAGAGCGAAATACATAATAAACAGCCGATACGGTAATTGCATATACCGCATTCAAGCTGCCCTTGACCTGGGGCGATGAACCGCTGAAGTCAACCAATGCCTGATCATCTTCAATGGTAATTGAGACCGAAATAGATACCGGCTCGTTGGTGATGCCGTCGTCATCCAGGTAATCTGTGAACCGATAGACACCATTCGGGATTTTGCCCAGGAAAGCACGGGTCATCCGCTCGGAATACGCGATCAGCTCGTCCATGTATTCGTGGAGAGTGGGAGCCGTGTAACGATCGACTGTCTCCTGGAGGCGTTCGATGCCGCGCCTGTTCGCGGAAATTTGAGCCCAAAGGTCGCCTGAGCGCTCGCGCGGGGTGCGCACATTTGCCAGGATCATATCCAGGACTGCTTGATTGATCTGGCCTTGCCGGAAGAGCTTGACCGGGGGAATGACCAGCCCTTCCTGATAGATTTCACGGGCGATTGCCATCGATCCGGATACACTCCCGCCAATATCGGCATGATGGGCGCGGCTGGCGACAAATCCAAACAGTACGAGTCCTTCCGGAGATGGGATAAACACCGGTGCGACCAGGGTGATATCCGGCAGGTGGGTGCCTCCCCGGAAGGGATCATTGAGGATGACCTCATCTCCAGGGTAGAGCGGGCTGCATTCCCGGATTGCAGCTTCAACCGAGAGGGGCATCGATCCCAGGTGGACCGGGATATGGGCAGCCTGGGAGATCATCCGCCCCTGAGAGTCAAAGACAGCGCAGGAGAAATCTCGGCGCTCCTTGATGTTGGGGGAGAAGCTGGCTTTGCGCAAAACGACTCCCATCTCATCGGCGATGGCAGCCAGGGCATGCTTGATAACTTCCAGGAGAACGGGGTCGTAGCTCATACCGGTGCAACTCCGGGCGGCGACGCAAAATGCGTATAGCCACTATCTAATAAATAGTTACCAAGCAAATCAGACACCAAACACCAACCAGACCCCACGTAAACCGTCGTATCCGGGCAGAGGATAAGCGCTGGCCCGGTAACTTTCTCCCCGGGACTCAAGGAAGCGTCCAGGTAAAACGGAATTTGCATATACCCATCCTGGAACCACAGCTCGCGGTAAAAATCAGGCACAGCTTGGCCCGTTCCGGATTTTGCAGGGAGGGGGGTGACCACAGGCTGCTCTACTTTTCCGATTGCTTGCAAACGCAGGTTGACAATCTCGACTGGGGTATCCAGACGGTGGTAGCCATACGTTTTGTTGTGCGCAGCCAGGAAATCCTCAACGCAGGCTTCCGATAATGGGAGAGTGAGCTCATACGATTGGCCAAAATAACGGGCGTCTAATTGGTAATTCAGCTCAATTTCATCCTGTGCGAAGCCTTCTGTGCCCATCTCCTGGCGAGCCAATGCGACCAATGGCTGGTAGAGCTCCTGCAGGTGGGTGTAACTTGTATCTCCAGGAACCATGACCGTTAAGGAATAGTCTTTGACAACGTCTGCGGTAAGCATGCCATACGCAGACAGGGTAGCGGCGTGGCGGGGGATAAGGACCCGCCGGATACCAAGCCGGCTGGCAAGCTCCGTGGCATGCAGACCGCCCGCACCACCGAAGGAAAGCAGCGTGAACTGGCGTGGATCGAAACCACGCTCGACCGAGATCAGGCGCAAGGCACGTTCCATGTGGGCGTTGACCACGGCGACAATTCCCAGGGCTGCTTGCAGGGGAGTAGCACCAATTTTTTCCGCCAGGTTGGTAATCGCCGCCAGAGACCGCTCTGGATGCAGGGGCATTTGACCGCCTAAAAAGTGCTCGGGGGATAGTCTGCCCAGGAGCAAATTGGCATCCGTGACGGTTGGGCTCAATTGATTATCATCAGCACGCCCATAGCACGCCGGACCCGGGTCAGCACCAGCGCTCTCCGGTCCAACTCTCAACGCACCTCCCGCGTCCACACTGGCAATTGAGCCACCGCCTGCACCAATTGTGTGGATATCGAGCACGGGCAGGCGGATTGGGCAGCCGCCGATCACCATCTCGGAAGTCGTTTGGGGACTACCATCGATCAGGGACACATCTGTCGATGTGCCCCCCATATCGAAGGTGATCAGCTTGAGCGAGTGCGAAGAATCCAGCCGGGACCGGTCCTGGAAATCGGATAACGATTGGCGGGCAACTGCCTGCGCTCCCACCACACCACCAGCGGGTCCAGAGAGCACGCATCGCACGCCGCTCCGCCGGGCTTCCTCAATGGAGAGGATACCTCCATTAGACTGCATCACGCGCAAATGAGCTGTGGATTGTAGAGAAGAGAAGAGACCAGAACCCGGTCCAAGGGAATCTTGAAGCTGCCCCAGGTACATGCCAAAGACCGGGGTTAGATAGGCGTTGACCACCGTTGTGCTGGTGCGCTCGTATTCCCGGTACTCGGGGAGGATTTCATGAGAGGCGGTCACAAAGAAGCCCGCCTGGCGAAGGCGCTGGGCACAAAGACGCTCGTGGTCGGGATTGAGAAAGGAAAACAGGAAGCAGATTGCCACCGACTCAACGACCAGCTCTTTGAGCTGATCTACCAATGGTTCAAACGAAGCTGGGTCTAAGGCGATTAATGGCTGCCCGGTGGAGTCCACCCGCTCAGGCACCTCCAGGCGGAGCTCAGCAGGCACCAGCACCGGGGGCGGATCGGCTTGAAGATCATACAGGGAAGGGCGGTTCTGGCGACCGATTTGAAGGAGATCTTTAAAACCGGCGGTCGCCAGCAGGGCTGTCCTGGCTCCTTTTCGCTCAAGCAGAGCGTTGGTAGCAACCGTGGAGCCGTGGATAATGGAAAGCGAGAGTGCTGCCCCGGTTTCCTGCTGACTTATTACCCTTTTCAAGCCCTCCAGGACGGTAAGTGCCGGATTCTGGGGAGAAGAAAGTAGCTTGAAGCTTTCCAGGCTGCCGGAGACTGGGTCGAGGACAACGAAATCAGTGAAAGTGCCGCCTATGTCAATACCAATGCGGATGGGTTGGGTGTGCATCATCTTGGGTGAAGCAGGCAGGCTCAGTGGCGTTCCTGGTAAAACTGGTGGGGACGCAACTCTGGGAACTGACCAAAGCGGAACAGGTGGTGGCGGATATCCAC
>JBFYSV010000084.1:0-7426 GCA_041301185.1 Anaerolineae bacterium
GGCACTGGATGCACCGCTACTACACCGAAGAGTTACACACCATGGAAGAACGCATCCATGCCGCGATCCACGGGGTGGACGTTCCCGGCTCCGAGCTTACCCCGATCCGCCGCCGCTACGATGGCTACCTTGGCTGGATGGACCAACCCCAGGTGCTCTGCCTGCGCTTCGAAGACCTGATCTTGAACCGGCAAACAGCCCTGGGCAGCCTGCTGGATTACATTGAAAGCCGCGGCTTTCAACCCGACCTGCCCCGCCCGCAAGCGCTGGCTGCTCTTGAGACCGCCATCGCCCCGCGCAAGTCCGGCACTTTCCGCAAAGGACAGCCGGGCAACTGGCGCGAGCACTTCACCCCCACCAATATCGCCGCTTTCAAAGAGAGCACCGGCGACCTGCTGGTCCGTTTGGGCTACGAATCGGGCGATGACTGGTAAATCCCAGGCTGGCCCGGCCCAAGCCATGAAGATACCCAGCCTTGACGAGACAGAAGAGCTCCTGGTGGAGGCTGAGCAATTAAATCCAGGTCCCTGGGTGGCGCACTCGCGGCATGTCGCCCAGGCTGCCCAGGCAATTGCCGCCTGCCACCCCGATCTTGACGACCAGGCTGCTTATATCCTCGGCTGCTTGCACGATATCGGTCGCCGTTTTGGCGTCACCGGAATGCGCCATGCTCTGGACGGATATCACTTCCTGCAATCCAAAGGCTACCAGGATGCCGCCCGCATCTGCCTGACCCACTCGCATCCAATCAAGACCGCAGCTTCCGGCTCGGCCCGATGGGATACCACCCAGGAAGAATACGACTTCGTCCAGGC
The DNA here is from genome assembly GCA_041301185.1 of Anaerolineae bacterium. GTDB lineage: Bacteria > Chloroflexota > Anaerolineae > Anaerolineales > UBA4823 > JAQBDA01. The sequence continues at coordinate 816 of JBFYSV010000084.1, forward strand.
TTACCTGGATGGAATTGAGTATAACCTTTACGATCGCCTGATCCAGCTGTGCGACTCGCTGGCAATGCCAAGCGGCTTTTGCTTGATGGAGAAACGCCTCGTGGATGTGGTCATGCGCTACGGGATGCCTCCCCTGACCCTGCCGAAATGGGAAGCCTATTTTCAGATCAAAGCCGATTTTGAGCGCCAGATCGGCAGATCGATCTACAGCCTGCTGCCGGGCGTCGTTGAAAACACATTTGCCTTTGAAACCTAATAATTTCTTACTGGCTCGCCTTGCCCGCCGCCGCCTGCGCCGCTGGAAGGCGCTGTTGCGCTGGCGGCGCGTCTCTTTTCAAGGCGTCCCGGTCTTATTCGCCAACTCTTTTCCAAAAAGCGGCACCCACCTGCTCACCCAGGTTTTGCAGGGATTTACCCGCCTGGGTCCCGCGGTGGATAGCGGCTTGCCCGCCGTCGTCACCTACCGGGGCGACACTGGCAGAGAAAGGCCCGCCAGCGACATCATGGCTGACCTGGAGCGCCTGCTTCCGGGGGATATTGCCTACGGCCACCTGCATGCCCTGCCGCAGGCAGTTCAATATCTGTGCCAGACCGGGTTTGCGGCTTTCTTCATCCTGCGCGACCCGCGGGATGTGGTCGTCTCACACGTTCACTATGTGACCGACATCGAGCCGGACCATATCCACCACGCCTACTACACCCAGGTGCTCCAGGATTTTGACCAGCGCTTGCGCACCAGCATCCTCGGGCTGCCGGATGAGAACATCCCCTTCCCAGACATCTACCAGCGTTTTGCCCCCTACCTGGGCTGGCTGGAGCACCCCGAAGTGCTCTGCCTGCGCTACGAAGATTTCCATCAAGATCGAGAACATACGCTGGGGATGATCCTCGATCACGCTACCCGAGGCGGTTTTCCCGTCGCCCAAGACCGGCAGGCTGCGATCCGCGTACTGGCAGACAGCATCGACCCGCAGCGCTCGCCCACCTTCCGCAATGGCAAGATCGGCGGCTGGCAGGCGCAGTTCAGCCCGGAGCACAAAACCCTGTTTAAACGGGTGTCAGGCGAATTGCTCATCCGCCTGGGCTACGAAGCGGACAATGACTGGTAGCCTGCCCGGTTGGCAGTTCTGGATTACTTCCGACTACCCTCACGAGGTCCAGGATAGGAATGCACCTTCTGCTCGCAAATCTGAGCCTATCCGTTATAATCATCCCCCGGAGAGATGATGACCACGATTGTCGCCCTTGTCCCCATGCGCCACCACTCGCAGCGCGTCTCGGGTAAGAACTACCGCCCGCTGGCGGGTCGCCCGCTTTACCAGCATATTATTGATACCCTGTTAAGTTGCCCCGAGATCGCTCAGGTGGTGGTGGATACCGACAGCCCGCCGTTGATCGAAGGCCTGCACCAGAACTATCCCCAGGTGCTGGTCATTGAACGTCCGGAGCACTTGCGAGATGACGCCACCCCCATGAATGAGGTGTTGGTACACGATACCTCCCAGGTGCAGGCGGATTTTTACCTGCAAACTCACAGCACCAATCCTTTGCTGCAAGCCAGCAGCATCTCTGGGGCGATCCGTACCTTCCTGGAAAACTACCCGGCGTGCGACTCGCTCTTCTCGGTGACCCGCCTGCAAACACGCCTGTGGGACCAGCTCGGTCGCGCCATCAACCACAATCCTGCCATCTTGTTACAGACCCAGGACTTGCCTCCTGTCTATGAGGAAAACTCCTGCATGTACATCTTCACCCGCCAGACCCTGCTCACTCGCCGCAACCGCCTCGGCGAGCGACCATTGATGTATGAAATCCTGCCTGCCGAAGCCTGGGATATCGACGACGAGATCGACTTAGCCGTTGTCAATACCCTGCTGGAACGGGGATTTGCAAAGCCGGGGGGCAAATAAACCCATGACTGCTGATACAGGTTCCACGCTGACTGTCCTCTTCTCAGCGCCATACATGCTTCCCTTCCTGGATTGTTTCAGACCGGTCTTCGAGCACCTGGGCATCCGCCTGATCGTGGCAGAGGTTCAAGAGCGGCTGGACGAGGTGCGCCTGCTGGAGTACGCCGGTCAATTCGATGGCGCTCTTTGCGGCGACGACCAGTTCACTCCCCGCGTGCTGGAAGCCTGCGCCCCGCGCCTGCGAGTGGTTGCCAAATGGGGTACCGGTATCGATTCGATCGATCAAGACACCTGCGATGTGATGGGGATCGTTGTCGGTCGCACGCTGAACGCCTTTACCCTGCCTGTTACAGATACCGTGTTTGGCTATATGCTGGCGTTTGCCCGCCGCCAGCCGTGGATGGATCGCGCCATGAAAGCCGGGCAGTGGGAGAAAATCCCAGGGCGCTCGCTCAGCGAGTCTACCCTGGGCGTAGTCGGCGTGGGCAATATTGGCAAGGCAATCACCCGGCGGGCGCGCGCTTTCGGGATGACCGTGCTGGGCAGCGACATCGTTGACATTGCCCATGATTTTCTCATCGAGAATAACGTCGAGATGACCTCCCTGGAAGATTTGCTGTCGCGGTCAGATTTTGTCAGCCTCAACTGCGATCTCAACCCCACCAGCTACCACCTGATCAACGCTCGCAGCCTGGCTTGCATGAAACCCACCGGAGTGCTGATCAACGTGGCGCGCGGTCTGGTAGTGGACGAGCCTGCCCTGATCGATGCTTTGCAGCGGGGCGCCATCGGAGGCGCAGCTCTGGATGTCTACGAGGTCGAGCCGTTGCCCCTGGATAGTCCGCTGCTTAAGTTGGATAACGTGATGCTCGCCCCGCATAATGCCAATTCCAGCCCGACTGCCTGGGAGCGTGTCCACTGGAACACCCTGCGCATGCTCCTGGAAGGCTTAGGCCTCCAGCTGACCGACGAGCTGATCGCCCTGGTCCGGCGACCCATTGTGCGCTCCTGTTAGAGAAACCCGAGGTATAGTATGCCAGATCAACCCTCCACACCCCGCACTGTTTTGATCACCGGCGCAGCCGGCGGCATTGGCCGCGCCAGCGTGCACCTGTTCACCCAGATGGGCTGGCGCGTCATCGGTGTTGATCGCGCCCCCTTTGGCGAGAGCTTCCCGGCTACCGGGATGTATATCCAGTCCGATATCTCTGTCGGTGAAAACCTGGATACCATTTTTCAGCAGGCCCAGGCGCTCACCGGCACCCTGAATGCCCTGGTGAACAACGCCGCTGTGCAGGTTGCCAAGCCGCTCCTGGAGACCAGCGTGGCAGATTGGGACGCGGTCATGGCCTCTAACCTGCGCTCGGTCTTCCTGGGGATCAAGCTATCCCATCCTCTGTTCAAAGCTGCCGGGGGTGGAGCGATCGTCAATGTCTCCTCCGTCCATGCAGTAGCCACGTCTGCCAATATCGCCGCTTACGCCGCCAGCAAAGGAGGCTTGCTGGCTCTGACGCGTGCTATCGCCATCGAATTTGCGCCGGACAATATCCGCTGTAATGCCATATTGCCCGGCGCCGTGGATACGCCCATGCTGCGCGCCGGTCTGGGACGCGGCCATGTCAGCGGCAGTGATATCCTGCAACGCCTGGATAACCTGGCCCGCAAGACCGTCAACGGGCGCGTGGGTCGCCCGGAGGAGATTGCCCATGCCATTTACTTCTTGGCAGACGAGACACAGTCTTCTTTCATGACCGGGCAGGCTCTGATTATCGACGGCGGTGCTACGGCTCGTCTGAGCACGGAATAGCCGGTCAGACCAACCTGAGCAGCTGCCTGAACCGCAATCCTGCAACTGCATCACCCCCGATATGAGCAATATCCGCGAGCAATTAAAGAACGTCACTCCGGCACCCATCTGGCAGGCTGCCAGCGAGGCGCGCTACACCCTGCAACGCGCCGCCCAGTTACCCGCTGCCACCTTCCATCCCTGGCGCCGCGCCAGCCGGGAGCAGCTGGCTGTCTTGAAAGATGCGCACCGCGGCCAGCGCTGCTTTATCATCGGCAACGGTCCCAGCCTGAAGCAGACCGACCTATCCTGCCTGCGGGGAGAGCACACCATCGGCATGAACCGCTTCTACATGGCTTTCCCAGACCTGGGCTTCACCACTACCTATTACCTGTCTGTGAACAGTCTGGTCATCGAGCAATGCGCCGAGGATATCCGCAGCTTGTCGATTCCCAAATTCCTCTCCTGGCGCTCGCGTCACCTGATCCAGCCCACCAGCGACACCGTATTCCTGCATACCACCTACACCGGCCCGCGTTTCGCCACAGACGCTCGCGGCCGCCTGTGGGAGGGCGCTACGGTGACCTACGTTGCCCTGCAGCTCGCTTTTCACCTGGGCTTCCAGCAAGCGCTCCTGATCGGGGTGGACCACAGCTTCACCACCCCGGGCACTCCCAACACCACCGTGGTCTCCCAGGGCGACGATCCCAACCATTTCCATCCGGGATACTTTGGCAAAGGCTTCCGCTGGCAACTCCCCGACCTGGATACCTCTGAGCGCGCCTACTGCATCGCCCGCGACGCCTACCAGGCAGCCGGGCGTCAGGTGCTGGACGCTACCGTCGGCGGCAAGCTTCAGGTATTTCCTAAGGTGGACTACACCAGCTTATTTGGCTGAATATGGCAGAGCAAGGTCCGCTAATCCTTCAAGAGAACGAGCCAGTTCCTGGCACGCCAACCAACCGCTTTACCTGGGTTGACCTGCTGCTCCTCGGCTTACTCCTGGTCGGTTTTATCGCCCCGCGCATCCTCGCCCTGGGGCGCTTCGTCACTGCCGATGAGCCTACCTGGGGCAAGCGTGCTGCCAGCTTTTATTACGCCCTTGCAGATGGCGATTTTGCCAACACCTATCAAACGGGTCACCCGGGCGTGACCACCATGTGGGCCGGGGCAATCGCCTATCACCGGCTCTTCCCGGAATACCAGCGCGTGGGGCAAGTAGCCCTCGGCGACACCAAGCTCTTGCAGCTTTTCCAAAAACACGGTCCCAATCCTCTGGAATTGCTGGTCAACGCCAGGCTAAACATTGCAATTGCCAACGTGCTTGCCCTGGTCGCCAGCTACTTCTACGCCCGGAGGCTTTTCGGACGCTGGCTGGCATTCCTGGGATTCTTATTCATCGCATTTGACCCGCTGCATGTAGCTCACTCCCGCTTTCTGCACACCAACGGGATGCTGAGCAGCTTTATGTTTCTCTCTATCCTGGCATTTCTGGATTACCTGCAATCCGGGAAACGCCTCAGCCTGGTCGTATCGGGTGTGGCAGCCGGCTTGTCCTTCATCACGATCACGCCCGCCTTCAACCTGATCCCGGCGGTGGTTGTGCTGATCTTGCTCAACCTGAAACGCAGAGGGGCGAGCCTGCGGCAGTGGAAATTCCGGGATTGGAGCAGACACCTGCTGGTGCCGCTAGTCGGCTGGGGGCTGGTCAGCCTGCTCACCATCACCCTGGTCTGGCCTTCGATGTGGGTCAAACCGGTCGAGACCTTGCTCGATATCGCCCGCTACACGCTGAACGCGGCAGAGGGCAGCGATGGAGGCGCTCAGTTTGTGGACGCCTACGAAGCCCTCGACGACCAGGGTTCCCGCTACCTGTATTTTTACCCGCTGACTTACCTGTGGCGCAGCACCCCGGTCGTGTTGGTCGGTTTGCTCCTGGCGGCTGTGGCGTTAATCCGCCCCAGACCAGCACACAACCTGAGCCCAGAAGTGCGCCGCAATCTGCTGTGGCTGCTGGTGTATGTCGCCGTCTATGCCCTGATCATGAGCCTGGGGTCAAAGAAATTCGACCGCTACTTCCTTCCCGCCTACCTGCCCCTGGATATCGTTGCTGCCGCAGGCTGGTACGCCCTGGCAAACTGGCTATCTGCCCGGTTCTCGTTCGTCAAGCGCTACTACCTGCAATATGTCTTGCTGGCTGGCCTGGTGATCTTCCAGATTGCCGGCACGATGCGCACCGCACCCATCTACCTGACGTACTACAACCCCTTGCTGGGGGGTATTCATAAAGCGCCTGATGTCATGAGCGTGGGCTGGGGAGAAGGGCTGAACGAGGCTGCGCTGTACCTGCGCCAGAAACCCGGCTTCTGCGACCAGCGGATTATCTCCTGGTACACCCTGGCGTACAACTGGTACAGCGCCAGCTTCGGCTGCGAAGCCCAGCCGGTCGAGTTCCGCGCCGATACCAGCCTGGAAGATTACCTGGCAAACTACGATTACGCCATCATTTATATTAACCAAAAGCAGCGCAATTTCCCCTCCCAGCTCATGGCTTACCTGGAGGGACAGGCTCCCGAGCATACGATCCGGATCGACGGCGTTGATTTTGTGGACATTTATCGCCTGAATCCCGCGGCTGCTGAACCAGCGCCTTGAAACCGATCACACAGCTATTTGCCCTCCTTACAAATTGGTATAAAAAGTGAACTCCTTCTTTACTCGTTACCCAATCTTGCTTTCCCTTGTCCTGGCTGCCTTGTTGCTCTCCGGGTTGGCGCTGCGTTTCTACGACCTGACCGACCAGCCCATCGATTTCCACCCCACGCGCCAGCTGCGTGGCGCGATCATCGCCCGCGGCATGTATTATGAGATGCTGCCCACTGCCGACCCCGCCTTGCGTGAGCAAGCCGTCTCCT
>JBFYSV010000086.1:0-8342 GCA_041301185.1 Anaerolineae bacterium
CAAACCTCCTCGCGAGCGAATGCGGGCTGCCACTCCCTGTGGAATCTGGATATCTACCGAAGCAGCACCCGACTCTACCATTACTCGGGTGAATCCGGCATTGGCAGGCAGGCCTACGTTCGTTGAGCTCGCTCCTGTCTTTAGACGCAGCTCGCTTATTCTCAAGTCGTCCAAATCGAGGCGCGTCTCGCTGGCGCCGGTTTCCAATTCCAGGCTAAGGGGAATATCTCTGGACAATGCAATCTTCCAGTCCAGGCTATACCCCGGATACCAGGAGAAGGGGATGAACTGAACCGGGCTATTCAGCTTGATACGCAGGCTGTCACCCTCCCGGCGCTTGTCTACCTCGATGCCACCGCCAAAATCACCAGCAAGCAACTCGCCTGGAACCGCTCCTGCGTACAGGGTCAACCTGCCAGCCCCATGTTGCAAGCGGAGATGTGCCTGGCTTGCATCTTCCAGTGGGATGCTGAGAGACTCGCCGGCAGGCTGCTTGCGGAAATAATTCCCCCAGATGATCCATACACCCAGCGCAATGATCACTAAAGGCCAGATAATACTCCAAATATTGATATCTCCCAAGAATCCAAGGTTATCTAATAGCAATACCGCCCCGACAAGTATTAAGACACTACCCCAGAACATCGTACCTTTGCTCATATCAGCTCCTTTTCGAGTGGTTCCATCACAATATACGCCAGACCAGGTGATTTGTTGCAAATCATCGGGGTCAATTACGTTCCTTTAGATATCGCCTGAGCAAATCAACTATTAAGTACACCCCCAGTAAGCTCACCAGGATTGCCATAAAATTCTTGCTGATCCAAAGCACGCCTTGCAAGGTGTTCCTCCCAGCAGATACCCTGGCAGCCGATTCTTCTGGAAACAGAATGGGTTGATCCCAGGCAAATGATTTTAATTTCGCCAGGTATCCTTGCCAAACGCAACCCTCCAGGCTGAATACATAAAGATGGTTAGTCCAGTACCATGCCAGGCGCAAATCTCGTGAAAATTCCTCCCAGGATAAGCTCTTAAGGGTCAAGTCACTGATATCGACGCCCCCTCCGGTAATTCCAATCCCAATTGCTTGTGCCTGCGGCGCATAACTCCACAAATAACCGGCGCCTCTGTTCTTGAGGAAACTGCTATACAGCATTAAAACTTCCCGGTCAACTTGTAGGTCAACGATGCCGGTCAAACGCTGGAGCAAGGATGATCTTACTCTGCGTTCATCTGCCAATATGGGGAACTGGTAGCTTTCTACCAGATAGCCATCATTTTTTATCTGCTTGACGATTTTCCGGTAGGCTTTCAAAGCCAGCCGGAACCGTTTTCTGTTCAGAATATTGGCAAGCCCCCTGAAAAGCAATTTAGGTAAAGCGCGCCACTTCTGGGTGGTAATTTGCGTCAGCAAGCGGATATCTGGTTCGATATCCAGACCTACTGCCTGCCATTTAAGATTATTTTCAACTGTCCATTGCTGAAACTTGGCGTAGCGCACCAGCGCGGCTGGGTAATTATCCAGGTTAAGATAATATCCTTGCTGCTTATCCAACACCAACCAGGCATTTACTGGAATCCCCACCTGGTTGAGCACCTGCACAGCTCTTGCTCGATCCGGGGAAAAATCTAATATAGCCAGACTTAGCCCCGCCTTCAAATCAAGCAGGTCGCCGATCACTCCTGGTGTTTCCAGGATTTCCAGAAGGGAGTCTGACTCTAACTCGCAAAAGAATACCACTCGCGGACCCTGCATCGTTATGACTCCTTCTCTTATCTTGATTTCAAACTATCTCAACCTATGAAAAGAATGTAAAATAGACGCCCGAGGATTATTCGCGGTTATGGACCAAGAGTCGGATACCAGGTTTTCTGCAGTAAACGATTTTTACCGAGCCAGAAACCAGGCAACACTAAAGGAAATTATAGCGCGGTTTAGCGGAAAATCCACCGAACTGCTGTCGTATGAAGACGTCCGGCAAAAGTTGCGCGCCAAAAGGAGCATTGAGCGCGGTTTGCAGGACATACCGTTGGATGCAATCGTGGGAAGCGTTGGGCGATATTCGGATTTCACTCGAGATTTTCTGCCCCGCCACGACGCTGACAAAGAACGCTGGACCGGTGTGAAACTCGCCATTCAAGGCCTGGTTGGGCTACCCCCGATCGACGTATACCAATTGGGAGGGGTATATTTTGTGATAGATGGAAACCACCGAGTTTCTGTCGCCCGCCAACAAGGGGCTACCCATATCCAGGCTTTTGTTACCGAGGTACGCTCGCGGGTAACCCTCTCGCCCGATATCCAGCCCGATGAGTTAATATCCAAGGCAGAGTACGCAGATTTTCTGGAGAAAACCCACCTGGATGAGGTGCGCCGAGAAGCAAATCTAAGCGTGACAGCGCCAGGGAAATACCCGTTGCTGCTGGAGCATATTGATGTCCACCAGTATTTGCTGGCGCGCGAACAGGATCGAGACATACCTTATCCAGAGGCTGTCGCAGACTGGTTCGATACGGTATATATACCTGTTATTGAAGTTATTCGGGAGAGCGGAATCCTGCGTTATTTCCCGCAGCGGACGGAAACAGACTTATATCTTTGGATCGCCCGTTATAAAGAAGATTTGGAAAAGCAACTGGGGTGGAGTATTCGCCCAGAGACCGCCATTGCTAATCTGGCAAACCAATACATGAGCAGCGCAGGCAGCTTCTTCGACCGGGTTGGCTCAAAATTGATTGATCTGATCACTCCGTCACGCCTGGAGTCTGGACCAGGAACCGGCCAGTGGCGCAAAGAAATCCTTGCCTCACGCAGCCAGGAACAGCTATTCAGCGATATTCTCGTCCCCCTAGATGGTAAGGAAAGCGGTTGGCGAGCTCTAGATCAGGCATTCCTTGTTGTCAGAAAAGAAGGCGCCGTCTTGCATGGTTTGCACATCGTTTCAGACGAGGCAGACCGGGAAACACCCACCACGGACCAAGTAATCCAAGAGTTTGAGAAACGGTGTTTTGAGGCTGGCATAAACGGACAACTCGCAGTAGTCGTTGGCGACATCACAGGTGAAATTTGCGACCGGGCACGCTGGACAGATCTGGTTGTTACCAGTCTTTCATATCCGCCCGGTCCGCAGATTCTGGATCGCCTCGATTCTGGCTTCCAGGAGTTAATCCAGCGTTGTCCCCGTCCTGTATTGACGGTCCCCCAACAACATAAAGATCTGAAAAGCGCATTGGTAGCTTATGATGGCAGCCCGAAAGCGGAGGAAGCATTATTCATCGCTACCCATCTGGCTCTGCGCTGGAAGATATCTCTACATGTGGTGACTGCTTATGATGGAGACCGGATAAAACCTGAGACCTTGCTGCGTGCCCAGACATATCTCGAGGAGCATGCGATTGATGCAAAATTACACCCCGTCCATAATGATGCAGGCAGCTCCATTGTGAGCATTGCCGAAATCGAACGGGTGCACCTGATTATCATGGGAGGTTATGGTGTCAGCCCGGTTATTCAGGTGGTTGTTGGCAGCACCGTCGATCAGGTGTTGCGCGAGTCGAACAAACCGGTATTGATCTGCCGTTAATCAGGCTTTTTTCGACTCTTGCGAGCACCCTTCTTTTTTGAAACCTCTTGGAAATAGGCTTCCGCCAGTTGCTCGGCGACTTGTTCCACAGGCAGCTCACTCCCCATTGACTCGCGCAAGATCCACTGATGGCTGATGATCCACAAGTATAGGTCAGTCTCTGTACGCCCTGGGAAATCGGTCAGTATGTCTTGCTCACGAATGATTGCCACCAAAGGCAGGTAAACATTTTCATACCAGGATTTAGCCGCTTCCGCATAGGAAACCTCGCTACCCCTCTGCTCTCCCAAATACCAGCGGTGAACATCGATGTGCTCTAGCAGTTTCTCAAACTGGCCCGGCGTGCTGGTTTCGAAATTTGCATCGGGATATACATCTTTGAGACCCGTACGGCGGTAGAACGCAGCTCGATCTTGATTGAGAATTAAGTTATCCAACCACTCTGCGTTCCTTAACACAGAAACAAGTTGGTTGAGCTGTTTTAACGGATATTCTTCGAGCACTTGCCGCACTGCTTCTTCTCTCGCCGAAATATCTTTTTCCGAGTCAATTGGCTTCGATCCGGCACTATCATCTCTATACCCCTGGCGTAGATAATACAGGTATTTAATGATCCACAAATACAGGTCTGTTTCAGACAAATTGGGGAAAATTCCCAAAAGCTGATTTTCTTCCAGGCTATCCACAAGGGGTAAATATACTTCCTGGTACCAGGATAGAACCGCTTCTTCATAAGATACTTCTTGTTTTTTCTGTTCTCCCAAGTACCAGCGATGAACAGCAATGTGCTCAACCAGCTGAATGCGTTGATCCTCGTTCTTGACCTGGATTCGGAAATCGGGGCGAAGCTTGTCCAGTTGGGTTTGGTCAAGGAATGCTACCTGTTCCTTTTGAGCGAGCAATTCATCTATACGAACCTCGGGTGTTAATTGGATCGGAATATCGATCTCGATGACAATCGCGTCAATATCCTCCTGTCCTCTTTGGCGCGCTACCGACACGCGGTGGTTTCCGTCTTTGACAAAATAGATTTCTCCCATTTTATACAGATCAACCGGTGGAAGGATGACATCCTGATAATGGGCTTGGTCGATGCTCAACCATCTCCCCCGAGTTCGGTCCTGGATGGGTAAAAATGCCCGGTCGAAGTCACGATAGCGGCCAGAGCTGCCTACGATCTGGTTGATTGGCACTTGCTTTAAACCGAGGTAATGCTGTCCTCGAATGGGCAATTTGTGGCGGATATCATCGAAAGGTAACAAGTCATTGCTATCTCCAGTTATCCAGAATAGGACTCTCCGCCAGAAGGCTTTGCGTCGGGCGCGGTCAAAATCCATCTGCGCCATATGTTCAATAGACACCGCACAGATCTCCTTTCATGCGGCAACAAGCTGTTTTATGATTACTAAGATTCCAGCTCCAGAACTGTTTCCCGGTGACCAAAGGTATTAATCACCAGGGTGTTATTGAATTGGGTCTCCATCACAGCATCCGGTCTGTAGATATGAATATGTCCATGAATATGGTACTTTGGCTTGAAAACATCCACAAACCAGCGGAAGGCATTGATCCCCTGATGAGCCAGATCACTGCAATCGTGAATACCCTGAGAAGGTGCATGGGTAACAAAGATATCCAAATAGCGCCCGTACTTGAGTTTATTCTTTAGCAATCCTGGAAACAACGAGATGACATGCCCCCACATCTCTCCTTGTGAGTACTGGTATTCTCCAGGTCGGTATCTTAGGCTACCTTCAACCCCCGCTAATAATGCCCCCTTGTGAGCAATAGTCCGCCGGTGCAGGTCAATCCCTCCAATAGGTCCTTGCCGTTGACCGGATAGGCTGTACTCGACGGGTTTATCATGATTTCCCCGTACATAGAACAAGGGTACATCCAACATGCTGATAACGTATTCCAGGTAATAATATGGCAGATCACCACAACCGATCACCAAATCGACACTATTGAAACGCTGGCGAACGTGAGGGCTATAGATAAACTGGACGATTACATCACTTAGCGAGAGAGCTCGTAATGGTTGGGGCATAGAGATGGAAGATCTTTGATTGAATGCATTTGTATAATGCTTATACCCCGGTTGCAAGTTCCTGTCAACCTGAGGGGATTCAGCCGTACTCGTGGATACCGGATCATTGGGAGTTGCCGGGATAGGCATCAGATGTCTGAATATGCTATAATATAATGCAACGCGTCATAAAATAGTGCTCGAGAACTGGAAAATCATTTTGACCATACCTGCCAGCAGGCAGGCCAATCCCGTTAGATATCTCTATTTTTTCTATAAGGAGCAACTCCATGAAAGAAGATACAGCAAAACAAACCCCTCAACCGGATGAAGACCACAAGCCGTTATTTGATGCTGCTCGTAAGGTGCTCCTCGCCAGCATTGGCGCAATGGCTTTAGCTCAAGAGGAGATCGAGGATTTTATTAACAAACTGGTCGAGCGTGGGGAGATTGCGGAAAAAGATGGTAAGACACTATTCCACGAGCTGACAGAAAAGCGCAAAAAGAGTACTGAGCGAGCAGAAGACGAGGTTGCCAGCCGGGTGGAGGACATCCTGGATCGGATGAACATTGCCTCCAAGTCAGATCTCGACGCACTCAGCAAGAAGATCGCCTCCCTCACAAAAATGATTGATGATTTGAAAAAACCCCAGGCATAAAATCCCTATACATAATCTGAGATAGAGGCTATTTTACGCCTCTATCTCTTTTTTACCCAATCTTCCACTTCTGCGCTTATAATCACATTCATATCGATTGTGAAGGACTTGAAATGCCTGTAATTAAACGCTACCCGAACCGCAAGTTATACGACACTCAAGCCAAACAATATATCACCCTGGACCGGATTGCAGAACTTATTCGTGAAGGTACGGATATACAGGTCATCGACCATGCTTCGGGTGAAGACATCACCGCGCTGACCCTCTCACAGGTGATCTTCGAACAAGAAAAACGGCAAAGCGGTTTTTTACCCCATTCGCTTTTATCCAACTTGATTCAGGCGGGTGGCAAGCAGCTAGATGCTATCCAACGCAACCGTCTATCACACAGAGATATCCCTGATCTTGAAGATACGATAGAGGAGATAATCCTACAGCGGAATCTCCCAACCAAAGAGGAAGTCGACCGGCTTACCAGCCAGATCGAAGAACTGGCTGGCAAGCTTGACAAGCTCCTCTGACCAGATGTCTTATCGGTATTTTACCTATCAGAAATGGTTACTACCTCTCAGACCGAAAAACAACGCCTGCTGGAGGTATTCCTACTCTTCGTTCGGTTTGGTTTTACTGCATTCGGAGGCCCAGCTGCTCACATCGCCATGTTTCACGATGAGGTAGTTGAACGCCGCAAGTGGATCTCCCACCAACAATTTCTAGATTTAATGGGAGCTACCAACCTGATCCCTGGCCCAAATTCAACCGAGATGGCTATCCACCTCGGTTACCTGCGTGCAGGCTGGAAGGGATTAATTTTGGCTGGGGCCAGCTTTATTTTCCCGGCCATGCTGATCGTCACTTTCTTTGCCTGGTTGTACACCCAATATGGCAACACGCCTCAAGCTGAATGGATATTTTACGGAATCCAGCCGGTGATTATCGCAATTGTCTTATCCGCCCTGATTGGTTTGGGAAGAGTAGCGATTAAGAACTTTGCCACAATTGCAGCAGGTACTATCGCCCTCGTCCTATACTTTCTAAACATCAACCCGGTTCTCGCCCTGATTGCAGCCAGCCTGGTTGTCCCGCTTGCCCAGATACCCTTTCGTAAGAAGGCTTTGAGCGGGCTTATTTGGTTTCCCATTCTCCCATCGCTAGGAAGCCTCAGCTCTGCCCCTCAGCCCTTTGACCTGGGGGTTTTATTCTTTACATTCTTGAAGATCGGTTCAGTATTATATGGGAGCGGATATGTCTTGCTGGCATTCTTGCATGGGGATTTCGTTGACCGGCTTGGCTGGCTTACAGAACAACAATTATTAGATGCCGTCGCGATCGGCCAATTTACACCTGGTCCGGTGTTCTCCACTGCTACATTCATCGGTTATATAACCGGCGGCATACCCGGAGCATTTTTGGCCACCCTCGGAATTTTCCTGCCGTCTTTCGTGTTTGTTGCCATATCCAATCCACTGATCCCCCGCTTGCGGAGTTCGAAAAACACCAGCCTGTTCTTAGATGGGGTGAACGCTGCCTCCCTCGGATTGATGCTGGCAGTTCTGCTGCAGCTGGCACAGACAGCGTTTTCGGACCTTTTATCAGTCGGTATCGGAATAATTTCAGCAGTTCTTCTATTTAGGTTTAGAATAAACACCACCTGGCTAATCCTCGGGGGGATTTTGATCGGTCTAGCTGCCGGTCTTCTTCGATGATCGCACCCCCTTCACTTTTTTTGGAGTTTATCAATGACAAACACACGCAAGCTAATCGGTTTCCTCATCTTGCTGGTAGTGACTCTTTCGCTATCCTGCCAGGCTACCAGCGGGCTTCCTATTGCCCGCCTGATGGATACCCCCATTCCCAGCCCATCCCCCTCCCCCACCATGTTACCGCTTATCCCGGTTCAGCCCGGGGTCGAGAACCCGGATGAACCCGTTTTTATTACTGGTGAAATTCCCTACACATCGCCATTCTTTCTCAATACGATCTCAGCGCCATTTGTAATGCTTGAAGATCAAGCCGGTTTCTACCATCGCGACCGCTTGTTCCAGTTTCCTTTGGTAGGTCAAGCCA
>JBFYSV010000090.1:0-14663 GCA_041301185.1 Anaerolineae bacterium
TTTGGCGGGCTACGCCCGCCAAAACACCCCCATATATCCACCAACTGCGTAAGTCCTATATTATTAACACAGGACTGGGTTCAGGCACTAGCCTGAGAACAGTCCTGTTTTTTTATCCAAAGGGGGAATTTATCGGGATTTCGAGTGTATAATTTTCTAGATGAGTCTACCGGGACTACCTCCAGAAAGCCCTAGTTGGTCGCTGACCACCCGCTGGGTTGTCGCGATCCTGGTGTTAATAAGTATTATCTGGCTGTTGGCGGTTGCATTACCGCTTATCGAAGCAATATTTATCGCGGCGTTGATCGCATATTTACTCGATCCAATTGTGCGCTACCTGATGCGCCGCACTCGAATGCGGCGTACATTGGCAACAATCCTGGTCTATCTCATCGTGCTATTGATCGTTCTATCCCTGCCCACAACATTGGGAGCTTTGGCATTCGGACAGTTCCGCGATTTTAGTATTAATCTGAACGAAGCGATCCGGGAGTTACAAAATTGGCTGTCTCGGCCAATCTATTTCTTCGGTTTCCGGTTTGCACCCCAATCCTTATTCAATGAAGTCGGTCAGACATTGGGGGGTGTGCTGACCGTCATACCGGGAGGATCTTTTAATATAGTCTCCGGTCTAACCACCAATATTCTTTGGGGACTGGTTATCTTCTTCAGCTTATATTACTTCTTGAAAGATGGCCCCAAGATAAAGCCCTGGGTGGTAAGCTTGTTCCCGGCAGCTTACCAGGCGGATGCTGAAAAATTGACCAATGAGATTGATGATGTGTGGAGTGTATTTCTTCGAGTCCAGTTGTTGATCTTCTTTATCATTGCGGTGCTTTTGGTATTGGGATCATTATTGGTCGTTGGGATGTACCAGGCAGGTTTGATCCCGTTCTCTTGGATCGGTCTGGTTGTGATGCTAATCATCGTCTACGCCCTTGTGCAGCAGGTGGATAATCTCTGGCTCAGGCCGCATTTGCTGGGAGAACGACTGCGCCTGCACCCAGCTCTTGTGGTTGTGGGATTAATCGGAGCGCTTGCACTGAGCGGATTGCTGGGAGCGCTGATTGTCGTGCCACTGATCGCCACCGGAAAGATCGTTGGGCGTTATATCCAACGCAAATTGCTGGGGTTACCTCCCTGGTTACCGGAAGATGGATCTGCTCTGCCAGATGGACCCTCTCTGGCAGAAGGTGCTGCACTAAGCGAAGTATCTGTTGAAGACAGAACAAATCAGGTGTAATCTGGCGAAATTATTCATAACAGGCGAACAGCCTTGAATTATTTGAAAAGATCACGGGATATTTTGGAATGACTCCATTTCTTCAATTTGATATTGCCCTGGTCATCATCATCACACTGGCAAAACTGGGGGGGTATCTGAGTTATAAACTGGGCCAGCCATCGGTTTTGGGCGAGTTATTGGTGGGGATAATCCTGGGCCCTACATTGATCGATTTCTTGCATTTGCCATTATTCACAGACGAGCACCTGGCTGAGACGATCGCTCACCTGGCTGAATTAGGTGTGCTCTTATTGATGTTTCTCGCGGGGCTTGAGTTGCATCTAAACGACCTGCTTAAATCCGGGAAGGTATCTGCTCTGGCGGGCGTATTAGGTGTCGTCGGTCCGTTGACCTTCGGAACGCTGGTCGGGATATTGTTTGGCATGGAATTCCAAACAGCATTGTTTATCGGTCTGGTGCTTTCTGCGACCAGTGTTAGCATCTCTGCCCAGACACTTATGGAGCTAAATGTCCTGCGTAGCCGGGTAGGAATCAGCCTGCTTGGGGCGGCGGTGTTCGATGATATCCTGGTTATCCTCGGATTATCGGTTTTTGTTGCTGTTTTGCAGGCGGGGTCAAATGTCAATATATGGAGTATCGTTCTGATTTTTATTCAGATGGTTGTTTACCTGGGAGTTGCGTTAGGTATCGGCGTCTGGTTGATGCCCAGACTATCAAACTGGGTTGAGGATCTACCCATCAGTAAAGGGTTAATCGCTTTTGCCTTTGTTATTGGCTTGCTCTACGCCTGGGCTGCCGAGGCGTTGGGAGGCATGGCAGCGATTACAGGTGCCTTTTTAGCCGGGCTTATGTTCGCCCGTACCCGGGTGAAGGAACAAATCGAGTCTGGAATCAGCATCCTGGCGTATGCGGTTTTCGTTCCGATCTTTTTCGTCAATGTCGGATTAAGTGCCAATGTCCGCGAATTGACAGCCCAAAGCCTCTGGCTTCTGGTGATTCTGGTGGTTGTAGCCATTATCGGAAAAGTGGTGGGTGCCGGCGGAGGAGCCAAACTCGGTGGGTTGACAAACCTTGAGTCACTACAATTGGGTGTAGGGATGATGTCACGCGGGGAAGTGGGGTTGATCGTTGCTTCGGTCGGGATTATAGAAGGGGTGTTATCACAACAGATATTTTCTGCAATTGTCGGGGTGGTAATCGTGACAACTTTGCTGACCCCGATTATTTTGAGATCTCTTTTTACTCGCAAAAATGTAATCCGCGAGAAAGCGTGAAGGAGGCTAAAGTGGCTTATCTGGTCGTAATGATCGTCGATGACCCGGATGATTGTCCGGCAATATTAGAATCTTGGGAATCACTTGGCGTGCGCGGGGTGACTATTTTAGAGAGCACAGGCCTCGGGCGAGTCAAACGCACAGGGTTGAGAGATGATATGCCCTTGATGCCAAGTTTGCGTGATCTTTTAGAGGGAAACGAAGAGCATCACCGGACACTTCTATCAGTGGTTGACGACGAGCGAAGAGTAGACGATATGATCGCTGCTGCTCAAAAGATAACTGGCGACCTTGACCGGGGGAATACGGGTTTCTTGTTTGTCGTGCCGGTGATGCGCGTTCACGGGCTGGGTAAAAAGCCTGCATCCGGGTAAATTGAGCGGATGAGGATCATCTAATTATGCTTACGGTCAAGGTGATCACTCCCACTAAGACGCAATAGATAGCAAACGAATACAATGAACCCTTGATAAGATATTTTAACAGCCAGCGTATTGAAAGATATCCAGAAATTGCGGCGACAATAAAGCCCGGAATGAAGACTAAGACGGATTGCGTCCAATTTTGAATAGATAACAGATCTAGAAAAGCAAGAAATCCAGCCGCGAGCATAATCGGGACGGACATCAAAAATGAAAATCGGGCTGCTCCTTCCCTTTCGAAATTTCGCAGCATGCCTCCGGTGATAGTTGATCCCGAACGCGAGATCCCCGGAAATACCGCCAGAGCTTGAAAAGATCCAATAACCAGTGCGTCCAGCCAGCTCATCTGGTCTAACTTCCGGTTCCGAGCGCCAACCTTCTCGGCGATGATTAGCAATCCAGCGGTGCCAAATAGCATCATGGCGGTGATCACCGGGCTACCAAAGGCTTGCTCTACAATGTCTTTGATGAGAATACCGATCAACCCTGCAGGGATCGTGGCAACCAGGATAAATACGCCCAGGCGTGAATGAGGATCTGCAAGCGGCGCTTTTGCCTTTAACCCGAGCAAGAGACCCTGGATGATTTTAAGCAGTTCCTCCCAAAAATAAGCAATGACCGCCGCCAGGGTCGCGACCTGCACCAGCACATTGAATATGAAAGCATCCTTGGCGGGGATATCCCACCCCAGCAGGTAAGGTATGATCACCAGGTGACCCGAGCTGGAGATCGGTAGGAATTCCGTCAGCCCCTGCACGAGACCTAACAGCATCGATTGGAAGATAGTCATTCTAAAAACTCCGCGGCAAAGATTTCGAAACGGTTTTCGATAATTGCATCCCGCATCTCGCGAGTCAGCTGCAGCAATGTGTGGATATTGTGGATGGACAGCAGGGTGGCGGATAGCATTTCTTTGGCTACGATAAGGTGCCTGAGATATGCTCGTGAGTAGTTCTTGCAGGTATAGCAGGTACAATCAGAATCGATTGGGTTTGGGTCCCTGGCATACCCAGCGTTAACCAGGTTCAAACGTCCTTTTCTCAGCATGGCTGCGTTATGCCGTGCCAGGCGAGTGGGCAAAACGCAATCAAATATATCTACTCCGCGCATGACCCCGTTAACCAGATCTTCCGGGGTGCCAACCCCCATCAGATAACGGGGTTTGTCTTTGGGCAGGATGGGATCGATTGCCTCTAATACTGCATGCAGCTCGGCTTTTGTCTCGCCGACAGACAACCCGCCGATTGCATTCCCGGGAAGATCCATTGAGCTAATAAACTCTGCAGATTGTTGGCGCAAGTCCGGGAGAATCCCCCCCTGAACGATTCCGAAGAGTGCCTGATCGTGACGCTGTTTGGCTACCTGGCAACGAACTAACCAGGAATGGGTTCGAAGCATTGCCCTTTCATTGTATTCACGTTCATAGGGTGGGGCGCATTCATCAAAAGCCATGATGATATCTGCGCCTAAATTTTCCTGAATGGCAATCGATTTCTCCGGGGTAAGCCGGTGGGTCGATCCATCGATATGGCTTTTAAACGTAACCCCATCTTCGTCGATTTTTCGATTCTCGGCCAGTGAAAATACCTGAAAGCCACCCGAATCGGTCAAGATTGGACCAGACCAGTTCATGAACTGGTGTAATCCGCCCAGCTCGGAGACGAGCTCATCCCCGGGGCGAAGGTAGAGATGGTAGGTGTTTGCCAGAATTAATCCAGCGCCTAATTCCTGCAGCTGAGCTGGCGTGATCGACTTGACTGTTGCTTGCGTTCCTACGGGGGCAAAGACTGGCGTGAGCAAATCGCCGTGCGGGGTATGGAATATTCCAGCCCTGGCACGCCCCTGATTGGCGATCAGCTCGAAAGAGAACGGTGATGGAGGAGTCACGGGAGACCTGGTTGTGAGAAGAGTTGGAATACGAACGCTGATTATAACCGCATTTCGGTAAACATGTTGAGAAAGCGTTCGAGACTACGTCCGAACAAACGTAATGATATAATTCCCTGGCTACACGCGATAATCCATTAACCAAACAGACATTTGTAAGGAGTTTTTGTATGCCGATCATGGATCTTCCAGGCCCGAAAGCCAGGGCAATTATTGACCGCGATCGTGCGGTTATCTCGCCATCTTACCCGCGTGGCTATCCATTCGTTATGGATCACGGCAGGGGGGTTGATGTGTGGGATGTAGATGGGAATAGATTTTTGGATTTTGCTGCGGGGATTGCAGTTGTGTCTACTGGCCACAGCCATCCTCAGGTTGTTAAGGCTATCCAGGAACAAGCAGAGAGGTTTATCCATATCTCATCTGATTACTATCATCCAGCCTGGGTGGAGTTGGGTGAGAAATTAAACCAGATTGCCCCGTTTGTAGAAAACGCGATCTCGTTTATGACAAATTCCGGCACGGAGAGCGTGGAGGCAGCCCTAAAACTGGCCCGGCGTTACACGGGTAGAAGCCAGTTCATCGGTTTCTTGGGCGCATTTCACGGTCGGACCTTGGGATCGATCACGTTGACAGCCAGCAAGCCGATCTATCACCGTGGTTTTTATCCCCTGATGAACGGCGTGGTGCATGTACCTTTCCCTGATCCTTATCGCCCGCTACTGGCAGTCAACCCGGGGAGTGATTACGGAGAGGTTGTTGTCGATTACTTAGAAAAGCAGGTGTTCGAGCATGTCGTCCCGGCAGATGAGGTAGCGGGGATACTCGTTGAACCGATCCAGGGCGAGGGCGGGTATATTCTGCCCACCCCGGGATTTTTCCCTGCCTTGCGAGAGCTTTGCGATCGCCACGGGATTCTGCTGATCGCCGATGAAGTCCAGTCTGGAATGGGCAGGACCGGAAAAATGTGGGCGATTGAGCAGTTTGGCGTCGAGCCAGACATTGTCTGCGCTGCCAAGGGAATTGCATCGGGTGTGCCGCTTGGGGCGATGATCGGACGAGAGCATATCTTCACCTGGAAGAAAGGCGCCCATGGGAATACCTTTGGTGGAAATCCTCTGGCTTGCGTAGCCGCTTTGGCAACCATTGATCTGATTGAAAATGGTTATATGCAAAATGCGGTCGTTGTAGGCGACTACATGAAGGGAATTCTAGAGGAGATCATGCTACGCCATCCTGCCTACGTGGCCCACGGCATAGGTGATGTGCGTGGCATCGGGCTGATGATCGGCGTGGAATTCGTCAAAGACGCCGAAACCAAAGAGCCAGCCGAAGAATTACGCGATCGAATCGTAGATAACGCTTTCCATCGTGGCTTGCTGCTCCTGGGTTGTGGCAAAAGCACAATCCGATTTGCACCTCCTTTGCTGGTTTCCAGGCAAGAGGTAGACCAGGCGATGGAAATATTCGAAGAGGCTCTGGTCGCAAGCGAAAAAGAGGCCATGCTTGTTGCCTGATTTTCGGGTACGCCAGCGGGATTACTTGCTGGAAATCACACGGGCGATTACCCAGGAGCTAAACCTGGATAATCTGCTGGAACGTATCCTGCGGATATCTGCCGAGATGCTGGCGGGGCAGGCAGGATTGATTGCGCTACGCGCCGAGCAGGGAGGATGGACGGTTGCTGCCTCGCACGGGATTCCCCCTGCTTTTCTCCGTTACCTGGACCCACTCTTAGCCGCAGTTCCGGAGAATAAAGACCAGGCGTACTTTGAGCTGCCTGAAATCAACCGTTTATTACAGACCCTGACGCGGGCAGCAAGTATGGGATTGCTTACCGGTGTGGGTTTGCCGTTGATTGTTCGCCAGCAGGTCATCGGGGTGATCTTTATCTTCCGTAATTACC
This sequence comes from Anaerolineae bacterium, assembly GCA_041301185.1. GTDB lineage: Bacteria > Chloroflexota > Anaerolineae > Anaerolineales > UBA4823 > JAQBDA01. The sequence goes on from JBFYSV010000090.1 coordinate 6,736, forward strand.
AGGGTGTATTTTCTAGCAACGATACAGCCCTCTTGCAGAGCTTTGCCGATCAGGCTGCGATTGCAGTCCAAAATGCCCAGCTTTATACCCAAATCAGCCGAGAAAAACAACGGATGGACGCCATGCTAGATTCCGCAGCAGACGGGATCATGATCATAACGCCCGATTACGTCATTGAGCGCTGCAATCCCGCACTTGCGCGTATGCTGGGTGCACCCCCTGAAGAAATCCGGGGCCAAACACACGAGCAGGTGATCCATTTCTCGAAGACAAAAGAGGGTGTTACCCTGGAGCAGGCAGAGGGTGGGGGGTGGCCCTTGACACCCAATGCCACCCTCTATGTTGAAGGCGACCTGGAGCGCCCGGGTGGATATCCGCTGCCCATTGGGATTACCTACGCCCCGCTGGTAGATCCAGAAGGAAGACTGGTCAATATTGTGGCAACGGTTCGTGATATCACCCGATTCCGCGAGGCTGAAGAGCTAAAAAGCATTTTCATCTCGGTCATCAGCCATGAGCTAAAGACACCGGTGGCATTGATCAAGGGCTATGTGAGCACCCTCCGCAGGGAAGATGCCAGCTGGGAACGGAAGATTGTTCAAGACAGCCTTCAAGTCATCGAGGAAGAGGCCGACCGTTTGACCGGGTTGATCGAAAATTTATTGGATGCCTCCCGTCTCCAGGCTGGGGCGCTGGCGATCAATCGGTCGGATATTGCTCTGGATGCGCTGGTGGAAAGGATCGCGGAACGCTATCGCACCCAAACCGACCGCCATACCATTAACGTGGATTTCCCCAAGAACTTTCCAGTAGTAATGGCGGATGAAGATCGGATTTCTCAGGTAATAACAAATTTACTCTCGAACGCCATCAAGTATTCGCCAGATGGCGGGGAAATTCGCATCTCCGGACAGGTACACCCGCAATACCTGGTAATCTGTGTAAGTGATAAAGGCCCTGGAATTGCTCCAGACGATATCCCGCATATATTTGACCGGTTTTACAGATCATCCGAGGCTGCCAAAAAGACGAAGGGGGCGGGCCTGGGGCTTTACCTGGCTCGGGCTGTCGTTGAAGCTCATGAGGGGCGGATATGGGTTGATCCAAAACCTGGGGACGGTGCCAGGATTTGTTTTTCATTACCAAGAAATTAATCTACCTGGACTTCGCTATTTTTACGTTCCAGGATAAGACAGGAATAATTATCAGGAGATTTTCATGCCAAGAACCAGTGTGAGTTGCCCCAATTGCCGCCAGCCTGTAGTTGCTGATGTGAACCAACTCTTCGATTTGGGTGTCGATGCCACCGCAAAACAGCAGTTGCTCTCAGGTTCGTTCAACTTGATCCAATGCCCAAGGTGCGGTTACAACGGTAACCTGGCAACACCGATCGTGTACCATGATCCGGAAAAAGAATTATTACTAACATACGTCCCGGCTGAGCTTGGGCTGCCACGCAATGAGCAAGAACGCCTGGTGGGGGGGTTGATCAACCAGGTCGTCACTCACCTGCCGCAGGAAAAGCGCAAAGCCTACTTGCTTCGCCCGCAATCCGCATTGACGATGCAGGGGTTGGTGGAGCGTATCCTGGAAGCGGATGGCATTACCCGTGAGATGATCCAGGCACAGCAGCTAAAATTGAATCTGATCCAACGCTTGTTAAGCGCCAGTCCAGAGGCGCGGGTAGAAATTGCCAGGCAGGAAGATCAGCTGATCGATGCAGAATTCTTTACTCTGATTAGCCGCATCGCTGAAGCTGCCCTGGCTGCCGGAGACGAGGCTGGGGCGCGCCAGCTGGCAGAATTGCAGCAGAGCTTGCTGCCGGTGACTGCATTCGGACAAGAGTTACAGGAACAGACGAAAGAAATCGAAGCAGCCGTAGCCTCATTACAAGAAGTTGGAGACAAGCTCACAAGAGAAAGTTTATTAGACTTGATCATTAAAGCCCCCAATGAGAACCGCCTGCAAGCTTTGGTCAGCTTAACCCGTCCAGGGATTGATTACCAGTTCTTTCAAATGCTGAGCGATCGGATTGACAAGTCGCGAGGCGATGGACGGGCTCGCCTGATTAGTATCCGGGATTCTCTTTTGCAACTGACCCAAGAAATTGACCAGCAACAAGCCCGCCGTGAAGCCAGTGGCAGGCAGGCGGTTGAGCAAGTATTGAATGCCCCAGATCCGGTTGCAGCCCTGGAGCAGGTTTTGCCGGCTGTGGATGATTTCTTCTTGCGCGGGTTGGATGCTGCCATGCAGGAGGCCAGGAGCTCCGGAGATCTGGAAAAAATCGCCAAGATACAAAAGATTGTGGAATTTCTACAGAGCTTGAGTAAGACACCTCCGGAAGTCGAATTTATCGAATCCCTTTTAGATGCCCCCGATGATCAAACCCGACGAAAATTGCTCGATGCAAACCGTGACAAGGTCACTCCGGAATTGATCGGCGCACTATCGAATATTACCAGTCAAGTGGATGGATCTGAGGACGTGGAATTAGCCGACAAAATTAAATCTATCCATCGTCTGGTATTGCGTTATTCAATGGAATTAAACCTGGGGTCGTAAAGGGAGCTAATCAAGCCTCAACCGGAGGGTTGTCCAACCGAAGACCGTGGCCTCGGATCGTGATGATGTATTGGTGATCACTATCTATCGCTGCCAGGCGATCACGCAGGCGGCGGACCAATGCGTCCAGCGCTTGTTCGGATATCATCACGGCTTGTTCCTCCCCCCAGATGGCACGGATCAGATCAGCCCGAGAGACAACCTTATCTTGCTGGTCGTATAGCATTTCAAGCAATAAGAATTGGGAGACCGATAATGGAGGGACTACCTCCTGGTCACCAATCCAGACCCGGCGCGAGCGTTTCTCAAGCCGCAGCAGGCCTGATGGAACGATTGAGGGAAGAAAACCTTCTGAATCCAGGGGCAATGTTGCGTCGGAACTGAGATAGACGAATTGTTGGGCAAGTGCGATCTGGACGAGATCGCCGTCGTTTAAGAGGGTGGGTTTTTCCAGTTGTTGACCGTTGTAGTGGGTGCCATTCTTGCTACCCAGGTCTTCAAGCAGGAGACCTCGGGGCGTGATCGAGATGCTGGCGTGTTGGCGCGATACCTGCCGGTCATTGACAACAATGTCGCAGGTGGTCTCTCGACCAATGATTACCTTGCTTCTCAAATGCCAGCGTTGCCCATTTAATGGGCCTGTCTGTGCGACTAATAGCGGGCTCTCTTCACTCTTTCTCTCCATGATCCTCACTCCACGTGTATAATATTATAGTGTGTTTTTGGTTTTTCACCAGCAATTTTGATTTACTGTGTAAAAAGGAGAGTATCGCCCGCTCTTAATGCCTACGCCGCTTAAATCTGGAGAAGTATTAAAGAATCGCTACAAAATACGCCAGATTATTGGCCAGGGAGGGATGGGGAGTATCTACCTGGCAGATGATCTACGCCTGGAGGGTCGATCATGTGCGTTGAAAGAGGTTGAACATGATCGAACAATGGCGACGGATGTACTCAAGCAGACTCGCGAACAATTCTTCCGCGAGGCGACTGTACTGGCGCGCCTGGATCACCCCAATCTACCTAAAGTCTCTGACTTCTTTTCGCTGAGCGGGCGTGATTACCTGGTGATGGATTTTGTCCCGGGTAAAGATTTGCGTATGCTTATGGTGGAATCGCACAGCAAGGGGAAATTCTTGTCGGAGCGAGAAGTGCTGGGATGGGCCAGCCAGCTTGCTGATGCGCTGACCTATATGCACAGCCAAAACCCCCCGATTTTGCACCGCGATATCAAACCGAGCAACCTGAAGTTAACCCCAAGTGGTTTGTTAAAATTGGTTGATTTTGGATTGGTAAAGATCCTTGCACTGGATGAAGTGACGATTACCATCCTGCAGGGTCGTGGGACAGCCCTATACACTCCTTTGGAACAGTATGGGGGAGATACGGGTCACACGGATGGTAGAAGTGACATCTATGCTTTTGGCGCAACATTATATCACCTGCTCACCAGTACCAGACCGGTGGAGGCGCGCGAGCTGTTTCTGAACCCCGATTTACTGCCACCGCCACGCCAGATCAACCCCGATATCAGTCTGCGGACGGAACGAGCGATCTTGTGGGCAATGAAGCTTCACCCAGAAGAACGGCCTCAAAATGTGGAGGAATTCAGGCAGGCTCTATTGGGTGATTGGAATCCAGTAACCCGCCCGCGTGCCCCGCTTCCAACCCCCTCGGTTGTTGATGTGGTCGCTTCGCCGACAGAAATGGCGTTAATCTGGATATCGGCAGGCCTGGTGTTGATCAGCCTTATCTTGACCTTGTCCCAGTAGTTTTTTTAGAATAAACAGAGCGAGTTGTGCTATTGCTGGTTGGAAAAAGCTAGGTCTGGCGTATGGAGCTAATCCTGACAGCTCGCCAGATCCACGTCGCCAGAAGACCGATAGCTGATCCAAGTCCGGTTACCAGGAGAACGCCCCAACCACCAATAGAAGCCAGCATCTCCGCGCTACCAGGTAGAGAAAGCGCCAGGTAGCAATAACCGATCAACCCTCCAATCAGGGCGAAAAAGCCGCTCCGAATTCCCCAGCGCACTTGCCCCATCAGGGCTGCCAGGCGATAAGAGCCAAAAGAGATCGCTATCGCAAGGAAAACTGCTACCAACCAATCTATCAATGTCAGGCTGTCTTGCATGGGTGGTTGTGGAGTCGATACTGGTGGTGGCAGGCTGGTCGACGTTAGTGTTGGTTCGATGGTTTGGACCGGCTCTTCTGTGGGAGTCGTGGTGGTGAGATTGCCATTTTCTTGGGGGATATCAAACCTGAGTGTTTCGGATTGTTTGGCTGGCTCGCTTTCTACCCGGACTTCAAGCGAACCTGTGCTGGTCACCTGGATACTTGTCCTGGCAATACCACCAACGGTGACCTCTGTTTGGGGAAAGGCGCTGACCACTCCCTCGGTGGAAATTATGAACTGTGCGGGTGTCCCATCAGGCACCGGATGACCATTGCGGTCGAGAATAACCCCTGTCCTGATTGCAATGCTATCACCCACTCGAATATCCGGTAAGGCAGTAGGCTCGGGGGTGGTTGTCGTTGCTGGTACTGAGCTTATCTCTTCTCCGTTATCCATAGTTAGAGGAATTATCTGGTTTGGATCAGGCGAGGTGGCAGTGATCAAGTCATACCCAACCCCTGGAACAGAAACCGGAAGCACTCCAACCGGAGAAAGCTCCTTAAAAAGCAACCTTGCAGCAGCGTCTACAAAGCTGGGAATCTTCGAATACAAACCATAGTAAGCGGTCAGTTTGGAGATATTGGTAGCATCTAAGAAATAGGGAGCATTAAAGGCAAACACAACAAGCCGCTTTTGCTGGAAAAGATCTGGACGCTCAGCCAGGAATCGGGATAAAGCCTGGGATGTCGGGTTATTTTCACGGACATCCATCATGCCGAAGACGATCCATTGAGCCCGTCGAAGGTCAACCTCAATTTGAGTGGAATTTCGCGGACCATCTAGCATTGCGAGCAGGTCTTCGAATGAATGGGATGCCATATTGAAAGGTAGAACCTGGCTGCCAGCTTGCGGTCCGTAAAGACGTAGGACCGCTTGCTGAAGTGCATCTACCGGAAAAATTTGTTCTTCCGGGCACTGGGAGCATTGTGTCGCGCTGCGCACATCGCTGATGAAAACAATCCTATCCGTCTGGTTTGGCGGATCAGGAATGATGATATCTAGTTCTGCCACGCCGGGACTGATCAATGTGGCTGCCTGGCTAGCGATCTGAGAAGACACCTGGGTAGATGTACCAATCTCGCTCAGTCCATCCAATTCTGGGAGGGTCGATTCCAGGTTGAAGATTGGATAGAGGCGGTACTTTAATGTGAGGACTCTTAAGACCGACTCATCCACTCTCTGAGCAAAAGCGGGGTCTTCACGGTATTTTTGAGTGAAAAATTCCAAAGTGCGGATGATGGCAGTATTTGAGTCGAGATCGGTTTCATTTGACATATCCCCCAAATAAAGAAGGTCATTTCCAGCCAAGAATGCGTTTAGTGCCACCCGGCGCGCTTCATAATCCTGTCCGGTCAGCTCAAAGAAGTTTCTAACTGCCCGGCTGCCGAGATTATCGCTGATAACCAAACCACCTGACTGTCTCCAGGTTGTGAGTGGTGTAAGGCTCATGAGCTGGCTAAGCGCCTGTGAGTCAAAGCTGACCGGGCGGGTAGTGGCGCGGATATTCTCTTGAAAGCCTTGATAGCGGATATGCGATGCAAGCAAGGCATCGGTAGTAGCCTCTGGGGTTGGGGCATCGCCGGTAACTGCAAAAAAAGGCACCAGGTCGATCTTCTTTAACTGATCCAGCGACTTGCGAACCGTAGCCACCTCTTCCTCTGCCGGGCGGTCTGCGCCACCGTTTCCAGGAAAATGTTTGGCCACGGTAGCTACCTTGTTGTTGCTACCCTGATGGACGCCAGTGATATAGGCGCGGCTCATCTCGCCAACCCAAAACGGATCGCCACCGAAAGTGCGCGTGCCAAGACCGCCCGAACTTTCAGAGGTGGGTGTCTCCAGGACATCCAGGGAAGGGCCGATCAGAAGGTTGATCCCTAATGCAGCCAGCTCACTTCCTAGCACGCTTCCCAACTGTTGGGCTAGTTCAGGTTTCCATGTAGCGCCGATTGCCATGCTATTCGGGAGGGAGGTTACTCCGTACAAAATTTGGTCATAAGGAGAGCTATCTCCCTCCTGGTAGGTGCCGATCAGCAAGGGAGCGAAATAGATCATGCGGGTTTCTTCTGTTCCAGGCACCGCCTGGGGTTGTTGCGCAGCTGCCCACCGATTCAATTGGAGCTGGCGGTTCATGGTTTGGATATGGGTGAGTGCTTCTTCACCGCTGATAAAGTTATCGTTCGCGGCAAGCAGAACTACTCCCCCGATATGGTGCTTGACAATTAGATCATAGATGGGTGTGTTTTCTCCCACATCTGTGCCACTAAATGTAACCAGGAAGAGCTGCCCCACTCGCTCTTCAGGAGAGAGCAGTTCGAGCATTTGCCTGGCTTTTTCTTCAGCCCTGTCTTGCTGGGCTTGAACAGGAAAATAACTCAGAATGGAACTTAGAATCAGAAGCAATACCAGAGCACCGGTCCATAGATTTCTGATCGTTTGCCTCTTCCAGCGAGGCGAGTGGTATTCCGAGGAACTTAAAAACCGTTGGCTCACTGCTGGGTTTACTGCCTTTAAAACCGGGATTCACAATCCATGATATCACGCAAAGCTTGTTTCCGCTCTGCTCCGCCGAGCAATTCCAACCTGCGGATTCCCAAAGGATCAATCTCTTCTCTGAGCAAGCGGATCTCTTCGGCTGTCGGTGGCATTGTTTCGGTTACTTCGGGAGAGATTTCGAGTGGAAATCCAGTCTTTGCCTGGATCTGGCTAATGCTTACTCCTGGGTGGTAGCTGGTCAGGCGCAGGGTACCGTTGGCAAAGTCAAACTGCCCCAAATCTGACACAAGGTATTTGGGACCAGATCCTCGAGTTCTAGCCGGCGAGAATCCCAAGCCGGACAAGACGTCCAGGTCTGCTACAAAGGTGACTCGCGAGTGGCGCGGCACATATAGGTGAATATCGTTGATGAAGGTTGTCACGTCAGGTATTCCACCTGATCCAGGCAGTCTCATGCGGGCAGACCCGCCTTTGAGATAGTCTTTACCAAAGGCGATGTTGTTGAAATTCCCGTTTGCGTCGATTTGCCCAGGACGAAAGAACTCTTTTGGCCTAAGAGTAGGTAGAATGTCAGCCGCTATCTGGACAAAGCCTACATTGGTCAATGAAAGGTCCAGCCAGAGACCTTCGACGCGAGTCAAACTCATCGGCGCAGGTTGGCGGCACACACCCTGACCGATCGCTGATGCAAAATATAG
>JBFYSV010000091.1:0-5136 GCA_041301185.1 Anaerolineae bacterium
CGATGCCCCACTTGTCATTTGCCACGGGGATGAAATCATAAAAATCGCCGGAAGTCTCGTGAGCCGGCTCAAGCCTGGCAGCCATGTCCCAGCCGCGCACCGTCGGAGCGCCGTCCGGCAAGATACCGGCCTGGATACGCCATGCCATCTCCAGCTCTTGGCTGGCGCGTTGCTGTATCTGCCGGTTCGATACCTCTTCTGCCTGGATCAGCCTGTGGACGATAATGTGCACAAGATGGTTGACCAGCTCCAATAGCTGATCTCTGTCCAAGGCCTCTTCCCGGGAGACGAGAGCGATACCACCAACGGCGCGGTTGGCATGTTGCGAGAGCAGGGGGGCGAGGATCAGCTCGCTGCCGGGCATGTGGACACCTCCCCACGGATAGCTATCTCCGTTCGAGAAAGTGATCGGGCTGTCGGCTGAGCTTAGCCAGCGCCAGGCAGGCTCGGCGACGGGCTTTGGCAAGGGAGAGGGGTAGCTGAACAGGTCCTGATCGGGGAACTGGCGCACCTGGATCTGGCAGCCGGGAAAGATAGCAGGCAGGTGAGCTCTCAGCAGCTCACCCAATCGGGCGGGATCGCTCCCGGCGGATTGGGCCTCGTGTTCCAGGCGACCCATGCGCTCCGCTCTGACAATCGCCTGGGAGGCTTCCGGAGCAATCAAACGGCGACCCTGGTGAACCTGCATGATCGCTTCTGCCAGGTCGCTGGCAGAAAGGTCTTTGAGCAGGTAGCCGGTTGCGCCTGCCTCCAGAGCGCCTTCTACTTTCTCCTTGTCTCTGAAACTGGTCAGCACCAGCACCTGGATAGTTGGCCAGCGCTGGCGGATGACGCGGGTGGCGGCAATGCCATCCATGCGCGGCATCTTCAGATCCATCAAAACTACGTCTGGCTTGAGAAGCTCGCACAACTCAATCGCTTCTTCGCCATCCCTGGCTTCTCCAACCAGCTGTAATCCCTCGTATGCCATCACAAAAGCACCCAGCCCACTGCGGACAATGGCCTGGTCATCGGCTATGATGACGCGAACAGGGTAATTGGCACTCATCCAGTCGTCTCTGGTCGTCGATCTTCACCTGGCTGGGAATGGTCTCCGGACAGACAAAACAATTTTACATGAAAAGGGCGGATTTGATGAGAATAAATTGCCTGGATTCGGCGCAGCGACAGCCCCGGTTTTCCCCTGAACCGCGTCAATATTAAATTGTTCATTTCAGTTGATATATGCGATAATAAGTGTGAAGTAAATTATTCCGATCGCTTTTTCAACCGATCAAGATACCCTACTATACTGAGGAGGCTCATCAATGTTGAAAGAGTTTCGCGATTTTGCCTTACGCGGCAATGTAATTGACCTGGCTGTTGCATTTGTCATTGGCGCGGCGTTTGTTGCAATTGTGAATTCACTGGTCAATGACATTATCATGCCCCTGGTGGGTGTGATCCTGGGCGGGCTGGATTTCACCACCCTGGCGATCACTTTTGGAAATGCGAATATCACCTACGGCAACTTCATCCAGGCAATTATCAATTTCATCATTGTTGCCTTTGTCCTGTTCTTGGTTGTGCGCAGCATCAACCGGCTGCAGAAAAAGAAGGAAGCGGCACCGCCCGCGCCGCCGGAGCCTAGCGCCGAAGAGAAGCTGCTTGTGGAAATCCGCGACCTGCTGAAGCAGAAATAAGGCCAGGATCTGTATAAACAATGAATAATTGGGGGAAGGACAAGCAGGCAGAGCTTGCTAATGTTTCCGCGCCGGTAAGCTCTGTCCGCCAGTATTACGAGCGAAATACGCAGTTGTTTCTCCTGCCAGGCAGGAGAAAGCAAACCGGGAATATTCACCGCGCCCTCTGGGCGCCTGGAGTGAGCGATCTGGAAACTGCGCTGAATTATTCCAACGAGCTGGTGCGGGAACAACTACTGGAACTGGAGGAAAATGACCCGGAGTTGTCCATCCGGGTGGCTGACCTGGGTTGTGGTGTGGGGGGCAGCCTGCTCTACCTGGCTGCACGGATGCCCGGGATATTCTGGGGAGTGGGGGCGACGATCAGCCCGCTACAGGCGCGAATGGCCCGGCAGTTGGCACAGCAGCCTGGCTTACAAGGCCGGTGCGCATTCATCGAGGCAGATTACCTGGCGCTGCCTCTGCCGGCTGGAGTAGACGCAGCTTATTCTATCGAGGCTTTCGCCCACACACCGGACCCGCAGAGATATTTCTGTGAAGCCAGCCGTATCTTGCGAGCTGGCGGGCGATTGCTGCTGTGCGATGACTTCCAAGGCGAGCACGCCGAGCCGGACAATTTCTGGTTGAATTCCTTCCAGCGAGGCTGGCAAGCAGCGGGCGTGTCCTCCCTGAGCCAGGCGGAAGAGCTGGCACGCCGCTGCGGGCTGCACCTGGTTGACCAGCAAGACCTCACACCTCACCTGCGGCTCTCCCGGTTGCCCGCCCGGCTGGCTCGCTGGCTGGTCTTAGCCGGGCTACGATCTCATGATCCTTACTGGCAGAGCGTGGCAGGAGGGATTGCTTTGCAGCAGGCACTCAAGGCTGGTATAGTGACCTATCTATTTATTGTCTTTGAGAAATCAGCTTGACCTATCCCATATCAGTTGTAATGCAGGTATCCTTCAGATGAGAACAAAATATTGGCTAATCGGTCTGGCTGGGGTGCTGCTCTTTCTCCTGGCAGTGTGGCGGATCCAGGCGGCGGGAAACGGCATCACCATCCGCAGCCTGCCGGGGTCAGATCCTCCGGTCACAATCCTGGCGCCATCTGATCCGCCGGGGGCTTCCCGCCCAACCGTGCTGGTAGGGCATGGCTTTGCCGGTTCGGCGGTGGTCATGCGCGGCTTCGGCCTGGAGCTGGCGCACACTGGATACCAGGTGGTGCTGTGGGATTTTTCCGGACACGGTAAAAACACGAACCCGATGCCCGAGGGAGAGCGGTCGAACAGCTTGCTCGCAGACGCTGAGGCGGTGCTGGATCAGGTGCGGGCGAGCGGGGCGGTAGCCGTTGACCAGGTAGCTATCCTGGGGCACTCGATGGGCAGCGGGGTGGCGCTGGAATTTGGGTTGCAAAACCCGGAGACTTCGGCGACGATAGCAGTATCGCCCGTGCCGCGCCAGGTTAGCTCGCAGCTTCCCCGCAACCTGCTGCTTATGGCAGGCGAGGGCGAGCCGCGTTTTCTGGCAACTGCCGAAGACCTGCTGGGGCAGGCAGGCGGCTCGGGAGGTGATCCCGCAAGCGGCGACGCCAGAGCACTTATCTCCATCCCGGTTGTGGAGCATATTTCAATTCTATTCTCGCCAGCAGCTCACCAGGCGGCGACCGATTGGTTGGATGCTGCTTTTGGCGGGCAGGCAGGAGCCAGGGCTTATACAGACCGGCGCATCGGGTGGTATCTGTTGGGAATAGTTGGTGTGCTGTTGGTATCCTTTTCAGTAGCCCGCCTGATTGGCACCCCGCAAGATCAGCTGCCGGCGGACGCAAAGCAGCGACCGTTGTGGCGGCGGTTGGGCGGGTTGTCCCTGGGGGTGGTGCTGGCTTCCCTGGCTTTATGGGGTGCAGCTGCGGTAGGTTTGCAGTTGAACACCGCTATGAACCTGCTGGTGGGAGGCTTCTTGCTGATCTGGTTTGGGGTCGCCGGGCTGATCGCCTTCTGGATGACCGGTGCCAATATCCCGCGTCCAGGCCGGCGGGAGTGGCTGGGCGCCCTGGCAGCGTTTGCTGCACTATGGCTGGGAGTGGGCCTGCTGGGGCAGATGGTGTGGCTTCAATGGATACTGATCCCGACCCGGCTGTGGTTGTGGCTGCCTGGCAGCCTGCTCTTGCTGCCCTGGTTCTATACGGTTGGTCAGGGAAGTCGGGGGGGGAGCGCCCTGGCTAAAGGCGGCTGGTGGGTAGCGCATAGTGTATTGTTGGTCGGAGGATTGTTACTGGCGGTCAGGTTAAACCCCGAGCTGGGATTCCTGTTCTTGATCCTGCCGCTACTCCCGGCGGTGCTTGGGCTGCACGCCCTGGCATCCTATCCATACCGGGGCAGCTGGCCCTTTGCGCTGAGCGGAGCGCTATTTTTGACCTGGATCATCCTGGCAATATTTCCCCTGGTATAGTGGGGGATAGTCTCAACAGAATTGAGACTATCCCTACTCTGACCAGCGATTGGATAATGGGCTATTCTAAAATGTGGTGCTGGGTATTGGGAGTGTAGCGGGTCTGAAGCCTGTATCCCCAATTGGTGAGTATCTGACCTGAACGCGACAGGCCCAGGTAGATTGCTCCGGAAATCCGCTGGCGCAGGGTTGGGTGGTTTGGATGGGGTGCTTGCATTGTGCGCAACAGGCGAGCCTCCTCAATCAATTCATCCCGGTGCTCTTTCAAGACTTCGTAGTCGATATCGGTGTGGAAGATTATCATGGCATATCTCCTTTGGCGTAGGTACAGGGTACCGCTTGACTTTCTGTAAATAACCTGCTATCATTGTATTGACGGTTATATTCTAACAAAATAATTCTAACCTGTCAATACCTAAATGGAAGTTATAAATGAATGATAACTACGACTTTGAATCGGGTGAATTGTGCCTGGACTTTGCCAATACCAATGATTGGCACGCCAGCGAAAATCCGCAGGAGCGCCTGCATGACTATCTTGACTTGATTTCCTGGGGAGAAAGCGCAGGTATACTCTCTGCTGAACGGGCCGATCGATTGCGTCGACTCGCCGCCCGTCTGCCCGAGGATGCTAGCGCTGCTTACGAGCGCGCCATCGAGTTCCGTGAAGCACTTTTCCACCTTTTCTCTGCAATCTCTAACAGAGACGATGTGGATAAGGGAGATCTGGCAATCCTGAATACAACCCTGGACTCTGCGCTGGGGCACCAGGAAATCACCATCTCTCCTGACGGTTTTGCCTGGTCCTGGGATGATGACCCAGAACTGGAACGAGTCGTCTGGCCGGTAGCGCGCTCGGCTGCTGATTTGCTCACTTCCGATCTATTAAGCCGTATGCGGCGTTGCGAAGACGAGCGCGGCTGTGGCTACCTTTTTATCGACACAAGCCGCAACCGGAGCCGGCGCTGGTGTTCGATGGAATCTTGCGGCAACCGGGCAAAAGCCAGGCGCCATTACGCCCGCCAAA
>JBFYSV010000092.1:0-44336 GCA_041301185.1 Anaerolineae bacterium
TTTGGCGGGCGAAGCCCGCCAAAACACCCCCACTCCCCTCGAACTGCGTAAGACCTAATTTAGATTGTGCTGCACGGGCGGGAGAGCGCTTTTTACTGGTATCTTCAATGCGAATTTCGTGTCAGCCAAAGGGAGAAGTGATGGATAAATATCTTACCCTGGAGCAAATTGATCAGACGGTTGCCGCCATTCGCGCCCGGGTTGACTCACAGCCGCGCGTCGGAATAATTCTCGGCTCGGGGCTAGGACCGCTGGCAGAGAGTGTAGAGAGCGCCACATTAGTGCCTTTCCAGGATTTACCCTACTGGCCAGTCTCCACAGTGCCAGGACACCAGGGACGGCTGGTAATCGGCAGCCTGCAAGGGCAGCAAGTCCTGGTGATGCAGGGGCGTGCTCATTTTTACGAAGGCTACGATATGCCCCAAATCGGGTTGCCGGTACGGGTGATGCAACGCCTGGGAATCCAGTTTTTGATCGTAACCAATGCAGCCGGGGCTGTAAATCCGGATTTTAATCCCGGAGATCTGATGCTGATCACCGACCACTTAAACCTGATCGGCATGGCGGGCAATTCCCCCTTGCGAGGCCCCAACCTGGATGAGTTCGGGCCGCGCTTCCCGGATATGAGCCGGGCCTATGACCCCGAGCTGGGCAATTTAGCCCGGCAGGTGGCAGCAGAAAATAACGTCCTTTTACACCAGGGAGTCTATGTCTGTCTGGCGGGGCCATCCTTTGAGACTCCGGCTGACCTGCGCTTTCTGCGCGCCATCGGTGCAGATGCAGTTGGTATGTCCACCGTGCCGGAGGTAACGGTCGCCCGGCATGGGGAAACGCGTGTCCTGGGCATCTCAGGCGTCAGCAACAAAGCCAATCTGGACGGTAACACGACCACGACTCACGAAGAGGTATTGGAAGCCGGAAAAGTGATCGTACCCAAGCTGGCTACGATCATCCGGGGGGTGCTGCGCCGTTTATAAGCTTATCGGTACAGCAATTAAGGGTAGATAGTGTGGATTTGACCTGCAGATTATCTAATCCCCAGGATACAATCTCTATAACTCCGCCATGGAAGAAGCGCTTCGATTTTTCAGGGCATACGAAGTATGGATCTACCTACTTCTCGCGCTCGGGGGGTTGATCTATGTGCGAAAATTCATTCTTGCCTGGGGTGAGCTACGCGGTGCGGGATTCGGACTCGAGCGTGAGAACGCCCAATCCCGGCTTAACCAGTCTGCCGCAGTATTGGTGCTTTTGCTGACGATGGCAATCGCTGAATTTGTTCTAGTTTCATTTATCGCTCCCACCGTTCCTGGTGCTATTCCCATCCTTACGCCAACCCTGGATTTATTAGCTACCCCAACCACCACCCTACCGCCAGTCACCCCTCAGCCCGGCGAGACTGCACTGCCGGACACCACCCCGATCACGCCAACCCAGGCGGTCGCCGGCGCCGGGTGTATCCCGGGTCAGATATTTATCGCCTATCCTCAAGAAGGCGATGAGATCAGCGGCGCGGTTGAGATCAGCGGTACGGTGGATATTCCCAACTTCGGGTTTTACAAGCTCGAGATGAAGCGGCCTGAAGAAACGAGCTGGCTGACCATCCTGGCAGGCAACCAGCTCCGCCGACAGGAAGTATTGGGCATCTGGAACACCAGCCTGCTCCCACCTGGTTATCACCAGCTTGGACTGGTGGTGACAGATAACCAGGGAAAATCCAACCCGCCCTGTGTCACCCAGGTTCGGGTCACAAACCCTGAAGTAACTCCTTGATCATGAGAGTAGAATGCTATGCCTGAAATCGAAATTCGCCCGGCAATCGCCACAGACATCCCAGAATTAATGGCCCTGGATCACACCTATTCCAGTGAATACGTCTGGCAGATGGAAATCCAGGTCGAAGACAAGCAAATCGGGATTAGTTTCCGGGAGATTCGCCTGCCCCGCTCGGTGCGCGTCGAATACCCCCGCACAACCCACACCCTGGAAGATGATTGGACCCGCCGCTCCGGTTTATTGGTAGCAATCCTGGATTCACAGGTGGTTGGGTATGTCAGTCTGATGCTGGATATCGCCCCCATCACTACCTGGGTTACCGATCTGGCAGTGGTGCGCCGCGTCCGCCGGCAAGGCATTGGCAGCGCGCTGGTCCTGGCAGCGCAGGAATGGGGCGAGCAACACAATACCCGCCGCCTGGTATTGGAAATGCAACCGAAAAACCACCCGGCAGTTCAGATGGCTCAGAAATTGGGGTTCGGTTTTTGTGGCTATAACGACCGCTATTATGCCAACCATGACATTGGCTTGTTCTTTGCCAAATCGTTACGTTAGCAGCTACCTGGAGATGGCTATGTCCGCTGATCTTTCCTGAGCCGGTAGAGATTCCTGACCGGTAATAGGTGTAGACTCTTTACCGAAACAATCATCTTTATTAACGTTATTTCGATGTACACAGCTTTCCTTACGACCCTGCAGACCCTTAATCAGCTCCTGACTGCAGGCATTGCCATCACAGCTTTCTCGTTGCTGCTGTATGCGCTCACCTTCAACCTGCGAGACAGGGTAGCTCGATCCTTCGCATTGATTTTGATCTGCGTGGTGATCGTGTTTGTGGGGGATGCCATTGGATCAGCCAGCGATGCAACAAATGAAAAGGCTTTCTGGCTACGGATTCAGTGGCTGGGAATCGTATTCCTGCCGGCTACGTATCTGCATTTCTCAGATGCAATCCTCTCCACCACCGGTCGTCCTTCACGCGGCAGGCGCAAACTGGCAGTCCGGCTGGTCTATCTGCTGTCCTTTGGATTTCTGGCTGCACTGCCCTTCTCTTTGCTGGTAGGCCAGCTGGTTGAAGATGTGCAGCCCGCGCCACACCTGGAGCGGACCTGGTTAACCGGGGTATTCACCGCCTTTTATGCTTTGGTGATGGTCTGGGCGTGGATTAATTTGCTGCGCGCATACCGGCGCGCCGTCACCAGCGCCAGTCGCAGGCGGCTTGGCTACCTGCTGGTTGGCTCGCTGGCGCCGGCTTTGGGTTCTTACCCCTACCTGCTATTTGGCTCTTATCTTGCTGCCTGGAGCCCGCTACTGTTCTGGCTGGCAGCCCTCATCAGCAACCTGCTGGTCTCTGTTTTGTTGGTTTTGATGGCTTATGCAGTCGCGTTCTTCGGAGTGCCCTGGCCAGACCGGGTGGTGAAGAGGCGCTTATTCAAATGGCTGATGCGCGGCCCGGTCACTGCTTCGACTGTCCTGGCAGTCACTACTATTGTGCGGCGAACGGGTCAGGTGCTAGGGGCAGATTACGCCACCGAAGTGCTCATTATCATGGTCGCAACCATTATGATCATGGAATATGTCATTACCCTGGCTGCCCCACTCTGGGAGCGCTGGCTATTCCATGGCGGTGACCGTAACGATATCGAACTGGTACAAAGATTGGAAGAGCGCTTGCTCACCTCCGGCGATATGCGCCAGTTCCTGGAATCAATCCTGGCTGCAGTGTGCGATTTGCTGCAAGCTTCTAACGGGTTCGTTGCCGCGCTGAGCGAGAAGGGTCTGGAAAGGATCATCACTATTGGCAATCTTGAAACGCTTGGAAAGGAGGATATATCGGCAGATATTCTAAAGCAGGTATCACAAAACGGGGAGTACAACAAGTTGTTTGCCTGGGGGGAGTACTGGTTGGTTCCATTGCTCCATCAAGAAGAGGAGACCGTCGAGTTATTGGGCTTAATAGGCATCTCCCGGAATTCCAGCTCAACCATCGACCAGGATCAGCGTGAACTACTTGCCATTCTGTCCCAGCGAGCTGCGTTAGCGCTGGCAGACCGGCGCATCCAGGAACAGGTATTCACATCTCTGCAAAGCCTTACGCCGCAGGTGGAATTAATCCAAAGCTTGCGCGCCGCGGCGCGCTATACCGATGGCGGCTCACTGGCGCAGGTGCTTACCCAGCCGGCAGCGGTGATTGCAGAGGACAATTATTCGCTATGGGTCAAAGACGCTCTCTCCCACTATTGGGGCGGGCCAAAGCTGACCGAAAGCCCCTTAATGAAACTGCGAATCGTCCAGCAAGCGATGGACGAGCACGATGGGAATCCGACCAATGCCTTGCGAGCCATTTTGCGCCAGGCTATCGACCAGACCCGTCCGGAGGGCGAGAGGCGATTCACGGGTGAGTGGATCTTGTACAATATCCTGGAGCTAAAATTCCTGGAGGGGAAGAAAGTGCGAGAGGTGGCAAGCCGCCTGGCAATGTCTGAGGCCGATCTTTACCGCAAGCAGCGCGTGGCGATCGAGGCGGTTGCCAATGCTATTCTCGAAATGGAACAACACACCACGCCAGAAAGAGCAGAGACATAATCGCAATCATATAGACGCCAACCATTCCATGAAAAGGTGGGCTTAATGGTGAACAAACACTCACAAAATCCATACAAAGAATTGGAAGGGGGGCTACCACCACTGGATGAATCCTGGTGGGAAGCCGTATTAACCGAGGATGAGGCATACTTATCCCAGCCCGTACAGAAAAAGCCGTCTCCGGTTCAAGCGCCAACCAAGCCTCTGGCGGCACGCCCTGCCCCTGAAGCGCCGTCCATAAACTGGGAAGAGGCGGAGACGCTTTTTTCTGAGGATTGCGTATGCAACTTGCAAGTGACCGGATATAACCGAGGAGGCGTCCTGGTCACCGGTCAGGGGCTGCAAGGGTTTGTGCCGATCTCGCACCTGGTTGACCTGACCGGTGATAAAGCCGGCGCCTTGCCTGAGGATTGGGCTGAACCCTATCTGGGACACACGTTGAGCCTGAAGATTATCGAATGCGATCGCGAACGCGGTCGGGTAGTATTCTCGGAGCGCGCCGCGCTGGCAGAAGCTGGCAGCCGCAACCAGCTATTGAAGCATCTTCAGACGGGTGACTGCATCACGGGAGCAGTCACTAACATCACCGATTTTGGCGTCTTCGTCGATTTGGGTGGGGTAGAAGGACTGATCCATGTCTCGGAAATTTCCTGGGGACGGGTACGCCACCCGGCAGATGTGGTCCGCTACGGGCAGCACCTGCGGGTCTACGTGATCTCAGTGGACCAGGAACGATCTCGGGTAGCGTTAAGCCTCAAGCACCTTTACCCCAATCCGTGGGATACGGCCGAGACGCGATATTACCCGGGGCTGGTGGCAGATGCTGTAATCACCAGCATCGTGCCGTTTGGTGTTTTCGCTCGCCTGGAGGAAGGCCTAGATGGGCTGATCCATATCTCCGAAATCCACCAGGATAACGAGCACGCCAACCTGGAAGAGCTTTTCTACGAGGGGCAACTGGTGAAGGTGCGCGTTCTTCACGTGGACGCCAGCAACCAACGTTTAGGGCTGAGCACCATCATCGATTCGTAATTCGTCATGAAACCCGGATGGGCAGCAGCCTGGCTTATTGGCTTTAGCATGGTCCTCAGCTTGCTGGTCGCAGGGATCATCCTGCTGGTAAGCAGCCAGCCCAGAGGCGCGCCCATCCGGCTTCATCCACCTCCCAGCCCTCCCCTGCTCGTCATTCAGGTCAGCGGAGCGGTTGCCCAGCCGGGGGTCTACCAGCTGGCACCGGGCAGCCGCGTGCAGGACGCTATTCGGGCTGCCGGAGGGGTGCTTCCGGTAGCCAGCCTGGGGACGATCAACCAGGCTGCACCCATCGAGGACGGGGACATGGTGTGGGTACCCTTCAGCGTGCCGGAGAACGGGCAGCTTCCTGAAACCCCACCGGCCTTTCCCTCCAGGCTGCCTGAGAGTGCGCCGGAGGTTGCCGTTGAATTTCCTGTCAATATCAACACAGCCACAGCCGAAGAGCTGGAAGCGCTGCCTGGAATCGGAACCGAGCTAGCCCGCCGCATCATCGAATACCGGACCGTGAACGGGCCATTTACTGATCCAGAGGATATTCAGAACGTGGATGGAATTGGCAGCGGCAAGTTCGAGGCGATCAAAGACCTGATCGCAGTCGATAGCGCCCCGCCTGGAAGCGCCCCATAACGGGACAAAAACAAAACCGAGTGCGAAGGAGTTAAGTCAACGCAGCCTGAGCCAGGCGCTGCCTGGCATGCTGGGCATAGTCCGGATTAATTTCATAGCCAACATAGCCTCGCCCGTCTGCCCAAGCAGCCAGGCAGGTGGTACCGCTGCCAACAAAGGGGTCCAGGACGATATCACCCCTGAACGTGTACAACTGGATCAACCGGTGGGGCAGCTCTTCCGGAAAGGGGGCCGGGTGACCGATTTTCCTGGCAGAGACTGCCTGGAAGGTCCACACGCTCTTGGTCCATTCCAGGAACTCTTCTTTCGTAATCGTGCTCTCGCCGCCTTCCCGTTTGCGGCGGAATGTGCCTTTAGAGAAGACCAGAATATACTCGTGCACATCGCGTAAAACCGGGTTGGCTGCCGACTTCCAGCTTCCCCAGGCGGTGGATGGGCTGGCGCTGGCAGCCTTGTTCCAGATGATCTCACCGCGCATCAGGTATCCAATAGCGAGCATTTGGTCGATGATATAGCTGTGCAAAGGTAGATAAGGCTTGCGACCCAGGTTAGCGATATTTATACACGCCCGTCCGCCCGGCACCAGCACCCGGTAGGTTTCCACCCATACCCGATTGAGCAGTTCAAGATACTCGCTCAGGTTTAAGTCGTCATCGTAATCTTTGGAAGCATTGTAAGGCGGTGAGGTGATCATCAGATGAACGCTGTGATCTGGCAGCTCGACCATCGATTCGCTGGATTTAGTAAAAATCTGGTTGAGCCGCTCTGGCGGGATGGGGTTTTCGCCCGCCTCAAAATCATTTTCCCCGGGAATGGCTTCGTACAGACGGCTGGTGTAGAACTTGGTGGCATCGTGGCTGACACGGCCTTGTGTGCCGTATGAGCTGGTGCGGGTTCGCTTGCCGGATTTTTTAGTCATCATTCTTCCAGGGGCTGGCTGTTTTTTTATAGTGCTCGCCTTGATTATACTTATATCCCGACCTGATGATGCAAGACTTGCAACCTAAACTGGTTTTCTACGTAAACATAGTAGGTCTTATTCATTCGGGGAAGTATCCCTGAATTACAGAGATACAAAATCAACCTGTTGAAGGGAGTGTAACCATGTCTGCTGAGTATCGTAAACTTTACCGTTCGCGCAGCGAGCGCATGATCGCAGGTGTGTGTGGAGGCCTGGGAGATTATTTTGGCATCGACCCCACCCTGGTCCGCTTGCTGTTCGTTGTGGCTACCTTGTTTGGCGGTCCGATGGGGCCGATCGCCTACCTGATCTTCATGATCGTGGTACCCAACGAAGCCGAAGTACAGCCATCTGTGGCGGTGGAAACCTCAGAACCCGAGTAAATCCAGACAATCAGCCGGGTGACAGGGTGTTGGCGAGACAGCGCTGCCAACACCCTGTTTTTTTCATAACAGGACACCAGGATTTACAGCTTGGGCAAGACAATGGCTTCCTGTTTTTGGTATTTGCCCTTTTTATCCGCATAGGACGTCTCGCACTCTTCGTCCGCCTCGAAGAAGAGTACCTGAGCAATGCCTTCATTGGCGTAAATCCTGGCGGGCAGGGGGGTTGTATTGGAAATTTCCAGGGTGACAAAACCCTCCCATTCCGGCTCGAAGGGAGTGACGTTGACGATGATCCCGCAGCGGGCGTAGGTGCTTTTGCCCAGGCAGACAGTGAGCACTTTGCGCGGGATGCGGAAATATTCGACGGTGCGCGCCAGGGCAAACGAGTTGGGTGGGATGACACACACCTCCCCTTTGAAATCCACCATCGACTTCGGATCAAAATGCTTGGGGTCGACGACTGCCGAGAAGACGTTGGTGAAGATCTTGAACTCGTCAGCCACGCGGATATCGTAGCCGTACGAGGATACACCAAAAGAGATCACCCCATTGCGCACCTGCCCGGCCTCGAACGGTTCGATCATCCTGTGTTCCAGAGCCATCTTGCGAATCCAGTGGTCGGGTTTCAGCCCCATGAAGATACCTCCCAGGTTAATTTAATAGATGTAGGAGTTACGCAGTTCAAGGGGAAAGTGGGGGTGTTTTAGCGGGCTACGCCCGCCAAAACACCCCCATAGATCCACCAACTGCGTAAGTCCTAAGATGATCAAAAATACGAAACTATTCGAGGCTGGATTATACGCGAAAACCGTGGAATGCGAAACCTGTTGTTTTCTTGATGGATATTACAGACCAAACTTGAACAATAACCAGTGAATACTGTACTGATTATGGTATCCTTATATTTGGAGGAATTAAGATGGAAAGGGAACAAATACTTCAGATATTACATGATCAGCTGGAAGAACTTCGCCGCATGGGGGTGCGTTCAATGGCATTATTCGGCTCAGCAGTGCGAGGAGAACTGCATAACGAAAGCGACATTGACCTGCTGGTTGATCTGGAGCCGCCTTATACGTACGACCGTTACATCCATGTTAAATTCTTCCTTGAAGACCTGCTCCAGCGTCCTGTGGATCTGGTAGTGGCAGATACTATAAAAGATCGTATCCGCCCGGAGATTGAGAGCGAAGCGATCTATGTCGCGTGATCCTCGTCTATACCTCGAGGACATCCTCGAAGCATGTGAAAAAATCCAACGCTACACAAGCCGGATGCTCTTTGACGAATTCCAATCCGATGACCGGACCTATGATGCAGTCATTCGTAATTTAGAGATTATCGGCGAAGCTGCCAAAAATATCCGTCCTGAAATCCAAGAACTGTACCCAGATATTGAATGGCGTGCAATCTCAGCATTTCGCAATATCGTTGCCCACGAGTATTTTGCCATCAAGACGGAGATTGTTTGGGATATCGTAGTGAATAAAATCCCTGACCTATATAACCATATTCAGGACATACTTGCCGGTTAGTGACACTAGAACAGGTATAAGCAATCAGTCGAGAAATATTTTCCCCACCATGGATCTGCCCATCCTCGAGCACGACCCCCAATCCTCGGCAATCATTGAACCATCCCAAGCCAACCCGCGGCTAGACGTCCCTGAGCACTGCGTGATCTGCTTTTTTAAGGAAGTGATCGAGAAAGTCCGCCAGGAGCACAATGCCAGGGTGCTCACCGAAAACCGCTGGGAGGATGGTCCGCATCCACTGTATGAGATCAACTATGGAGGGCGCCGGCTTGCCTTTTACCACCCCGGCGTCGGCTCAGCGTTGTCGGCGACTCTGCTCGAGGAAGTGATTGCCTTTGGTTGCAGGAAATTCATCGCCTGTGGCGGCTGTGGCGTTCTAGAGAAAGACCTGCCAGTGGGGGAGTTGTTCGTGGTGACTGCCGCCATCCGTGACGAAGGTGTCTCTTACCACTACCTGCCCCCAGCCAGGGAAGTCCAGGCAAACCCTGGCGCGGTTGCTGTATTGGAAAAAACTCTCAGCCAGAAAGGAGTCCCGTATCGAACAGCGAAAACCTGGACAACCGACGCCCCTTATCGTGAGACACACCTCACGATCGCCAGGCGCAGAAGCGAAGGCTGCCTGGTTGTGGAAATGGAAGCGGCTGCTATGATGGCAGTTGCCGAATTCAGAGGGGTAACACTGGGTCAGGTGCTGTATGCCGGGGATGACCTCAGCGGAGATGAATGGGATAACCGCGGCTGGCAGGATCGCAATGAGGTTCGCCAACGGTTGTTTTGGCGGGCAGCGGGGGCGTGCCTAGATTTATAAATCCTTACCACCCACTCGCATTAAATACCTTCGTCAATACATCCTCTCGCTCAGCGGGGGTCATCGGGCGCGGGCGGGCGTAATCCACAAATTGGATCGTCAATAACTCCGTGCCAATATAGCGACCATCGTAAAACACATGCCGGTCGATAAAGCCCTGGCGGGTGGCTGCGCTGACATCATATTGGTCGAAGAACAGGTTGCCTAACCCGTAGTGAATCAGCGCCTGGTCGAGGAATTCCATCGCCTGCGGCTGGTGCGCCTGGCTGCCGCTGACCACCACAGCCCCTGCCTGGACCAGAGCGCGGAAGTCCCGTACTTGGTTGGGTTGCGCCGGGTAGGTATAGTACTCAAAGTGCTGGAAGGTGGCTACCGGAAGGTAACCCTCGCTGCGCAGGCGGGCGATCTCAGCCTCCATCCAGGGGAAATCGCAGGTCACCGCGCCGGGGCGGCTGGCGCCAGCCTGGGCAAAGCTGCCCCCTTTGCCGTTGCAGCCGATAAAAGCCAGGCGATTCCCGTTGTGCTCCACGACGAGCGCCTTGCGCCCATCCTGAAGATCTTCGCCGCCGCCGTAATACCCCCAGCCACGCTCCCGGTACATCTCCAGAGTATGGTACATGGCCTCCTGACCCCAATCCTGGAAGTGATCGCCGGTCAGCTCGACCACATCCGTGCCCATATCCTCTAGCAACTGAATATACCGGTCGGCGCTGCAAAAACGCACCCCTTCCTGCACTGGGTTGGGATAGGGGCAGTTTTGCGCAAAAGGCACTTCGTTGCTGATATGGGTGATGTCTGCCTGGCGCAGCCAATCGCCAATATCTTTACCGGGGTAGAGCACCCCGCGCTGCTCCATCGTATAAGCCGTGGCGCGCACCAGGGCAGTCACCCCGGTCATCGCCAGAACGGTCAGCTTGCCTGGGTCGCGGTTGCTGGACGGCAAGAGCGGCACCGCCGACCCATTACCGTAGAGGGAAACGACTTCCTGGACTCGCATTGGATCACCAGCCAGCGATACCGGTACTGCCAGCGGGTAGGTAGACGGGTCGAACTCCTTGCGCAGTGGCGATTGCCCATCGACTTCCAGGACTTTCCAACGCGGCTCCAGATCCTCAAAGGGCAGCAGCGCCCAGGCTTTACCAGAATCCCAGGCTGTACCCAGCAGGCTGCCAGCAGGCAATACCTGGACCGTCCCCTGCGCCGGCTTCCCCCACAACGCCGAAAAAACGGCATACGTGCTGTCGTCTACAAGCAGCGGTCGCCCGGCAAACGGCCCTCCGCCTTGCCCAACCCAGGCATTGCGCAGATCGCCAGACAGGACTCCATCCACCAGGCTCGGGAAAGGCGTCACCAGGGCGTAGACCCAGCGGCTCAGCGGCAGGCTCTCCCCTACCTCCAGCCGCAGGGTAGCCTGCCCGGAGACCCGTGTGGTGCCGATCTCGGGCGGCAGCGCCAGCGCCCTCCGCAAGGCAGCCGGCAGGGCTGGATCGATCCATAATGTCAGCGCAGTCTGCGACACAAACGGCAGGTGAATCCGTGCATCCACTATGCCTGGGGCTGAGGCGGTAGCTGCTGGCACGGTGGACAGCGGTTCGGCAGCCGCTGTCGAAATCGGCGTCTGTGCATCGAGAGACCTGGGCAAGAAGAAAGTCGCGGTCGGCGACAGGCCTTCCAGGATCGCAGGCTGCCCACCAGGCTGGGAAGGCGGGGCGCCGGCAGGTTGCAGCGGAAAATTACAGCCCTGGATGCCGGCTGCCAAAATACTTAACCCAACCCAAAACCAGAAAACCCGCCTGAACATCGCTAAGATAGTTGCAACTTTCGCTCCAGCTACCACAAGCTGGCCTCGAAAACACTCTGTAAAAGCTCCTGGCGTTCTTCAGCCGTCATCGGTCGAGAGCGGGCATAGTCAATAAACCGGATCCCCAATAGCTCGGTACCGATATAGCGCCCATCATAGAACACGTGGCGGTCAATGAATCCCTGCCCGGTGGGTAAGCCCATGTGATACTGGTCAAAAAACAGGTTGCCCAACCCATAGTGAATGAACGCATCCTGGTAGAACTCCATGCCGTGCGGTTGGTGGGACTGGCTGCCACTGACGACCACCGCGCCTGCCTCAGCCACACTGCGGAAATCCTCAATCAGCTTGGGCTGCGGCACGTAGGTATAATATTCGATGTGCTGGAAGGTAACAATCGGCAGGTAGCCATCAGACTTCAGGCGGCTGATCTCAGCTTTCAGTAATTCAAAATCACAATAGACTGCCCCCGGGTTATTCTCCCGGGCTGTGCCGTAGCCGGGTGCCTTTGCATTGCAACCGATGAAAGCCAACCGGTTGCCATTGTGCTCTACAAGCCAGGGCTTGCGCGCCTCTTCCAGATTATACCCGCCGCCATAATATGGGATCCCGTACTGGTTATAAAGATCCAGGGTGAAGCGCATCGCGTCTGCTCCCCAATCCCCAAAATGGTCGCCGGTAAGCTCGACGATATCCGTGCCAATATCAATCAGCAGGTCGATATAAGCCGGGTTGCTACAGAAAACCAGGTCGGTCTGCCAGGCATCCGGGGTGGGACAATCCTCTGCAAAGGGGATTTCGTTGCTGACATGGGTGATATCGGCAGAACGCAGCCAATCGCGAATATCCTGAGCGGGATAGGTGATGCCTTTACGGCGCATCGTCTCGGCAGTCGCTCGCACCAGGGCGGTCACTCCAGTCATCATCACGCTGGTCATTTTCTCCGCGTCGCGGTTGGTAGGCTGCCAGTTTAGAACCAGGGCCTCAGGTGATAGGCCCTCGCCAGACATGCTCCCGGCAGCGGGGTTCTCCTGCAATGAAAAGCTTGCTTTAAGGGGGTAAGCCGCCGGGCCAAAGTCCTGGGCGAGTGGCGAGATTCCATCTACTGCCAGAACTTTCCAGCGGGGTTCCAGCGTCTCAAATGGCACAATCGCCCAGGAGGGCTGGTTCTGCCAGGCGTAATCCAGCAACTTATCCCCCGGCAGCACCTTCACCGCCCCGTCCGCTGGCGACCCCCATATCACGCGGAAGATTTCCAGGGTAGCTTCATCCATTAGCAAGGGACTACCGTCAAAGATCTGACCTGCCTTACCCTGCCAGGTGCCCAGTAATTCCGTCTGGCTGACTCCATCGGTAATGGTTGGGAATGGGGCTACCAGGGCATAAATCCACTGGCTGAGCAGGTAGCCATCGCCGGCTTGCAAGAGATACTGCGCTTCTGCCGGCTCTCCCGCTTGGACAACACCCTCTACAAGCTGGATTGATTGCGCCAGCGAGGGCGGCAGGTAATCTGCCAGCCAGATGGCAGGCGGCGGGGGCAGGGTGGCGGTAGGCGCCGGAGTGGTAGCAGTTGGGGTGGGTAACGGCGGGGTGGGCGTAACCTCAATCGACGGTAGAACCGGCAACGCCGTTCCCGTTGGTGAAGGCACTGGAATCCCACAGCCAGAGGCCAAAAAGGACGCGACCAGCAGTACGATCAGCAGCTGCTGGTTAAGTTGTGCCCGCTTCATACAAGAGTCAGCTCTCCCCGCTCGCTGACGATTACCCTGACATGCTGTATCGATTTTTCTGCCCTGGCGCGCAAGTCTTGCAACTCAACCATCATTTGCTCAACGCTATCCTTATCTTGCAACCCAGACAGGTTGATACAGATATTCATATTCGCGCCGTTGAAAGCAGCTCGGGTCAGCTCAGCGCCTGTGCCGCCATCGGTAATAGCATTCAAGTTGCCGTGCTGCACAACCTGCTCAGCCAGCTCCAGTACCTCAACCAGCTGGCGCGCCACCTGGAGGGGAACGCGGGCTGCGTTCAGAATTGCCGCTTCGATAGCTGCCTGGCGGGCGCTCTCCTGCTCAGGGGTCTCTTTCGGCAGCTTGAAGGCAGCCATCACCGCCTCGAATGCCAGCGCATCTTCAGCTACGGCTGCCGTCAGGCTGGCGCGCAATGGCTCTACCCTCTCCAGAACGGAGCGCATCAGCTCATCAACCGCGGCATATTTCTTCTTGCCAATTGTCAAGCGAGCAACCATCGCTACCAGCGCTGCTCCAGCCGCACCGCTATAGGCGGCTGCCGAGCCTCCTCCAGGGGCTGGCGAGCCCCCAGCCAGGGCATCCAGAAAATCCTCGGCTTTGTTACTTGCGCCATCTTTTAGAGCTGCTTGTAATCGTCTTTCCAGGATTTGCCCCGGCTCGAACTGATCTAGCTGCATATGCCACACGGCAGCATTTACCAGAGCATCCTCCGGGATCAGGCCAACCAGCTCGGTGTGGTGGATGGCAACAGCATACCGGCTGGCTTCGCGCCGGATGAACTCCACCACCCGTTCCACCGGGGTAGCCTGGTAGTTGGTCAGATTCATCGAAACCTGGGCACGCCCTTCAACCAGCAATCCCAGCCCCTTGACGTAGCGGAACCCGCCGGTGGAATGACGCACAGCCCTGGCTCTCTTTTTGGCTATTGAAACATCATCCGTGGTCAGGTAGACATTGAACGCAATTAAAGGATGGCGCGCTCCAACGACTGTCGCCCCGGCAGTACCCAGCCGCTGAGGACCGTAGTCTGGGGTGCGGTTGGGATCAGTGGCAATAGCCTCTTTCAGGTTCTCATACTCGCCCCGGCGGATGTTTTCCAGGTTCTGGCGATCCGGTCGCCGGGCGGCTTCCTCATACAAGTAAACCGGGATTCCCAGCTCCTCACCCACCCGCTTCCCGAGACGATTGGCAATCTCCACGCAATCTTGCATGGTCACACCGGAGATCGGCACGAAAGGCACCACATCTGTCGCACCAATCCGCGGGTGCTCTCCCTGATGAACATCCAGGTTGATCAGCTCGGCTGCTTTGGCAATCGAGCAAAACGCTGCTTCTTCCACCCCCTGGGGTGTTCCGGCAAAAGTTAGGACCGTCCGGTTATGGTCCAGGTCAGAATGGCGATCCAGCAAATAGACATCCGGTACTTCACGGATTGCCTGGGCGATCGCTTCCACAACTTCAGGGCGACGGGCATCAGAGTAATTTGCAATGCACTCGACGATTGGGTTGGTCATAAGCTCCTCACTGGCATAGATGTTGCAATTATACTCTCGTGGCCACCTTCTCAAAATAAGAGGGCTCTCAGGTTTGCCTTGCAGTTTATCGACATTTCGAGGTAGAATTTTCCCTAGTGTTCTTATGGGTACCCAAACGATACGACCCAGGTTGGGCGGTTTCACGGCTGTGATCATCGTGCTTTTTGGGACATTGCTGGCATGCGCCCGCTCCGTCTTGCCAGAAGACGCACCTGCCTGGTACGTACCCGGAGATGAAGCCGGTGGACCTATCGTAGCAAACGCAACCCAGGCGCTTCAGTTACCCCCTACCCGTCTGCCGGGTGCCCCCATACTCACCCCCACCCCAGATAACCCGCACCCCATCCCCACCCCACGTTCAGAGCCCATGCAATACTCAGTTCAAGCTGGCGATACGCTGGGTTTGATCGCCCAACGGTATGGCGTGAGCCTGGACGAGATGATCACGGCCAACTCGATCGCCAATCCTAACCTGTTGGAAGTCGGGCAAGGGTTGGTGATCCCTGCGCCCGCGCCGTTTGGAATTGCCCCAGATTTCAAAATCATCCCCGATTCAGAGCTGGTATATGGTCCTTCCAGCGCCCAGTTTGATGTTGCCCAATTTATCCAAAGCAAGGGCGGCTATCTGGCGCAATACAAGGAAGAATTGAACGAAAAGTCTGTGTCTGGCATCCAAATTGTTGAACGAGTCGCCCAGGATTATTCGGTGAACCCCCGCCTTTTGCTTACAGCTCTAGAATACCAGAGCGGTTGGGTAACACAGGTTAAGCCAGACGAATCCACATTGGAGTACCCGATGGGGGTCAAGGATGAGTGGCGCAAAAGCCTGTACCGCCAGCTCACCTGGACCGCCAACCAGCTAAACCTGGGATTCTACCTTTGGCGAGTGAACGGGGTCTCGTCCTGGTTGCTGGGGGATGGCAGCGTCGTGCCGGTGGCTCCCAGCATCAATGCCGGGACAGCCGGTGTGCAGCAGCTTTTTGCACCTCTTTACGGCCGGCAAGATTGGGAAAAGGCTGTCACCACAGAGGGGTTCTTTGCGACTTATAATTCATTTTTCGGCTATCCCTTCGATCTGGCTATCGAGCCATCCTTACCAACGGGGTTGCGCCAACCGACCTTGCGCCTGCCTTTCGAGGAGGGAAAAGCCTGGGCTTTCACCGGTGGACCGCACGGCGGTTGGGACAACGGCTCTGCCTGGGCAGCGCTGGATTTTGCACCACCTTCGGACAGCGTGGGGTGTATTCCCAGCAACGAGTGGGTTACCGCGGTTGCTGACGGGCGGATCTTGCGCGCCGATAACGGCGCTGTAATCCAGGACCTGGACAATGACGGTCTGGAGCAGACCGGCTGGGTTATTTTGTACATGCACATCGAAAGCCGTGACCGCATCCAGCCTGGCGCATACCTCATGGCTGGTGAACGAATCGGGCACCCTTCCTGCGAGGGCGGCGTGTCTTCCGGGACACACGTGCACATCGCCCGCAAGTATAATGGGGAATGGATTCCCGCTGACCAGCACTTGCCTTTTGTATTGGATGGCTGGGTGTCTCGCGGTACAGCCAACCTGTACGATGGGTACCTGGAAAAAAACAACAAATCGGTTGAAGCATACGCAGGCCGGTCACCTAACAACATTATCGAGCGCTGAGCCGGGATAATGATGCTTGTGGATACTAGAATGTTACATTCAATGAGACGCCTCGCAACACCTGTTATCCACCGGCTATTAGCTGGACTGGTGCTGATTCTCCTGACCCCGTCCTGCGCCACCAGCGGTTATTGGATTCCGCCAAACTCTTCTCCTACCCCGCCATCTGATTTAACATTCTTATTCGCTACACCTGTCCCGGTCGAACCTGTCATAGAAGAAGATCCCATTGTAGCCGCCCCGCTGCAACCTGAGCCCACCGCGATCCAAATACCGCAACCCACGGCTGTTACTCCCCAGGTAAACACCGCACCCATCCTATATTATACCCAGGCGGCAGACACCTTGCCGGTGGTAGCCGTTCGCTTTGGCGTCCAGCCATATGAAATCACTTCGCCCGCCCCAATCTCGGAAAGCGCCCCGCTGCCCCCAAATCAGCTGCTTATTATTCCTCGCCGCCTGATGAACACCACCGGCCCTCAACACATCCTGCCGGATAGCGAAGTAGTCTATTCCCCATCGGCGATCAATTTCGATATTCAGGCTTTTGCCGCCCAGGCAGGCGGTTTCCTGAGCACGCGCTCTGAGTGGTTAAAAAGCACTCACACCACCAACGCCGCGGATATCGTCCAGCGGGTCGCTCTCGAAAACTCCATCAACCCGCGATTGCTCCTGGCCCTGCTGGAATACCAAAGTAACCTGGTCTACGGGCAACCGGTCAGCCAGAATCAAATTGACTACCCGATGGGATTTGTCGATCAAAATCACAAGGGTCTCTACCAGCAGTTGGTGTGGGTCGTCAACCACCTTTCTATCGGCTACTATAACTGGCGCGAGGGCAGGTTGATAGATCTGCGCTTCACGGACGATGTCTCTGCCCGCCTGGCGCCAGATCTCAACGCAGGCAGTGTGGCATTGCAATATTATTTTGCCCAGATCTATGACAGCCAGGGCTGGCTCCAGGCCGTGGATCCAGAGTCGGGTTTCCCCGCCCTTTACGAGCGTATGTTCGGCAACCCGTGGACACGCGCCCAAACCGTCGAGCCCCTTTACCCACCCGGCCTGACCCAGCCGGAGCTGATCCTGCCCTTCGATATGGAGCGGTTGTGGAGCTACACTGGCGGCCCGCACGGCGCTTGGGAGCGTGACGGCTCTTACGCCGCCCTGGATTTTGCCCCCGCCAGCTCGAAACCCGGATGCCAGAAATCCAACGCCTGGGTGGTCGCGTCGGCCTCGGGCCTGGTGGTACGCTCAGGCGGCGGGGTTGTCGTCCTAGACCTGGATGGAGACGGGTACGAGCAGACCGGCTGGGTGCTGCTCTACCTGCATGTATCAAATGAGAGCAGCGTCCCGGTGGGCACCTGGGTGGGTAAAGGGGACCATTTGGGACATCCCTCTTGCGAAGGCGGTATGTCAACCGGTACTCATGTTCATTTCGCACGCAAATATAATGGCGAATGGATAGCTGCCGATGGTCCCATGCCTTTCACCCTCAGCGGATGGGTCGCCCATGCTGGTGAGGCTGCCTACGCTGGCACCCTGACTCGGCAGGCTGAAGTTATTACAGCATGTACATGTGGTTCTTTGGATAGCACCATTATGCGTACCCCGGACGATCCATATTAGGCTCTTGCCTGCCGTTCCCTTCTTGCTAATAGCAGGCTGGCAAGCGGTCGCCTTGCTACCACAGAATTACCCACCGATGCCCTCCCAGCCCTTAATAACGCTGCTTGCGGCTACCCCCCGCCTGCCGCTCGCATTGCTGGAATATCAAAACAATTGTGTGGGCGGGCAACCTGACCCGGGATTCGACCCAGACTACCCGTTAGGCAGTTATGATTAGCGTATCAAGGACCTCTACCGTCAGCACAGCTGGGCCGCCACTCAGCTCTCGGTGGGTTACTATGGCTGGCGCGACGGAACTTTAGATGAAATATTGCTTTCTGATGGTAGAATCGTGAGTCCGGCTTCTGAGGTGAATGCAGGCAGTTTGGCATTGCAATACTACTTTGCCCAAGTTATGATGCTTCTGAGTGGCAGCTTGCTACCACACCCGACCAGGGGCTGATTGCTGCATATGCTGATTTATACATGAGTATTCTGTCTGCTGGACGAAAAACACCTATTTGGTTGATAACCCTGCTGCTCCTGTTGCCGGTGCTAAGCGCCTGCCAGTCGCAAGTGGCTGCTATGGCTCCAGGCAGCAACGCAGTTGCGCCTCAGGCCAATCAGCAGACCAGCCAACAAGAAGCTCCTCTGCCCGTACCCACCCGCACCGAGCGCCCGGTTTATGCTCCGGGTGAGCTGGTGGATTATATCGCCCAAACCGGGGATACCCTGCCGGCGCTGGCGGTGAGGTTCAATACCACCGAGCAAGAAATCCGCCAGGCAAATCCCATCATCCCCGCCACAGCCACTACCATGCCTCCTGGCATGCCGATGATAATTCCCATCTATTACCTGCCCCTATGGGGCTCGTCTTTCCAGATCATACCAGACAGCCTGTTTATCAATGGTCCCAGCCAGGTCAATTTCAACACGCAGGAATACCTGGCAGGTCAGCCCGGGTGGTTGAATGGGATCGTCGAATACGCATTCGATACGACCCGCAGCGCCGCCGAGATCATCGACCTGGTGGCACGCGATAACAGTGTTAGCCCCCAATTGCTGCTGGCATTGCTGGAATACCAATCCGGCGCGCTGACCCAGGCCGTGGCTTCCGAAAACGATCGGTTGTACCCGATGGGGTATCTTAATCGCCGGCAAAGGGGTCTCTACTCGCAATTGAGTTGGGCCGCCAACCGGCTCAATAATGGCTATTACCACTGGCGTACCGCCTACCCCACCTCCATAGAGATGGAGGATGGGCGGCTGGTGCGCTTCGATCCCTGGCAGAATGCCGCTACGGTCGGCCTGCACTACCTGTTCAACAGCCTCCTTTCAGATGCAGGTTTTGAAAGAGCCATCTCTCCCTTGGGATTTGCCCAAACCTACCAGGCTCTTTTCGGCAACCCGTGGGGGCAAGATGTTCCCCATATCCCCGGCAGCCTGGAACAGCCGCTCTTTTACCTGCCCTTCCAACCTGGCGCAAGCTGGGCTTTTACCGGCGGACCGCATAGTCCGTGGGGCAGTGGCGAGCCGTTTGCTGCGCTGGATTTTGCCCCGCCGCTGACCGACTCCGGTTGCCTGCCCTCCTCGGAATGGGTGACTGCCGTTTCAGCGGGGGTTGTCGTGCGCTCTGAAACCGGTCAGATCATGGTGGATATGGACGGAGATGGTGACGAGCGCACCGGGTGGAACATCTTTTACCTCCACCTGGCGACCAAGGGCCGCGTTCCCGCCGGCACGGTGCTGCAAGCGGGTGACCCGGTAGGTTACCCCTCCTGCGAGGGCGGTATAAGTACAGGCACGCACCTGCACATTGTCCGAAAATACAATGGGGAATGGATCCAGGCAGAAGGCAGCCTGGCTTTCAACCTGGAAGGCTGGATTGCCCACAATGGCAGTCAGCCCTATTTGGGAACCTTAACGCGTAACACGCAGGTGGTAGTAGCTTGCACCTGCTCCAACGCGGAGAGCTTTATCCATTCAGACAGGCGCTAAAGGGATTTTGTCTCCAGGCGGGCGGCTTATATGCTGCCCGCTTTTTATTTAATCTCAGTAATTCATTTAAGTTGATTTGTGATTTATTAATTATTAGTTTATATTATCTAATATTTATCTTGACTATCTTGCGATTTTCGATATAATAATAAGAAATTATAATTGATGCAAGGGAGAGTTGTGCTCAATGAATAACTTACCCAACCAATGTCCGCTTTGTGGCGGTGAGGTCACCGTCACTCGAATCCACTGCCGTGATTGCGACTCCACCATCGAAGGCCGGTTTAATACCGGTCATTTCAGCCAGCTCAGTCACGAGCAATTGCAGTTCATCGAGGTGTTCATCCGCTGTGAAGGCAAATTTACCCGCATGGAGGATGAGCTGAACCTGTCATACCCCACCATACGTAACCGGTTGTACGAGATTATCCGCGCCCTGGGTTACGAGCCCGGCACTCCGGAGGAGACGATTGGATTGACGGACGAAGAGCGCAAGAGCATTCTAGAAAACCTGGACAAAGGTTTGATAACAGCCGATAAAGCCATGCTCTTGCTCAAAGAGAAAGGAGGTTGAGGATGGGACAGAAATCGGTCAGCGTGGGGCATGCACCCAATGTCACCATTACTGCTGTCCATGGCAACCTGCAAGTAAAGGGGTGGGACCGTGAAGAAGTTCTCCTACGCTCCACGTCCTCTGACGCTGATGTTTTAGATACGCAGGACAACAACGTGCAGATCTCCTGCGAGGGGGATTGCATTGTCCGCTTGCCGCACGATGCGATAATCTACACCGACACGGTCCATGGCAATGCCCGCTTTATCCTCCTGGAAGGCGAGCTGCGTATCGACCGGGTTTTTGGCAGCCTGGAAGCGCGCAATATCACCTCCGCCCGAATTGGCAACGTCAGCGGCAACCTGGTAGCCAAACAGGTGACCGAGGAGCTCTATGTAGAGCAGGTGCAAGGCAGCGCTATTGCCCGGGATATCCAGGGGGCGTGTACATTGAAGCAGGTGGGCGGCAATCTAGACTTGCGCGACGCCGAAAATGACATCCAGGCATCGGCTGGGGGGAATGTTCGGGTACGCCTATGCTTGCTTGTGGGGCAGAGCTACTCGATCCGGGCAGGCGGCAATCTCTCGTGTATCGTCCCTCAAGACGCCAGCCTGGGCGTCGACCTGACCAGCGAGGCGCGCCGCATCCAGATCAAGCAACCCGACAGTAAAACCACCCTGGCAGAACAAAAACACCACCTGGCAATGGGCGAAGAAGAGATCACTATGTCGCTCATGTCGGGCGGTACAATCCTGTTTGCCTGCCAGGAAGCGGACTGGGCTGAAATGGATGATATCCAGGAAGAGCTGGACGAGGCATTTACTGAGTTTTCCGAGCAGTTTGGGCAGCAGATTGCCGACCAGGTGGAGCAACAAATCGAAGCCCAGATGGAAATCCTGAACGAGCAGCTCTCCAGACTCGAATCGATGGTCGGGCAAGCCGGATTGTCCGAAGCAAAAGCCGAGCAAGTGATGCAACGCGCTCGCCAGGCCAGTGAAAAGGCCACTGAGCGCGCCCAGGAGAGAATGCGCCGCGCCCAGGAAAAGTTGGATCGCAAGCTCCAGGCAGCCCAGCGCAAAGCCGAGATCAAGATCAAAGCTGCCGAGCGCCGCAACCAGCCTTCCAAACGATCTTCTTGGCGATTTGATATTTCGACGCCACCCGCTCCACCGGCAGCGCCCGCCGCTGCGGAAGCAGCCACTGAAGAAGAGCGCTTGCTGATCCTGCACATGCTGGAACAAAAGCGGATTACTATTCAAGAAGCAGAAGACCTGCTGGCAGCCCTGGAGACCAAGTGAGCTTGAGGTGATTGATGAGTAACGAAGACGAACGTCGCTTGATCCTGGAGATGATCGATAGCGGGAAAATCACCGCTGAAGAGGGTTTAGGCCTGCTACGGGCTCTACCTTCAGACCAGGTGGATGATTTCGACGAGGCGGTTTTACCTGCCTTTGCCGGTGAGCCAGCCAGCGTAAGCGCCCAGCCAGTCGAATCGACAGCCGATGGAATGTCGCCCGCGGTTATGCCGGAAGCTCCTGTGCAAGAGAACGCCGGTGCATATTCACAGCCTGGCGCACAACAAGAAACAGCCCCAGATTTTACCCGCTGGCGCAGATTCTGGGCATATCCATTTTGGGTTGGCGTGGCAGTCACGATCCTGGGCAGCTTGTTAATGTTTTGGGCGCAGCAAGCCACCGGGATGAGCTTCTGGTTCTTTTGCGCCGGGATACCATTTACCCTGGGGATTGTGCTCATGGTAGTGGCATGGCAATCTCGCAGCGCACGCTGGTTACATTTACGGGTGCAGCAGAAAACCGGCGAATGGCCGCAGAATTTCGCTATCAGCTTTCCGCTACCCCTGCGCATTTCCGGGTGGTTCATGCGCACCTTCCGCCACCGCATCCCGGGTATGGAAAATACATCCGTGGATATTGACGCGGTCATGGCGGCATTAGAGCAAACTACCTCACCCGACAACCCGCTTTACGTGGAAGTTGAAGAGGATGATGGCGAGCGCGTCCAGATCTATATCGGCTGAGCGCAAAGAACAACAACAGTGTCAGTTACCTCATTTTGGGAGGTTTGGTATGGCTACCGCAGAAGAACGCTTGAAAATACTGAAAATGATCGATGAAGGAAAAATATCTGCCGAGGAGGGTGCCAAGCTACTGGCCGCTCTATCGGAGAGTCGCAAGCCGGATCGCAGGGCGCCGGTGCGCGGTACCGCTGGAACACGCTGGTTGCGGGTGCGCGTGACCGATACGTTCACTGGGAAAACCAAGGCAACCGTGAACCTGCCCATGCGCCTGGTGGATGCAGGGCTCAATATTGCCTCTCAATACGCCCCCGATGTTGCCTTTGACGAGCTCATCGAGGCCATCAACGCCGGCGCCGAAGGGAAGATCATCGACGTGATCGACGAAGAAGACGGCGAGCATGTCGAGATATTTATTGAGTAGAACTTTTCCCCAGATCAAGCAGTAATATTTGAGAATAGGTAATCGGCATGAATAAGCGTCCTACGGGTATGTTTGGATTCACCATCGTCTGGATCGGGCAGATCGTATCCCTGCTCGGAACCAGCATGACTGGTTTTGCGTTGACCATTTGGGCTTACGAGATTACCGGTAAAGCTACTGCCCTGGCACTGGTAGGGTTCTTTTTCATTACTCCCATGCTGATCTTCAGCCCGATTGCCGGCGCCATCGTTGACCGCCAGGACCGCAAGCTGATGATGATGCTCAGCGACCTGGCTGCCGGCATCACCACCATTGCTATCCTCATTCTATATCTATCGGGTAATTTACAGATCTGGCACCTGTATGTCTCAGCCGCCATCCAGGGTACCTTCCAAACCTTCCAGTGGCCGGCTTATTCGGCTGCAATCAGTGTCATGATTCCCAAAGAGCAATACGGGCGCGCCAACGGTATGCTTGCTCTGGCTGAGTCAGGCTCGAACATTTTCGCCCCGCTATTAGCCGGCGCGCTGCTGGGAGTGGTTGGTTTTGCGGGAGTATTGACAATCGATATTGTTACGTTCAGCTTTGCCATCGGCGCCTTGCTGCTGGTCCACATCCCCCAGCCGAAAGTTACCGCAGAAGGGCGCGCCAGCCAGGGCAGCATCTGGAAAGAATCTGGTTACGGATTTCGCTACATCTTGGAGCGACCCAGCCTGCTGGGCCTGCAAATTGTCTTTATGCTGGGCAATTTCTTTGTCAGCATACCCTTTGCCATATTGCCCGCTATGATCCTGGCCAGCACCAGTAATAATGAGCTGATCTACGCGACGGTGAGTTCCGCTGGCGCTATCGGCGGGGTGGCAGGGGGTGTGCTCATGAGCGCCTGGGGTGGTCCCAAGCGGCGCATTCACGGGGTGCTGGCTGGCTGGGCGATCTCCAGCCTGTTGGGGGTGGTGCTGTTCGGGTTGGGCGATAGCCTGCCGGTATGGGCGGTAGCCAGCTTTGTAGGAGCTTTATTTGTGCCGATTATTAATGGGTCTAACCAGGCTATCTGGCAGTCAAAGGTTGCTCCCGATGTACAGGGGCGCGTCTTCTCCATCCGGCGTTTAATCGCCTGGTTTGTCAATCCGGCAGCCATGCTGGTCGCTGGTCCGCTGGCAGACCGGGTGCTGGAACCTGCCATGATGGAGGACGGCAGCTTGAGCGGAGTATTCGCTGGGTTGGTAGGAACGGGTCCCGGGGCAGGTATGTCTTTAATATTTATCTTTGCCGGTTTTATGGCAATGATAGTAGGGATTTCAGGATATTTTTTCCCTGCTATTCGCAATGCTGAGGCTATCCTGCCCGATCATGACACCCTGCCGGACGTTTCCGCTCTGCCCGAGCTGGAAACAGCCGCAGCTTAGAGAAGGCCAATGCCCCTACCCTTGCACAAGATTGATCCGGATCAACCCGGGCGATGATTTGACTTGTTCAACGGAAAACCGGCCTTCTTCCAGGCAGTAATCCCACCTTGCAAGCTGTAAGCCTGTATACCCTTCGCCCGCAACCAGCGCGTGCCGGGGCGGCTGCGATGACCGCTCAGGCAGAGCATCACAACCGGCTTGCCGGGCTCGATCTCCAGCTGGCGCAGTGATGCAGGCATTTCAGTCAACGGCGCGTGGCGCGCCTTACCAATGGATCCGCTTTCGTATTCCGGGCGGGTTCGGGCATCAACCAGTTGCAAAGGGCGCCCTTCGTCCAGCCAGCCTTTCAGCTCCTGGATACTGACCTCAGGCACCTTCCCAACCGGCAGCCACCAAAAAAACGAGAGGATCAAAATAACCTATCCTGCAGCTGGCATAGCGTACTCACCGCTCTTCACCAGTCTGCGCTGACCGTTTTCTTCTTCGAAAAGCTGGTATTTTAATCTGATTGGAAAGACCTTCTCGAACATTGCCTGGGCAGGGCAATAGCGGGTGGCAGATAGCTCGATCGCTCGCAGCAGAGCAGATTCATCC
This sequence comes from Anaerolineae bacterium, assembly GCA_041301185.1. Taxonomy (GTDB): domain Bacteria; phylum Chloroflexota; class Anaerolineae; order Anaerolineales; family UBA4823; genus JAQBDA01. The sequence continues at coordinate 25,065 of JBFYSV010000092.1, forward strand.
AGCCCACGCCCAACCACAAGATATTCAATCTCCGCACTGGTGATCACCTTGGGATGTTCTTCCGAGCGGCTGGCATGCACCTGAACTTCAAAGGATGTCACATCCTGGCGTTTCTTGTGCAAAATTGAGATCACATCCATGGCGGTACAGCCTGCCAGACCGGTAGCGATAAGCTCCATCGGGCGAAAACCATCCTCGTCTCCCCCCACCCCGGCATCGGCTCCCAGAGGTACATTAAACCCGGTATCAGCCGATCCAGTAAATGTCATGCGCTGTTGCCAGGTTACTTTTGCATCCATCTTCATACTATTCTTCCTTCAACAACGGAGTTACGTATTTTTCCAGCACGTCCCGGCTCACAGCCCCTGCCCACGCCAGCCGTACCGTGCCATCCCGGTCGATGACATACGAGCTGGGCAGCCCCTGGTTACGGAAAGCGGCAATCGCCTTCATGCTGACATCTGGCCAGACCGGAAAAGTTAAGCCGTATTCTTGAACAAATTTCACGATCTCTGGAACCGGGTCACCGGCATCGATGGCGATGATCGTAAAACCTTTTTTATGGTGATCTTCAAAATAGGCCTGCAGAGTGGGCATCTCTGCCTTGCAAGGCGGGCACCAGGTCGCCCAATTGTTCACCAGAACCACTGTTCCTTGTAAATCTTGCAGAGAGACCGGGTTACCCTCGAGGTCGGTGAGGCTCAGCTCGGGCGCCGGAAAACTCACCTCCATCGGTATCGCCGAGCGTTCGCCGGTGGATTCAGCCGTTGCACCGGGTTTGGGCAAAGCCACCAGCGCGACCACGCCCAGCAGCAACAATCCTGCGCCGATCAGAGCCAACGCTATAACCTTGCTGCGATTTTGCTGTTTCATATTTTTTCGGTGTACGGCCATTCCAGCTAGCCTTCTCAATTTTTCAACGCGCGCCGGATTTCTTCTACCAGGTGATCTTCCGGCACCGCTCCGATTACATGTCCTGCCCCATCATTGATGGTCGTCTGCGGCACACCGCTGACTCCGTGCCGGTCTGAAAGTTCTGGGAACTCCATCGCCTCGACCATCTCTGCCTGCACCCACGGGCTTTCCAACGCCATCTGGTGAGCGAGCACCACGGCTCGCGGGCAATAGGGTCAGGTAGGTGTGACAAACACCTGTAATAGCACCGGTTGCTTTACGTCTTGCAAGAAACGGCGCGTCTCCTGGCTCAACCCCGATTCCCGGCTGGAGACCAGCACCAGGTCATGGATCAGGGTGCTGAACTCATGCCCGGAGGGGATGCCAGCCAGGCGGACACCGTAGTCGGTTACCTGGTCGCCATCGCGGGCTGCAATCACCAGTCCTGGGACTTTGTCCACGTTGTACTGGCGGGCAAGCTCGGCATCCGCATCGATATCGTACTCCTTGAGACTCAGCTTTTCTGATATTGCAACCACTTCGCCTGCCAGTTGCAGCGTGTCGTCACAATACTCGCAGTCCGCCATGCTGCCAAAAAACATCACCTCAACCGGCTTGTCCAGCTGCTCGAACACTTCTCGTATCTGACTGACAATGTTTTCATTTAATAGTTTCTCTGCCATAACTTTTATGCTCCTTTTGCCCAACCCGGGGCAATAAAATCGATTATCAGGTAAAGCACCCGCCCACGGCATAACCACATTTGGGACAGCTTAGATTGAGCAGACCGTCATACTCCAGCCGTCCCTGCTTGCATTGCGGGCAAAGGTCACCGGCGCGCAATTTGGCTGGGGCGATACGATCTTGCTCCTGTTCCACCAAATTATCGCGGAGAACCGGTAGTACACGGGGAGGCGGCTTTTCGGGCATTGGCATAGCCGCAGTCTTACTTCTCCAGGTAATCGTCCAAATCCAGGCATTTGAAAAGACGATCACGCACCCCTTGGGGGACGTCTACCTGGCTGGCTGTCGTATGGTATAAATACACGGTTTTCTCCAGTGTATCCACCACCACCCGGCAATTCTCACAGTCGGCGAGGTGGCGCTCCAACTCTGCACACAGATCCGCCTCCAGGTTACCATCGATATACTCCGAGAGCGATCCCAATAAATGCCGGCACTCGTGATGTTCCATCATACAGGTTTGCCTTCTCGTAATTTGCTACCATAATAACCACTCAACTCTTCTCGCAACTGCATCCGGGCTCGTGAGAGGCGGGTTTTCACTGCTGTTTCGCTCAAGTCGAGAACCTGGCTGACTTCCTGGGTATCCAGCCCCTGAATATCCCTGAGCACAAAGACCACCCGGAGATTCGGGGCAAGCTTACCGACAGCCTGATCCAGGTAAGATTTCGCTTCACTCGACATCATCTCTTCTTCGGGCATGCAGCACCAATCGACAATTTGCACGGGCTCTTGATCGTCGTCAGCCATATCGGGGGTCTCATCGATTGAGACTGTATCCAGCTTTTTGCGCCGTAAAAACATCAGCGCTTCATTGGTAGCAATCCGGTACAACCAGGTGGACAGCCTGGAACGGCCATCAAAGCCTTTCAAATGGCGATATGCTTTCAGAAAAGTCTCCTGCAAGATATCCTCAGCATCCTGAGGGTCGTTCACCATCCTTATCGCCAGGCGGTAGATCATCTCGTAATTGGCTTCAACCAGCCGGGCAAACTCAACTCGATCCCCTGCTCGCAAGGCGTCCAGGGAGTAATCTTGTAGTGCTTTACCTGTACTCATTTAGATGCATCCTCAATGAAAAGGTTGCGCGGATGGCAGACAAAATCGACCAGTAGTTTTATCCCGCCACCAGTAATCGTGACAAGTCTATCTGCGCGGGGGAGATTCTATCATATTGACCTCGACGGAGCGCTATGCTATAGTCTTTGGCTGAAACCCATCAATTTTCGCAAGGAGGGCAGCGTGAGGTGCATAACTCTAATGACCGATTTCGGCCTCAAGGATGGAAATGTTGGTGTGATGAAAGGCGTCATCTGGGGCATTGCCCCACAGTCCCAGATCATCGATTTGAGTCACCTGATCGGACCGCAAAATGTAGGTGAAGCAGCGGTGATCTTATCCCGGTCAGCGCCATATTTTCCGCAAGGCACCATCCATGTTGTGGTGGTTGACCCTGGGGTAGGCACCGCTCGCAGGCCCATTGCGGCCCAGATCGGCTCACAGTTTTTCGTCGGCCCAGACAATGGCATCCTGACCGCCTGGCTGGAACAATCCGAAAACAGGGGACAAGAGAGCCGATTTTACCAGCTTGACCGCCCTCAATATTGGTTGGCGGAGGTCAGCCATGTCTTTCACGGGCGAGATATCTTTGCCCCAACAGCCGCCCACCTGGCAAATGGCGTGACGCTGGACACACTCGGCAGCCCGATCTCGGACCTGCTGCGACTGCAACTACCTCAGCCGCAACCCGTACCACACGGGTTGCTCGGCGAGATCATCCATGTCGATCACTTTGGCAGTCTATCAACCAATATCCGCCGTGAGCATCTCAATCCCCTGCTTGCCTCCCAGGCTGAGCTAATCGTGCGCCTGGGGGGCGTGGAAATCAAAGGCATGGTGAACACCTTCGGTGAGCGCCCGGCAGGCGAACTGGTAGCCTTGTACGGAAGCACAGGCAACCTGATCGTCTCGGTAGTCAACGGCAGCGCCGCCGAGCGCTTGAACGTCGGGCCGGGCGAGAGAGTGGAAGTTTATCTAGCTGGCCCTCACAGGTAACCGCAAGCCATTTATCATGGCAGCCCGGAAACCAGCTCGGCGGCTTCTCCCATGAGGTGCGAAGCATCTGCCCAGCGGACAAGCTCCCCCTGCCAACGATCATCCACTTTTTGCATGGCGATCTCGCTGACCGCACAGTTATGAAAATCTGTACGGCGTAAAATTTCCCGGTCTGTACCCGGGCACAGATCCATCAAGCCAGCCGAAAATATGCCGCCGTGCCCTACGACAACGATCTCACCCCCCGGGGAGCAATCCAGGGCGGTCTCAATTCCTTCTCGTAATCGCTGCCGTGCCATGAAATAGTTTTCCCCGCCTGGAAAGCAGGTCTCCGGCTTACCGTTCATCCAATCTCGAATAACCTCGGAATGAATTTGCCAAGCCTGCGGATCGTTCCCCATTTCTTCCAGATGACCGACATCCAGCTCGCGGAAGTTTTCGGCAATCCTGATTTGCAACCCATTGATGGCAGCCACAATCTCAGCAGTCTCCCTGGCCCTCTTCAAAGGAGAGGCATAGATCCCAGCGATATTGATATTCCGAAAATAATACCCCGTCTGTTCAGCCTGCATACGACCCTTAGGCGTGAGCGAGTAGTCCACCTTTCGGCAAGACATCTCTTTGGTGAGGTTAGCCGGATTTTCCCCGTGCCGAAGTAGATAAACCGTTCGTACCACGCCCTTTGGATTTGCCTTTTCGGATGACATGGGATAAAGTATACTCGACAACAAAACCAGTCTCGGATCATTTACCAGAGGTTAACCTCTGGTGATCACCCAATACAACCCTTGCCTGCCCACCTTCTTAGCCATGCCAACTATGGAAAATGACTGGCTACAGTTTCACATAGATCCCCCAAACGCTACCTGGGATCTGATCGACCGCCACGACGATCGGATCGCCTTGCAGAAAGCCGGTATGCGGGTGACTTACCGGCGCGGCTCCAAACGCTTTTCTGCCTTGCAGGAATGGCTTTCGCCGCGCATCACAGAAAGCGAGGCGATCCCATCGCCTCACGGGCGGCTCCACCTGCTGGAGGCGAGCTGCAACCCGGATGCGCAGGGTCTGGCAATTAAGCTGAGCTTTGCGCTATCTGATTCACATCCCTTCCTGTTTTGGAAGCTACAGCTTGAAAATCACGGCGAACAACCCGTGCAGATCGAGCGGATCGAGTTGCTGCGCCTGGACCCGGCAGCAGGCGGAACGATTTTTGCCAGACCGCCTCTCAACCCGGCATTTTTCTCCAATGGCTGGCAATCCTGGTCGTATTGCGGTGTCTACGGGGCAGGCGACCAGTTTCACCGTACCCGTTTGGGCCCGCTGCGCGCCCCAACGGACGTCAACCAGGGAACCCCGCAGCCCTCTCGGCGGGGTCACTTTTCCAGCGATATGTTCGCCGTGCTGGGCGACCGGGTTCTGCGCGCCGGTATTCTGGCAGGGTTCTTATCCCAGAAGCAGCATTTTGGCAGCCTGGAAGCCCGTATCGACTCATCACTTCCCAGGCTGCGCATGTGGGCCAACGGCGATGGCGTCCGGCTGGATTCGGGTGCCGGTATGAATACCGATTGGGCTTGCTTGCAATTCATCCAAATCGACCAGCCTGATCCATTAGGCGCATACCTTGAGCGGGTTGCCCGAGAACATGGCCTGGAAGATTTACCCCCCGCCCGTTACCCCTCGCCGACCGGCTGGTGCTCCTGGTACCAGTTCTCATCCGAGCAATATACCGGGACCATCACAGCCAGCGCGCTGGAAAGCAACCTGGATGCCCTTCGCAGGCTGCAAATCAACCTGCCTCTGCAAATCTTCCAGATCGATGACGGTTACCAGGCTCAGGTGGGCGACTGGTTTAACTTTGCAACAACTTTTCCGCAAGGCGTCGCCCCTTTGGCAGAAAAAATCGCTTCAGATGGTTTGACTCCCGGGCTATGGTTGGCGCCGTTCATCGTCCATCCCAAATCCAGACTGGCGGCTGAGCATCCCGACTGGCTGTTGCGCGGCCGCCTTAATCGCCCGGTCAATGCCGGTTTCCTGTGGAATACAATCGCTACCGCCCTGGATCTTACTCAACCGGACGCACTGGCATATGCCAGCCAGGTCGTCGAGCGCGCCGTCCATGAGTGGGGTTTTCCGTATATTAAGCTGGATTTCCTGTATGCCGGCGCTTTACCTGGCAAGCGTCATGACCCTACCGTCACGCGCGCCCAGGCTCTGCGCGCCGGGATAGAAGCCTTGCGCGCCGCAGCAGGGGATGCGGCCTTCCTGCTGGGTTGTGGCTCTCCCCTGGGATCTGCCATCGGGCTGGTGAACGCCATGCGCATCAATCCAGACACGCATTGGACCTGGTACCCGGATATCAACGGGCTGCAATCTCTCGTCCGCCACGAAGCCAACCTGCCCTCCGCGTATTACGCTTCCCGAAACGCGATCAGCCGCGCTCCACTGCACCGGCGCTGGTGGATCAATGACCCCGACTGCCTGCTGCTGCGCGAGAATACCTCCCTCACCGAAGCCGAAGTCCGCACCACGGCGAGCGTTGTCAGTATGACTGGCGGCTCGTTGATCCTGTCTGACGATCTGCCGGCATTATCCCCAGCGCGCCTGCAAATTGCCGAACGCCTGCTACCGCTGGCGGGCCGCGCCGCCCAAATCCTGGAGTGGTTTGACCTTGAAACCCCCAGCCGCCTGCGGCTTGACCTGGAAAACTCGGCTGGGGAGTGGCACTTGCTGGCGTATATCAACTGGGATGATGAGCCCCAGGATATCACCGTTAACCTGCGCGAGTTCGGTCTCGACCCGCAGGTGACCTACTTGGCACGCGAGTTCTGGACTCAGAAGACCCACCGCATGGGGCGTGGCAAGCTCTTACGAGAGAGGCTTCTGCCCCACGACGCTTTGCTGCTCGCTGTTCGTCCATTGACCAGCGGTCAGCCGCAATACCTGGGAAGCGACTTGCACATCACACAGGGGATTGAGGTCGCCTCGTGGAAAATTACCCCTCGTAGGGTGGCGGTCAAGTTAGAACGTCCAGGCAGCGCGCAAGGTTCAGTCCTGCTCAGCCTGCCCAAGCCGCCTAAGAAAGCACTATTGGATGGGCAAGATTGCCACTGGCAGACTGTAAAGGAAGGCATCTACACGTTTTCTGTAAAATTCGATCGGGCTGCTACACTGCTCTTGCACAGGTAATGTTCAGAATGCAACCTGTAGATACCTCGCTCTTACCTTTCTTCTCCCCCAAAGGAATCGCAGTAATCGGCGCTTCACAAAACCCGCTCAAGCTTGGCTATGGGCTGGCACGCAACCTGGTGCAGAGCAATTACCAGGGAGTGGTGCACTTTGTTAACCCCAATGGAGGCAGCCTGCTGGGACGCCTCGTATTTACCCAAATTTCCCAGGTGCCTGATCCTGTTGACCTGGCAATCCTGCTGATCCCTGCCCGGGCTGTGCCGGGGGTGTTGGAAGAATGCGCCCAGCGCGGCATCCACGCAGCTGTCATTGCCTCCGGCGGGTTTCGCGAGACCGGCCCGCAAGGAGCCATGTTGGAAGAGGAGTGCCTGCGGATCGCCCGCCAGCACGCGATCCGCCTGCTTGGGCCGAACTGTATTGGCTTGCTGGACACCCACCTACCCCTGGACGCTACCTTTCTGCCACCCCCAGGACCGCTGCCAGGCGATGTGGCATTCATCTCCCATTCCGGGGCAATTTGTGCAGCTGTCATCGATTGGGCGCGCGGTCAGGGATTCGGGCTCTCGCGATTGGTCAGCCTGGGAAACCAGGCGGATGTGAACGAGACCGATGTGTTGGCCCTCGTGGCAGGTGACCCGTTCACCCGGGTGCTGACTTTGTACCTGGAAGGGGTGAGTGACGGTCGCCGTTTTGTAGAGGAAGCCAGCCGTGTCGCCCGCCAAAAGCCGATCATCGCCCTTAAGGTCGGACGCTATGCCAGCGGGCAGCGAGCGGTTGCCTCCCACACCGGAGCACTTGCCGGGCAAGAGAGCGCCTTCAACGCGGCTTTTCGCCGGGCTGGCGTGATCCGCGCCGATAGCAGCGAAGAAATGTTCGATTGGGCGCGCGCCCTGGCGTGGTGCCCCCCGCCTGCTGGTCGCAGCATGGCAGTGCTAACCAACGCCGGCGGTCCCGGGGTAACAGCCGCTGACGCTCTGGAAGCAAATGGATTGAGCCTGGCAGAGCTAACCCCCAAGACAGTATCCGCCTTGCAAGCGGGCTTACCTCCCGCCGCCAGCCTGCACAATCCGGTAGATATGCTGGCATCTGCCACGCCCGAACAGTATGCCAGCTGCCTTGCCATCCTACTGGCGGACCCACAGGTTTTCGGCGTGCTGGTCATCTTACCTCCCCCACCGATGCACACTGCGGGTGCAGTTGCCAAAGCCCTCATCCCGGTGATTCATTCCGCTACCAAACCGGTTATCATCGCGTTGATGGGCGAGCGCTTAATCCAGGAAGCAGTCGAGCATTTTCGCGCCGCACGCATCCCGGAATATCGCTTCCCTGAGCGGGCTGCGTCTGCCCTGGCAATCCTGGCTGAGCGGGCCGAGTTCCTGGAGCGCGCCGGCAAGCCCGGAGCACAGGCTGACTGCGATCAAGCCGACCCACATCCCCGACCGGACGTGCTGGCAACATACATATCTCAACAGGAACGGCTACCCAATGGCGACCTGCCACAAGAAGTCACAGCCCGCCTGCTCCAGGCTTATGGAATCCCAACCCCGCCGACTGTCCTGGCGGCAACCGCCGAAGAAGCACTCCGGCTGGCAGAATCCTTTGGTTTCCCTGTGGCAATGAAGATCGCCTCCCAAGATATCTCGCACAAATCTGATGCGGGCGGCGTATTGCTCAACATCATTGATGGGGAGGCGCTTGTCCAAGGCTTCGATACCATCCTGAATAATGCCCGCCAGATGCGCCCCGAGGCCAGCCTGCTTGGCGCCCATATCCAGCCTATGGTGCTGGGGGGTCAAGACGTCATCCTCGGCGCGCTGCAAGATCACGACTTTGGCCCCCTGGTGATGTTCGGATCTGGCGGGGTTGAAGTCGAGGGATTGAAAGACGTGACCTTTGCCCTGGCACCGATCACCCAGGAAGATGCCGAGTATATGCTGGAAAGAACCTGGGCAGGTCGCAAATTGCGCGGCTACCGGAATATCCCCCCGGCAGATCGAGAATCTGTGGTGAATGCGCTGCTATGCCTAGCCCAGCTGGCGGTTGACTTTCCTGAGCTGGCTGAGATCGAGATTAATCCCCTGCGCGTGATGGGCGAGAAACAAGGTGTTCTGGCCCTGGATGTCCGGGCCCGTCTGGTTTCCCGATCTATTTGAACAATTTATCTCCGCAGATTGTATATACTGAGAGGTTCCGGTTCTCACTCATCTTCAGCGGCGCTTAAGCGTCTTGTAGCAGGTACATTATGAATGATACTACGCGAAAAATTATGGGGCTGGTGTTCGGACTGATTACTGGACTCGCTTATGGGCTGGTTGCCCAAATGATTAATCCGATTTTCCTGCGGGGAATTCCGCTTTTCTACACCGACCCGCCAGTAACCGGCATCTTATTCACAACAATTACCGCTGGCGTGGTAGGTCTGATCACTGCCTGGCCAGAAGACGGGATCCCGGGAGTGCTGTTCGGCTCTCTGGCGGGTGCCCTTCTGACAACCTTGCTTTCCTTGCGTGGGATGAGCGGCGGTATGGAGTTTTATGCCGGTCTTTTTGTTCTCTTGGTGATGACCTTCTTGCCGCGTGCCTTCATCTTCCTGCCTGTGGCAGGCCTGATCCGTTGGGTGCTGGCTGTATGGGCTGAGGAGTTTCGGAGCATCCAGTTTTCAGTTCGCAAGCTGGTCTTGAGCCTGTTCGCTCTGATTGTGTTCGTTGGGCTGGTCGGCACGCTGTCGCTCTACTCAAGCTATGCCCGGGAATCGCTTGCAAAGACGAATCAACTAGTCCAGGCTGGCATGCAGGCTGAGGATACAGACAGCTTGCCCGAACCTTTGAAGAAGGTAACCGGCTTCACTCAGGCTGCTCGCGGGGCATACACGCTGGAACTAACCGATAACCCCGATATTCTCCCTATCCAGCGTCCAATCGCTCCTCCCGGCGCACAGGAGTACGGTGTCATCATCCGCTTTGACAACGGATTCCGCTTTGGCTGCACTTTTACACTCACTTTCCCTGAGCCTTCGTGCGGGTTGTACTAAGCGGCTTTGTGCATTCAGGGAAGGATGGGACCGAAGCTCACCTCCTGAAGTTTGGCATCAGGTAAAAACCTGCTCTACCAGGGCGACTAATTGGGGTAGCCCCTGGGCCAGGGGGCGGGTGCGGATAAATTCAGATTGGGTATGCGCCCCAAAACCGGTGGTTAGCCCCAGGCACACAGCCGGCAGGCCGCGACTCAAAGGCACGTTAGCGTCTGTTGAGCCAATATGCAGGTACGACTGGACACCCTGTGCTTCAAGGCATTGCCTGGCAAGGCGTACCAGGCGATGCTCGCTGGAGATTTCCCCTGGAGGCCGGCACCCGATTACTTCCGTCTTTACCTCAACCCCGGCTCGGCTGGCTTCCTCGACAATCTTCTCCACCTGCTTGGACAGGCGCTCCAGCATGCTGATATCCTCCGAGCGCAAATCCAGCTCCAGATCAGCAGCTGCAGCAATGGTATTAACCGATGTCCCGCCGCTGATCGTACCCACATTGAGCGTTGTGCGGGGCTGGGCAGGCATCTGCAAAGCGGTCAGGCGGGTGATCAAGACCGCCAATTCGTGCACTGCGGAAGGACGACCGTAATCTACCCAGGAATGCCCGCCAGTGGTTTGAACTGTAATCCGGTAACGGCGAACCCCAAGGCCGCGATGGTAGACATGCCCCAATGCCATTCCTTCCAATACCAGGTAGGCCGTAACCTGATCACCAAAACGGTCAACAACCGCCCGCATTCCGCGCAGATCACCCAACCCCTCTTCGCCCACATTTGCCACCAACCACAGGTCGCCCGGCAAGGTGTTACCTCGCAGGCGCAAAGACCACAACAGCCCGAATAGTCCCGCTACCCCCAGGGCATTATCCCCGATCCCGGGACCAGCAATCTCCTCCGCGGAGCGCCGGACCGCCAGGTCGGTGTTCTCAGGGAATACGGTATCCAGATGGGCAGAGACCACCAACGGCAAGGCATCACCAGTCCCTGGCAAACAGGCGTACACATTGCAATCCGCATCCATGCTGACTGCCGATAGGCCTTCTGCAAGGAATTGTCGGTGAACAAATTCAGCCCGGCGGGCTTCTGCAAAGGTTGGCGCGGGGACCTGCTGGATGGCTACCGCCAGGTCGAGAACCCGGTTGATCAATTCAGGCGTCATCGTTTTCGATACCATCATACTTTACGCACAGCCTGGCGAACTGCCTCCAGGCGCGCCTGTGCTAATCCTGGGAGAGCATCCAGGGCGTAGAAAGGTCCTGTGCCCTCAACAACCAGGGAAGCAGAAATATTGCCGTATAAAACGGCTTCTAAGGGGTCGTAAGTACGGCGCAACCCTGCCAGGAACCCCCCGCAGAAGGCGTCGCCTGCCCCAGACGGATCCACCAGGCGAGATGGATAGGCGGTGACTTCCCATTTCGTTCGTGTGGAAGCATCATAGAGCATCTGCCCGCCTTCACCCCGCTTGATCACAATGATCTCGCAGCCATACCTGGCCAGCGCTTCTGCCATTTCCCATAAGTCGGAGCTATGCCCCTGAAACAGCGCACAGAGCTCCTCCTCCGAGGGTAGAAAAGCGGTCAGGCCGGTAATCAGGGCGGGCACATCATTCCAGTAGGTGGGATTCATATAGCCTGGCGAAGGATCGAGGGTGATCGTGGTAAATTCCGCCTGGCGCAAGACCGCCGGAAGCAGGCTGTGTGTCAGGTAATCCACCGGACACAGGTGTGCTACGCTGGCATCCAGGTAATCCCCCGGAATATCGCCCTGGCGCAGGGAAGTTGGCAGCAACCCGGTACGGCTATCCAGGTAAGACGGGGCGCGATATCCAAGCAATGCTTTTGGGAAAGTCATCCCCAGGCGAGCAAAATGGGAAACCGGATCTTCCATCGAACGCGCCGTCCGGCTGGTGAAGGCAGCAAATGAGCGCACATCCACCGCCAGGGGCAAGATATTCACCCCGCGAATGTCCAACCCGCGCTGCTCGCACTTTTCCAGCCACTCTTGCGGAAAATCCTCACCCACCCGGGCGATCACTGCCGGCGGCGGCTCGGGCTCCCAAATCGCCACGCCAACGGCTGCGTAGAGGGCATTGCCCCCCAGGACATCCAATTCTGGCCGGTCCCCTGGCAGAATCAAATAATCTCGGCTTAGTTTTCCAGCAATCAGGAAACGCGGTGAGGCGATATCCACGCTGAAATTATACGCCAGGAAAGGCGATTATGGAAACCGGCATCCTGGCAGATCCCATAGCTTGTTCACCGGCTCAGGCGGGTGGCGGCTTATCTTTGTGGGTTGCCAGGGCAAGGAACACATCTTCCAGGGTGGGCTCGACCAGCTCGACCCGGGCGTCCGCAATGCCCGCCCTCGCCAGCTCATCAAGCAGATCCTGCGCACCAATACCGGCAGGCGTGATCGCCCGCAAATGCTCTGCCACCAGGCCTGCTCGCAGCACGCACGGGCATTTTATTAAGGCATCCAATGCCGATAAGATCATCCCCGCGCTGTCCCCATCAATCCACACATCCCAGGCTAACCCGGGCAGGCTGCTCTCCTTTAGCGCAGAGGGAGTGTCCATCGCCAGGAGAGATCCGTTGCGCATGATTCCCACCCTGCCACAGTACTCGGCTTCATCCATGTAGTGGGTGGTCACCAACGCTGTCACCCCCCCCGCCACCAGCTCGTAAATCAAGTCCCAAAAAGACCGCCGGGCAATCGGGTCAACCCCGCTGGTTGGCTCATCGAGGAAAAGCAGCCTGGGACGGTGGACGATGGCAGTCCCCAGCGCCAGGCGCTGGCGCCATCCGGTAGATAGGTTACCGACCCGCTCCCTGTGCAAAGATCGCAACCCAATCAGGTCCAACACTTCATCCAGCCGCTTGTGGTTGCGCACGCCGTAGACCCCGGCATAAAAAGAAAGATTCTCGCCAACGGTCAGATCATTATATAGGGCAAATTTTTGGGACATATAGCCGACATTCAGGCGGATCTGTTCCGACTGGCGGCGAATATCAAATCCCAGTACCTGGGCACTCCCAGCGGAGGGCAGTAACAGCCCCAACAACATGCGGATCGTGGTTGTTTTTCCCGAACCGTTCGGTCCCAGGTAACCTACAACCTCCCCCCGGTACACCGCAAACGAGACATGATCCACCGCGATGAATTCGCCGAAGGACTTGGTCAGCTCATTTGCCTGGATGACTTCTTCGCCCATCGAATTCTTATCCTTCCTGAAGGGCAATAAAAATGTCTTCCAGCTGGGCAGGGATCGAGCGCAAAAGTGTGATCTCTGCGCCAGCCGCGGGGATACGCTGGTGCAGATGGGCGATCACTTCTTGTGCAGTACCGGGACGGACGCGCAGGTGCAAGCGGTCGCCAAACATCAGGGCAGCGTCAACCGCCTGGTCCGTTTCCACCAGGCGGCGCAGCACCTTCAGAGGCTGGCCGCGCAGCTCAAGGATACAGCCATCCAGGCGGCGCACCAGCTCGGCTGGTGTCCCTTCCACCATGACTTGTCCGCTGCGCATAAATCCCACCCGGTTGCAGCGTGAGGCTTCATCCATGTATGGAGTACTGACCAACACTGAGACCGCATCCTGCTCGCCACCCACCAGCAGGCGGATGATCAACTGCCAGAAATCCTGGCGCGTCACCGGGTCCACCCCGGTCGTTGGCTCGTCTAGCAAAAGGACGCGTGGGCGATGAACCAGGGCTACCGCCAGGCCTAATTTTTGTTTCATGCCTCCCGAAAGATGCCCAGCGCGCAAGTTCACGAATGGGTCCAGTCCAACAAAGTTGAGGATATCCATGCAGCGCGGTTTCCACTCTGCGCTGCTTAAACCGCGCACTTCGGCGAAAAAGCGCAGGTTTTCTATGACCGTTAAATCCTCATACAGCGAAAATCGCTGTGGGAGATAGCCGATATGCGCCCGGGCCTGTTCCGTCTGGCTTGCCAGATTGTACCCGGCTATCCGAATGGAGGCTTTCATCCCGCCGGGATCTCGATCCGGCAGGATTGCACCACACAACAGTCGCAAGCACGTCGTTTTCCCGGCGCCATCCGGTCCAACCAGCCCATAAATCTCGCCTGGTGCCACCTGCAAACTAACCCCATCCACCGCTCGCAGGGTGCCAAAACTTCGCCGGAGCTCATTGGCTTCAATGAGAAAGTCCAAGCCAGGCCTCACTAAACATCATCGAATGTGACATCAGCTGGCATGCCCGGCTTTAGCCTGCCATCCGGATCATCAACGATTAGCTCAAGCGCAAAAACAGTCGTCCGCCGACCCTCCTGGGTTTGCACGTTGCGGGGCGTGAATTCAGCCTGATCGGCAATCCGCGCCACAGTCGCATTGAACTCCTGTCCGGGAAACGAGTCAACCGATACCCGCGCCGTCTGCCCTAACCGTACATTGCCATAGCGGTCTTCGGGAATATACACGGTGATCGTCAGGTCATCCAACCTGCCTAGGGTTAATAGCGGCGCGCCGGGTGCCACCACCTCGCCCGCCTCTACCGAGCGAGAAAGCACAATCCCGTCGCTGGGAGCAGTCAAATTGAGCTTCGCCATCTGGGCCTCAATCACACCAATCGCAGCCCGCGCCATCTTGACCTGAGATTGTGCCACCGCCAACTGCTCCTGGGTGGGCCCGGCTTTTGCCGCGGCCAGCTTCGCTTGGGCGACGGTCAAACGTGATTTCGCTAGCTCAAGCAGGTCAGGGTCTGGTCCTTTGGCGAGGTTCTCATATTGGCGCTCAGCTTCTTTCAGGTTTTGTCGCGCCAGTTCCAGGCCAGCCTCAGCCTGGGCCAGGGTGATCTCGTCCGCGCCGCCCTCCAGGTAATTCAGCCGCTTGACAGCCAGGTCGTGCTGTTTTTCCAGTAGCAAAACAACCAGCAGAGAGGCAGCTCGCCTGGGATTATCCTCCGATTTTCGCAATAGCGGCTTTAGCTGCTTTTCAGCCCGCTCCATCGCTGTATCTGTCAGGGTGACCAGCGATTTGGCAATATCAATATCCGTCTGGCTGGCAGTCGAATTCAGGCTTTCATTGATGCGCTCAGCATCGCGCAGCAGGTCGCGGCTATCCGCGACGGTTTTCGCTGCTTGAGCTGCAGCCAGCTTATTCTTGGTGTATAGCTCATCCTGCGCCTGCTGGGCAGATACCAGCTCAAGCTCCGCGGCAGCGATTGCCAGCTGCCGCTGCTCGTCCGGCGCCCCAGCCGCTACCAGGTTGAAATTCGCCTCAGCCTGGGCGAGGGCTGCCTGCGCCTGGGCCAGTTGAGCTTCCAGCAAGGTATCTGAAAACCTTACCAGGACTTGCCCGGCCTGTATTTCCTCCCCCTTCTGGGCCAGGACCTCCACCACCTGCCCGCCAACCTGCGGGGCAACGATCACCTGGGTCGACTCGATCGTCCCAGAAGCTGCTAACGGGCCGATTTCCGCCCGCGCGCTCCTGCCGCTCAACATCCACCAGGTAAATCCAATCCCTGCCAACAACAATATGGGTAGTAATACGAGCTTGCGCGGAAATTTGTGCATGGGTACCTCCTTGGCAATACTGCCAAATAAAAAGCTATCTTCACTAATCCAGCCGCTTGCGAAAACGCATGGCTGCTATTGCCATAATCCCAATCCCAAAGATCACGAGGGCGATAATCTCATCCCGGAGGGGATATATATCGATTCCTTTCAACATCAGAGAGCGGATGATCACCAGGTAGTAACGCAGTGGGAACAGGTAAGAGATGAACTGCAAGACTCTCGGCATCGCTTCCAGGGGGAAAAAGAAACCCGAGAGAAAGAGGCTGGGCAGAAGCGTCATCCACACGATTAGCATCGCTTCTTGCTGCGTGTTGGCAATCGTGGAAGCCAGCAACCCGATGCCAAGACTGGAGAGCAAGAATATCCCAGAAAGCCCTAAGATCAATCCCAGGTCACCGCGCACCGGCACATGGAACCACCAGTAACCGATCAGCAGCACCTCCAATGTGTTCAATATCGCCAGGATGACGTAGGGTAACAGCTTGCCAACCATCAGCTCCCACGGGCGGATGGGCGTAACGATGAGCTGCTCGATGGTGCCTCGCTCCCTCTCGCGGACGATCGCGGTTGCTGTCAGGATCGAGGTCAGCGCAGACAGGATCATCCCGATTAATCCCGGAATCATGAAATAGGCGCTGAGCAGGTCGGGGTTGTACCACACCTGGGTGCGGATCTCGACCGGCAGCAGCACGGATGCCACCAATCCCCGCCGGGCGAGGCGCTCGACCAGCAGCTGCGTGGCATACTGCTGACCGATGAGCTGGGCTGCCGCCAGTGACGTGGAGGCAGCTGTCGGGTCAGAACCATCCAGGATAAAGGCAACCTCGGTCGATCCTTCGGATAACAGGCGCTGGCTGTAATCGGGTGGAATGATCATCCCGGCGCGCGCTTGGCCATTATCGATCAGCTCACGCAGCTCCTCTTCGGAGTACACTTCGTACGCCAGATGGAAATAATCTGCTGCTTTGTAAGCATCCAACAGCTGGCGGGCTGCCGGACCGCGATCCTGGTTGTAGACCGCCATAGGCACATTGCGCACATCGTTGGTGGCAGCATAACCCAGCAAGAATAGCTGCATCACCGGGATTACCAGCACCAGCACCAGGGTGCGCGGATCGCGCAGGATCTGAATGAACTCCTTGCGAATCAGCGAGATCAGGCGCAAATTAACCATGCCCGCCCTCCGGGTGAGACTCGCTTTGCAGAACGCCATGCAAAAAAATCTCTACAAAATGCTCCAGGGCATTTTCTCCCATTTCTGGTGGCAGCTGCTCGCCAATGATCAGATCGGTCATGATGTATGAAAAGAAAAGCCCAATGAAGGCGCGTACGAGAGTCATTACAGGTATCGGTCGCAGCTCTGCTTTGCCTTCCACGAAACGCTGGGAAAAAGTCACCACGCCGGGAAAAAACACCTTAAAGATCTGCGGCAGGTGTTTCCCTTCAAACTCAACCAGCTCGATGAACATCAGGTTGAGGTATTTTGTCTGGTTCTCTGTTATGGCTACCATGCGGGTAGCAGAATCCCGGATAAAACCCTCGATGGTTTCGCCCTCAGCCGCCAGCAATAGCGGCATGATATCGTGAAAAGGGTGCCCTTCCACCAGAACGGCGATGAAGATATCTTCTTTGCTGGCGAAGTGATTGTATATTCCCCCCAGGGCAATCCCCGCCTGGGCAGCAATCTGGCGCATGGAGGTGCCATGATAGCCCTGGCACAAGAATAAGCGGTGGGCAGCCTGGACAATCTCAGCCTGGGTACGCTCGCCTCGTGTGGCGGTTAGTGTGATCATATGGCCTCCTAAAAAACGTACGTTCGTTCATATCATAGCTTCGGTTGTATCGCCTGTCAATCCTGACATTTATCCTGTTTTTATCCACGCCCAATAAAAAAATCCAGCCCGGTGTCCAGGGCTGGATGCTTGAAGAAGAATAAGCCAGTGCTAAGCTAGGTACAGGTCGTCCGTTCGGGCTGCCATAATGAAATCGTTCTGGTGCAAGCCCTTAATCTTATGGGTCCACCAGGTCACGGTCACCTTGCCCCACTCCGTCAACAACGCCGGGTGATGGTCTTCCGCCTCTGCCAACTCGCCTACCAGATTGGTGAAAGCCAGTGCTGATGCAAAGTTCTTGAACTTAAACACACGCTGCAAGCGCGGGATGCCCTCCGCCTCAATCACATCCCAGTCACTTACCTGTGGCTTGAGTGTAGCGATCTCGTCTGCCGCCAATGGAGGGCTGTCTCCTCGGCAGGGAACGCACTTCAGCTCTTTAAGCGGCGGCATGGCTTATTCCCTGAGCTGAGAGACCGAGCGCAGCAAACCAAACACCAGCAATCCCAGCTTAACGATATCACCGGCATTGATCTGAATCTGCTCACCCCTTCGCTCGGCTTTCTGTGCCAGCAGGTACGCCCCTCCCAAACCCACGGCAGCTCCAAGCACCGCCCCTACCAGCAACACTTTGGATTTCATTGGATCACCGCTAAGGGTGATATCAGTTTCTTCGCTCATGACGATTCAACTCCCATCGTTTTATTTTTGATCGCGCGACCGCCGAAAGGATTGCCGGACCGACCGGCGGAACGCCGCAAATGACGCATTCATGCTATGAACGCGCAGGAAAGGCTCGGTGCTCTTATCTGAAATTTTGCGCACCTGCTTACTGAGCAACACAAAGAAATCCTGCACCTGCCGGCTGTAGCTGGGAAAAACGGGCAGCAGGCGAACCAGCATATAGATCAACGCGATCTGAACCAAAACCAGCATTGATCCCAGGATCAGCATCGGCACAATCAGCCACATTATCGATATATCCGACAGGGTGCTAAGCTCAGCTCCCCTGCTAAAGCCCGCAACCAGAACCATTACGCCTGATACGCTTACCAATAGGATCGAGATGGCGATGGGCAGCTTGATTTGCCATAACGATTGCTGGCGATGGGCAACTCGAGTGACTGGATTTGGCTCAGGCAGGGGAGGCTTAGCGGGCTGCTCGGGCACAGAGGGAGGAATGGTGTGCTCTGTCATGTTCGTATTTTAGCATATTCGATCATTTACTGCACATACAACCGATAATCCGCAGCAGTATTATATCAAAAGCAGGGCTAGCGAGTTGACCACCTGCTATGGACATGCTAAAATCCAGCCACCTGATCAGATCACCCGGATGCACGGAATGAGCGATTACCCCTTAAAGGTCCTGTTGGTGGATGGCAATCCCGAATACGCGAAAATGCTGCTCGCCGAGTTGGACCGAGCCGAGCCTGGCAAGGTTGATGCCGTCCACACAAGATCGCTGCAAGCCGCGTTACATCTGCTGAGCCGGGATCACTTTGATATTGTTTTGCTCGACCTGTTCCTGTCCGATAGCCAGGGCTATGAGACATTCAGCGAGATCTGTAACCAGGTGCCCCACCTGCCGGTTGTTGTCCTGGCAGCCCAGGATGATCCGGCTTTGGCAAAACGCCTGGCGCATGCCGGAGCGCAGGATTATCTGATCAAAAACGAGACTCAACCCAGGCAGGTGATGCGCGCGATTGAATTTGCTTTAGAACGCCATCGCACCACCGAACAAATGCGGCGCCTGACCCTCATCGATGAGCTGACCAGTCTGCTCAACCGGAGAGGTTTCTTCTCCCTGGGCAAACAGCATATTAAGATCGCCCAGCGGGCCAACCGGCAGATGCTCCTTTTTTATATTGACCTGTATGGATTGAAGAATATTAACGACCAGTTTGGTCATCATGAGGGGGACCGGGCACTTAAAAACATCGCCGTGATCCTGGAAGAAACATTCCGCTCCTCAGACTTAATTGCCCGTCTCGGGGG